>JAHQVV010000116.1 GCA_019634195.1 Phycisphaeraceae bacterium | reverse complement strand
GGCTGGGCCAACCTCGCCGCGGCGTATTCGCTGACGGGCGACCACAAGAACGCCGTGCAGGCCTACCGACAGACCCTCGAGCTGGGCGACGCCGCGGTCCCCGTGCTGCTCGGCCTGGCCGACGCGCACCTGAAGCTGGGCAACTTCCAGCGGGCCGAGAACGTGCTGCACGCGATCGAACGCGAGGGCGGCGACCCGATCGCCCGCGAGCGCATGGGCCTGGTCCTCTTTAAGCAGAGCAAGTTCGAACAGGCCGCAGAGGCCTACCGCGGCGCGCTGGCCAACAACAACCGAGACACCGCGTCGCTCAACGGCCTGGGCATCAGCCTCATGGCGATCTACCTCCGCGACGGCGAAGAAGACGACGCGCTCCGCGTCGAAGCGCTCACGCACTGGCGTCAGTCGCTGAACCTCCGCCCCGAGCAGCGCAACCTGATCGACCTGATCTCGCGCTATACCAAAGAGTAGCGGCTCTAGCCAAACCAGCCCCATCATTCTCGGACGTGCCTGCGCGGCATGTGCGATGTCTCAAGCGCCGCTGCGCGCAAGGCCGAAGCCATACGTGCCAATCACACCCATGTCCACCACGACCGAGACCCCACCATGCCACATAACTCAACCACGACCCTTGGCCAGCGGATCGATGCCGTGCTCCAGCCCCTCTACCTCGAAGCCGAGCAGTTCCGCCAGACAATCGCCGAGGTGAACGAGCAGCGCCTGGCACTTAAGGAGCAGATCGAGCAGGCCGAGCAGGGCCTGGGCGAGATCGAATCACGCATGGCCGAGGTCGTCCGGGCATTGGCCCAGCAGGAACCGGTCATCGCCGCCGTGGTGGAACAGCCCGCTGACGCAACCGCCGCCCAAGCCGCTGAGCCCGCCGAGCAGGCGGCGGAGAACACCCCACTGCCCGAGCCACCTGCGGCGCAGGCCCAGACGCCCGAGCCACAAGCCGTAGCGGAGCCAGAGCCGCAGGCCGCAGCACAGCCCGAGCCGCAAGCCGAAGCACAACCCGAGCCGCAAGCCCCAGCACAGCCAGAGCCGCAAGCCCCAGCACAGCCAGAGCCGCAAGCCGAAGCGCAACCCGAGCCGCAGGCCGTAGCACAACCAGAGCCGCAAGCCCCAGCGCAGCCCCAGGCACAGGACGAGCCGCCAACAATCGAGTTGGACCCCGAAGCAGACGCAGAAACCGTCGACGAGGCCGCGGCGATGCTTGAAGAGCCTCCCGCCCAAGCCCCGGCCCCGGCCCCTGCTCCTCCTGCCCCGGCCCCGGCCCAAGCCCAAGCCAGCCCCGAGCTCGACCTCGCCGCCGCCGCCCAGCGCGCCGCCGCCGCCGCGAAACAGCTCCGCGACAAGGCCGCGGCGCACTAAGCCACTCGTCCACCCGGAATACCGATAACTTCGGCCCCGATTTACCGCGTTCTTCGGTGACCACCGTTCATGGGGTGAAGTCACCCCCCCGATCGGCCCGATGCAACTCATCAACCATGAGTTTCTTCGGGCAACCCATCCTGACGACCAAGCCAGAAGTGCCCCAGGCGTTCGCGACGCCGCGCGCCGCGCTCGTGGTCTACCGCCACCTGCTGGGCCAGCCGCATTTCCTGCTGATCTCGACCCGCCGGGCAGCGTCAGGCGGTTGGCGTCCCGGCGGCAAGGTCGGCAAGTATGAGACCCCGCTGCAATCCGCGATCCGTGAGACGCTTGAAGAATCGGGCGTGCTGACCGAGCGGCACCAGCAGCTGTGCCAGTACGAACACCAAAAGACCAGCGGCAAGGTGTTCCCCACGCAGACCTTCCTCGCCCAGTACGCCGGCTACCAGCCCGGCCACGAGAAGCGGCAGCTGCACTGGCTGACGATCGCACAGCTCTGGGACGCGAGCCGATCGATCCGCCGCCCGGTCCGCGAACAGATCGAACGCGCGATCGACCTGCTGCCCGCCTACACCGCCGCGGCGTGATCGCACCAGCAAAACATTGCCTCGTTGGAATAACGGGCAGCGCCCGCGTATTGTCCCTTGGACCCTCCAACCAAGGAACCGCTATGCCCGCATTGATTGCTGTTGTTCTTCTCTCGCTCGTGTTCCTCGCCGCCTGCGATCCGCAGGACGCCGCGCAAACGCCAGGCGATACGGCCGATGCCACGGGCCTGCAGGCCATCCTCGACGAGAAAAAGGCGCAGTGGGCCGAGAACGCCACCGAGCAGGCCAAGACGCTCTACGACGACGGCATCGCCAAGGTCAAAGCGACCGGCGTCATCGACACCATGAAACAAGTCGGCGATCAAGCAACCGAATTCACCCTGCCCAACGCGGCGGGCAAAGACGTCGCGCTCGCCGAGCTACTCAATGACGGCCCGGTCGTTGTTGTCTTCTACCGCGGCGCGTGGTGCCCGTACTGCAACCTCACCCTCGCCGCCTGGCAGGACGAGCTCGAAACCATCCGGGGCCTGGGCGGCCAGCTCGTCGCGATCAGCCCGCAGCTGCCCGACTACTCGCTGACCAGCCAACAGAACAACGAGCTGGCCTTCCCCGTGCTCAGCGACGTCGGCAACAACGTCGCGGACGCCTTCGGCATCACCACTCAGGTCACCCCCGAGATCGTCAAGCTCTGGGAAGGCCGCATCGACCTGCAAGCACACAACGGCGACGCCTCGGCCAAGCTGCCCCTGCCCGCGACATACCTCATCAGCCCCGACGGCAAGATCCGCTTCGCCCACGCACACGAGGACTACCGCGTCCGCGCCGAGCCCGCAGACGTCATCGCAAAGCTGCGGCAGCTCGGCGAGGGCAAGTAGCGCGGCCGCGCCGGGTTAACATAACCCGCATGCAAAAACGATCCCTCGGCAACACCGGCCTGCAGATCTCGCCGCTCACCCTCGGCGGGCTCTTCACCTCCGACCTCGGCGGCGGCGTCGATGCCACCGTCGAAACGCTCACCAAGGCCTTCGACCTCGGCATCAACTTCCTCGACACCGCCCCCGCCTACGCCAACTCCGAAGAGACGCTCGGCAAAGCACTCAAACGCGTCACCAACACCCCCGACGACCTGGTCATCTCCACCAAGTTCGGCGGCCGCCCTCAGCCTTTCGACCCGCAAGACAAAGACGCGCTGATCGGATCGGCGGAAGAGAGCCTCCGCCTGCTCGGCATCGAATCGATCGACGTGCTCATCATCCACGAGCCGGACCGGCCACAGCAGTACCCGTGGTGGACCGACCCGCAAGGCGTCGACGGCCCGGTCATGCAAGCCCTCGACCAACTCAAACAACAAGGCAAGATCCGGTACACCGGCCTGGGCGGCACCACTGTCAACGAGATGCACCACCTCGTCGCGTCGAACAAGTTCGACGTGCTGCTGTGCGCGTTTAACTACAGCCTGCTGTTCCGCGAGGCGGCGCTCGAGCTGCTGCCCACCGCGCAGTCGCTTGGCATGGGCGTAATGCTCGGCAGCGTCCTGCAGCAAGGCGGGCTCGCCAAGCGCTACGACGATGAACTAAAGACCAAGCCCCCATGGATGTCCGCACAGCGCCACCTGCAGTTCCTCGCGCTCTATCAACTCCTCGACGACACCGGCCTGCCCCTGCCCGAGCTGGCCATCCGCTTCACCGCCGCACACCCCGCGGTCAGCACCGTGCTGCTGGGCACGAGCAAAGCCAGCCACCTCGAGGCCGGCGTCCGAGACCTCGAGAAAGGCCCGCTGCCCGCCGACCTCGTCGAACGCCTCAACACCATCGCCGCGATGGTTCCCTGCCGCCCCTTCGAGGAGCCGATGATCCTGCCCTTAGGAAAACCCTACTTCGGCCCCGGCATGGCCAACGTCGGCGAAGGCATCAAGGTCGGCAAGCTGTGATCAGACCAGGATCTCGATGCCGTAATCGGGCGCCGCCGCCTTGAGCTTCGCGATGTGTTCCGGGGTGATCGGCACGTCGTCCGCCATCGATGAAACCGGCTCGCCGACCGCGCGGAAATAATCGTCCATCCCCGCGGGCAGGGTCTGGATCAGCATCCGCACGTCCGCATTCGACCGGTTCTTAAACGCGTGCACCACCCCGGGCTCGACGCGGACCGAAACCCCCGGCCCGGCGACCACGTCCTCGCCCGACACCGTGAACGTCACCTCACCCTCAAGCACGTAAAACAACTCGACATCGCTCTGCGTGTGCGGCGGCGGGCCGCCCCCTACCGGCACCCGCGCCTCGATCAACGCGTACGCCCCACCCGTCTCTTCGCCGGTCGCCAGGAGCGCGTACACGTCCCCCGCGACCGCGACTTTCTCAGATTGTTCTGCGGTTCGGATCATGTGGCGTCCTCACTATTAGACAAACAAGATTTATACGGCAGCCAAGACATCCATGACAGAAAGCTGTATGCAAAACGATTGTTATTTTTCATGCAGCCACATGAGACGATCATCGAGTTGTGGTACGAGCCCATCCTGCTGATGTGTCCACTCAATCGTTGCGTCGGTTTTACGTACTTCAGTGGCAAGCCCCATACCAACAAGCTGGTCTGAGCGGTGGATATAGCAACGCGTCCCCTCTGTAAGACCGTCTCGCGTGCCAATATTGACGAAGAATTGACTACCAGATCTCGAAACGATCTGGCCAAATGAGCGCGATGACTGAATTCCGCGTAAGTGTTGCGGAATGGGTGGTCGTTGTGAAGATGAACAGCCAACACAAATCAAGACTAATACAGCCAGGATAAAAAATTTTGTATAACGACGGCCCACAAGCTCTCCACCTCAAACGTTGTAGTACATACAAAATTCATACGGCGTCGGCCGCGACGCCATCGGGATGACTTCGCTTTCCATCTTGTAGTCGATCCAGTTGCGGACCAGCTCGGCGGTGAAGACGTCGCCCTGCAGCAGGTACGCGTGGTCGGCTTGCAGCGCGTCGAGCGTCCGGCTCAGGCCGGTCGGGGTGCGCTCGATCTGGCCGGCCTCTTGCTGGGACATCTGCTCGATGTCGTTGTCCACCGGCTCGGGCGGGTCGATCTGGTTCTGGATGCCGTCGAGCGCGGCCATGACCAGCGCGGCGAACGCGAGGTACGGGTTGGCCGAGGGGTCGGGGAAGCGGACCTCGAGCCGCTTGGTCTGCTTGTCGTTGGAGTAGACAGGCACGCGGATCGCGGCCGAGCGGTTGCGCGACGAATAGATCAGGTTGATCGGCGCTTCGTACCCGGGCACGAGGCGCTTGTAGCTGTTCGTCGACGGGTTGGTGAAGGCGAGCAGCGACGGCGCGTGCTTGAGGATCCCGCCGATCGCCCAGAGGCCTTCTTGCGAAAGGCCCGCGTACTTGCGGCCGGCGAAGACCGAGTCCTCGCCCTGGCGGAGCGAAAAATGGATGTGCATGCCGCTGCCGTTGTCCTCGTGGATGGGCTTGGGCATGAAGGTCGCGGACTTGCCGAAGCGGTTGGCGGCGTTGCGGACGACGTACTTGACGCGCTGCAGCGCGTCGGCCGCGGCGAGCAGCGGCTGCTGCCGCGGGTCGATCTCGCACTGCCCGCCGGTCGCGACCTCGTGGTGGTGGCACTCGACCGGCACGCCCATCCCCTCCAAGAGGTCCGCCATATGCGAGCGCAGGTCCGCGAGCGAGTCGTTGGGCGGCATCGGGAAGTAGCCCTCGTAGCCGCGGATCTGCTGGCCGAGGTTGACCGGGCTTTTGTCGCCGCGCTGCCACTTGCCCTCGACCGAATCGACGTGGTAGTACGCCGCCTCTTTGCGCTGGTCGAACGACACGTTGTCGAACACAAAGAACTCGACCTCCGGCGAGAACACGGCGCTGTCCGCGATGCCCGTCCCTTTCAGGTACGCCTCGGCCTTGCGCGCGATCGACCGCGGGTCGCGTGAGAACCGCTTCTTCGTCAGCGGGTCCTTGATGTCGCAGATCAGCTGCAGCGTCGGCCGATCACGGAACGGGTCGATCGCCGCGGTCTCGGCGACCGGCACGAGCAGCAGGTCCGACTCGTTGAGGTTCTGCCAGCCGCGGATCACCGAGCCGTCGAACCCGAAGCCATGCGTGAAGCTGTCCTCGGTCAGCTCGCTGGCCGCGTAGGTGCAGTGCTGCCAGGGCCCGCAGAACTCCTGGAAGCAGCAGTCGATGTAGGCGATGTCGTTGGACTGGACGAGTTGTAGAACGTCTTGTGGGGTCATCGGGCGATCCGGGCGGGAATGCTGGTCAGGAAAGACACACAGCAATAAGGATAACGCCTCGCCCCGCGTCCGCGCTCAGTGCCCGACCGCGGGCGTGCCCAGCATCGGCTTAAGCTCGGCAAGCAGCGCATCAAGCGTCGCCTGATCCTTCGCCTCCGCGTTGAGGCGCAGCAGCGGTTCGGTGTTGGAAGCGCGGACGTTGAACCAATACCCGCCGGGCAGGCCCTTGCCGCCGCCGGACCAGCAGTCGACCGTGACGCCGTCGAGTTCATCAACGAGGTCGGCGCCCTGGCCGAAGATCTCCTTGCATTTGGCCATGGTGCCTTGCTTGTCTTCGTTCTCGAAGTTGCGTTCGCCGGACTGCGGGTACTTGCGGTAGGGATCAATGAGTCCGCTCAGCGGCTTGTCGGACGAGCCGAGCACACCGAGCGCGACGGCCAGCAGGATCGCGCCGGAGTCCGCGAACGAGTTATCCTTGAAGTAGAAGTGCCCGGACAGTTCGCCGCCGAACGAGCCGTCGCTGTCACGCAGCGACTTCTTGATATTGACGTGCCCGACCTTCGCGCGGACGGGCTCGACGCCCAGCGCCTTGATCGTTTCTTCGACGACCTTGGACGAGCGCAGGTCGTAGACGATCGGCTTGCCCGGGTCCTTCTTGACGAAGACATCCGCGAGCCAGGCGGTCAGGTGGTCGCAGCCGCAGAGCTGGCCTTTTTCATCGACGAGCATACAGCGGTCCGCGTCGCCATCAAAGCAGGCGCCCAGCGCACTGCCGGTCGCGGTCACACCCTCCTGTGTCGGGACCATGTTCTCTTCCACCAAGGGGTTGGGCTCGTGCGCCCACTGATCCGTATACGTGTCGTTGATCGCTTTGATCTCGAGGTTCTCGATCCCGTTGAAGACCTTCTCGAGCAGCGTCGTGCCCATGCCGTTGCAGCAGTCGACGAAGAGCTTGACGGGCTTGGTCAGCTTCGGCTGGAGGAAGGCCCGGATGTGCGCCGCGTAGGCGCCCCAGATATCGTGCTCGTCGAGCGAGCCGGTGGCCCCGCCACACTTCGCGTCCTCGCCTTCGAGCTTCTGCGCGATGGCCTCGATCTCGTCGAGCCCGGTGCCCTGGCCGACGGGTTTCGCCCCGGCCCGGCTGATCTTAAAACCGATGTACTCGATCGGGTTGTGGCTGGCGGTGCACTGCACCCCGCCGATGGCGTCGAGGTGCGGGATGGCGAAGTACTGGACGGAGGTGTCGCACTTGCCCAGGTCGATGACGTCGCAGCCCGCCGCACGGATCCCCGCGATGAGCGAGCCCGCCATGGACGGCGCCGCCGGCCGGTGGTCGCGTGAGACGACGACTTTGCCTACTCCGCCGTTCTCCCGCTTGAGCAGCTCGGCCGTACCGAAACCGATCTTCCAGGCGTCGTCCTCGCCCAGCGGCTCGGGGTAGATCGCGCGGACGTCGTAGGCCTTGAACACTTTCGAGATCATCGGTTTCCTCGTGGGTTTCGTGGGTTAGAGAATCGACGATCATAGGGCGAACCGCGCCGGCCCGCGACCGGCGACACGGTATCTAAACACCTACAATACCCCCATGAGCAAGCGATTCGTGGTCGTGGGCAGTGCAACGGCGGTCGCCGGGCTGGTGCTCGGCGCGACGATCGTCTTCGGCCCGCCCGCCGCCGAGCCCAAAGCCCCCAACCCCACGGGCAACATCAACGCCCCCTCGATCGGCACGCCAGGCAACCCCGACCAGGCCGGCGTCAAGATCTACGCCTTCGAGTACACCACCTTCAAAGTCGACTCCGACGGCCAGCTCCGTGGCATGCGCCTCCGCGCCGACGAAACCAACCTCAAGCCCCAGGGCATCACCGAGCTCATCAAGCCGCACGCCGAGATCCGCCTGGGCACCCAGCGGGCCATCACCATCACCGCCGACAAGGCCGACATGGAGATGGAAGACCGCAAGCCACGCCGCGGCCGATTCTCCGGCAACGTCGTCGTCACCATCTCCCAAGCCCCGGCCGGTACCGAGCTGATCCTCGAAAAACCCGACTACGGCGACGATGATCGTGAAGACAGCGACGACGGGCAGGAGCGCGACAACGCGTACGAGCAGTTCGTCCAGCAGCGCATCTACATGGACGAGGCCACCGACTTCTCCATCGAAGACGACACGATCAGCACCCAAGGCCCGGTCCACGTCACCTCCGCACAAGTAGACTTCTTCGGCATCGGCCTCCGCCTGGCGTACAACACCCAGCGCGAGCGCATCGAACAGCTCGTCATCAACGAGGGCCGGTACCTCATCATCAACCCCGAAGCCCAAGCCCCCGGCTTCAACACAACACCCGAAGATGAACCAAGCAAGGCGTCTGTTACCAACGAGCAGCCCCCCGCCCCCAAGCAGTTCTACGCCGCAACCTTCAAACAAGACGTCCTCGTCCGCGACGGCCTGGTCTCCGAACTCGCCGGGCAAACCCTCACCATCGACTTCTCCCTCGGCACCGACGCCGTCGAGGTCAAGCCCATCGACCCCGACGCGGCGGGCCATCTGCCGCGGCTTATCCCGCTGGGCCAACTCGCGCAAGCCAACAACACGGGCCAGTCGCTCCCCGCGCTCGTCATCCCCCCAAAAAACCTGACGCGCACCCTGCTCACCCATGATCCCGAGCGCGACATCGTCGTCACTTGGACCGGCTCGCTCACCGTCTCACCCCACGCCACGCGCCCAGAGCACCTCACCAGCGACGACGACGCGCACCTCACCCTCGCCGGGCCCAACGCCTACGCACAAACCACCAAAAACGACGAGGTCGAACGCCTCGAAACCAACAAGCTCGAGTACCTCGTCTCCGAAGAACGCACCACCGCCTACACCAGCGACGAACGAGCCCTGCGCATCCTCTCCACTGCGCTGGGCGGCGAGATCACCGGCACAAAACTCGTCGTCCGGCAACAATCCGGCACCGCCACCATCCTCGGCCCCGGCCAGCTCACATACACCGACAAAAAGGACGGCAAAACCCTCCACCTCACCTGGCAAAACCGCCTGGACCTCGAACTCTATACACAGCAAGCCACCGCCGACGCTGAGCAAAGCCAAGCGTCTCGTGCCGGACGATCTCAAACCAAAATCCTCGGCGTCAAAACCGCCACATTCGACGGCGACGTCACCGCCAAGCACACCGACTTCGACCTCGCCGCCCGCACCCTCACCCTCGCCTTCGCCAAGCCCGACAAGGCCAAGGGCATCGACAACCACCCCACCGCGATCAACGCCTCGGGCGCCATCGCCGTCCAGGCCCGCGGCGACGCAGAGGACGAAACCTTCGACATCACCGCCGGCCGACTGAGCATCGACCTCAAGCTCGACGACAACCAGGAGCCCTACGCCGCCGCCATCCGCGCCATCGACAACGTCAGCGTGCAACGCCCCGGCTCAAAACTCACCTGCAACCGCGTCAGCGTCGAACTCAACCCCCCGGGAAAACCCAACCCCAACGCTGAGCCGACGCTGAGCGACGGCGAAGCACCTGGTAATTCAAGAGACAAAGAAGACCGCTTCGCCCAGGTCCGCTCCATCCACGCCGTCGGCAACGTCCGCGCCGACCTCGAAGACGAGGACGGCCAACGCATCGACCTCATCGCCGACCAGCTCATCGCCGACGTCGAAAACGACAGGCTCACCCTCGCCGCGGACGCCGTCGGCAACCCCGCAGAGGCCACCGACCTGACTTCCGGCCGAAAGCTCACCGGCCAGTTCATCGAGATGGACGACCAGGCCAAGCAACTCGACATCACCGGCCCCGGCTCGCTCGCCACCGTCCTCGAAGACCCCAACAACCCCGACGCCGGCATCGAAGACGCCTTCCTCGCCATCGACTGGACCGAATCGATGGCCTTCAACAACGTCACCGGCCTGGCCGAGTTCAAAGGCGGCGTCCGCAGCGAGTCCCGCCGATCTATCGACGCCAGCGAACTGAGCTGCGACACGCTGGCCATGGTCTTCAGCCCGGAACCCGAGGACGAAGGCGAAGACAAGCAAGACAAGGACGAAGACGAAGACAAACTCAACCGCCAGATCCGATCGGCCGTCGCCACAGGCAACGTCAAGTTCCTCGCCTCGGCCTGGGACGCCGATCAGCCCAAAAAGATCAACAACCGCGTCATGCTCCAAGGCCCCAAGCTCGTCATCACCAACCAGCCCGCGGCCGACGGCAAACCCGCCCAAGAGACGCTCGTCGTCGAGGGCAAGGGCCTCATGACCCTCGAAGACTACCGCCCGCCCGACAAGAAAGACGCGAAAAACAAGGCCAAACTCACCGGCCGGGGCTCGACGCTCTTTAACTGGGACCGGTCCATGACCCTCAACGCCCTGACCAACACCGCGACACTCGTCGGCACGGTCCAGATGACACACATCCCCAAGGATGAAAAAGGCAAGCAAGGCGACAGCGTTCAACTCGACTGCCAAGAACTCGTCGCCGACATGACCGACACCGGCGGGCTGTCCGTCTGGCTCGGCGACGACGCGCCCGACGCGCAGATCGAGTCCATCGTCGCCAGCGACAACGTGCGCCTGCTCCAGCAGAGCACCCGGTCGATACGCTGCGACAGGATGGTCTTCGATGGCGAAAAGAACAACGTCGCCTTCGAAGCCGATGAGAACCACGACGTCATCATCGAAGACCTCCAACGCGGCAACGCCGCCCGCACCAACAAGGCCGTCTGGGACCTCATCAAAGACCGCGTCGACATCGACCAACTCCGCGGCGGGGTTGCGCCGTTGAATTGAGTTGCTGTGGGTTCGCTTTCTTACCACAGAGAGCACAGAGGGCCACGGAGCAAGGCGCCTGAGGTCATAGAACTCTGCGAGTAATCCCGTCGATGAGACGAGGGACATTGAAGTTGATGAGTAGGCCGGTTTTGATTGTGGAAAGCCGTAGATACGACATCAACTGGGCTTCATGAACGGGCAGCACCCGTTCCACCGCTTTCAACTCAACGATCACACAATCCTGAACAAGCAGATCAATCCGATAGCCACAATCGACCTGAGTCCCCTTGTAATCAAGCGGCATCTCAATCTACCGGGAAAACATAATCTTGCGTTGGCTCAACTCTAAACCCAAACACGATTCGTAAGCCGACTCCAAGAGCCCCGGCCCCAAAACACGATGCACATCAATAGCAGCCCCGATGACTTGCTCCGTCACATCATTAATCTGCATCAAAACCCCCGGCCTATTGGCCTTGCTCCGTGGCCCTCTGTGCACTCTGTGGTAAAAACTGCCTTACGGCTTCTTCTCAACCTGATACCGCGGGAACAACGCCTCGCCCTTCTCGATCGGCGTGCCGGGCTTGAGCTGCCCCCACTTCACCCACGCCTCGAGATCGCCCGTGCCGTTGTCCTTCAACTGCTCGGCATAGTGCCCGCACCCAATCCGCGACCAAAACGCCTCGCACTTGTCCGGGATGAAAGGCCAGAGCAGCACCGAAGCAATCCGCAGCGCCTCGATGCAGTTGCCAAGTACCGCGCCAACATCATCAATCTTTTCGGGATCCTTGGCTAGCTTGAATGGCTCCGTCTTTTCGATATAAGAATCGACTTCACGCACAAGAATCAGCGCATTATTTGCAGGACCAGCGAGATTACACGCATTGAAAGCACTGTTTGATCCAGGCAAAATCGATTGAATCTGTGTTTCTGCATTAAAAGTCACACCTTGAACCTTGGCGTCTTGGCGGCTTGGCGTTTTGGCGTCAAAATACTTCCCGATCATGTTCGACACCCGCGAGCAGGAGTTCCCGAACGTATTCGCCAGGTCGCTGTTGTAGACCTCCACAAACAAGTCCGGCGAGAACGCGCTATCCGTCGTCCCCAACGGCCCGCGCGTTGCGAGGAAATACCGCAGGGCATCGAGGCCGAACTCTTCGACGTAGTTGTCGATCGCGGCGGGGTCGAGGAAGTTGCCTAGGGATTTAGACATCTTCTCGCCAGACTCACTGACCCAGTAGCTGTGCGAGTAAACCAGCTGGTTCTGCTGAACACCTTCGCCCCAGACCCAGGCGTAGCCATCGCACTTACTCAACGCCATCTGCAGCGCCGGCCAGATCGCGGCGTGGAACCACAAAATATCCTTGGCGATGAAGTGCGTTGCGCCGCTGGCCCAGTAGTGCCGACGCTCGTCATCATCCACGTAGGTCAGGTAGTTGAACAGCGCATCGATCCAGACGTAGATCGTCTGCTCTTCGTCGCCGGGGACGGGGATGCCCCAGCCGCCCGAGCCCGTCCGGCTGATCGGGATGTCGTTGGCTTCCTTGATCCGGTTAACGACCTCGTTCTTGCGTGCCTCGGGCTGGACGTAGCCCTTGCCCGCCAGGTCGCGCTCGGCATAGAACGCCAGCAGGTCGTCGCGATATTTTTCGAGCTTGAAGAAGTAGTTCTTTTCAGTTTTCTTAACCAGCGGCTTGCCGTTGACCTCGGACTTGTAGTCGTTGTCCTTGGCCTTGTTTTCGGGGACGTATTCCTCCTGGCCCGCGTCGTACCAGCCGACGTATTCGCCCTCGTAGACATCGCCTGACTTGAGCAGGGCCGAGACGTACTCGGTGACCTTGTCCTTGTGCCGTTGGCTGGAGGTGCGGACGAAGTCGTTGTTCGTCATCTCCAGCTTCTCGAACGTCCCGCGGAAGGCCGCGGCGTTCTGGTCGGCCCATTCCTGCGGCGACAGATCGTACTCCGCCGCTTTGTCGGAGACCTTGGCGGCGTGCTCATCGACGCCGGTGAGGAAGAACGTGTCATCCCCGCGCAGCCGGTGGTACCGCGCGACGACATCGGCGACCATCGTCGTGTAGACGTGCCCGAGGTGGGGCTTGTCGTTGACGTAGTAGATCGGGGTTGTGACGTAGAAGGTGTTGTCTGCTGGCGTAGTCATGGACCGGGCATGATACACCGACAGGCAGGCTCAGCGGTCGGTCGTCGCGTCGCCCGTAGGTTTGAGCGATTCGTCTCCCCAGACACGTTGGTTATACGCCTTTGTGCCCCCACGCTTGACAGTCAGGACCTGCCAGTCCGCCTCGCCCACGAGTTGCCGAGAGACCATCACGATCTGGCCGACGTGGTAGCCGATATGCGTCATCGAACGGAGGATCGCTTCGATCACATCATGCGGCATCCCGCGAATCAGAACGGTCTTCGCCAAGTCTTCTACCTGGAGCGCGTTGAGCGTATGAAAGTAGGCCGACCAGCCTTCATCCCAGATCCGCCAAAGGTTTTCGGGAGTTTCATCGACGAGAATAAACTCGCTGTCGCGGTCACGCCAAGGCTTTTCGCCATCGGTGGTGAGAAAGTCAGTAAACCGTGATTTTAGGTTGCCGCCAACGTGCTTCATCAGCACACCGATGCTGTTCAACGAACAGCCAGTCACGGCGACATACTTATCTTCAGGCAACTGCCGAATCGCCCGCTCAGCAAGGTCACGGTCGTATCGGCTGCGCTCGATCGCATAGCGAAGGAACTGCTCGGCGAACTCGCTGTTATTCTCACTCATGGCAGCCCCATCATAGCTCAACAACTTTAGAATGATGCCGTGCCCAACCTCCGCGACCTTGCCTATGCCGTCGGCGTGACGCTGACCTCCCCCGTCTGGGGTGTGTCGCTGCTGCGCACGGGCAAGTGGCGGACGGACTGGAAGGGCCGCTACGGGCACGCCGGGGCGCTGCCGAGGCACGCGGGCAAGACGATTCTCTTCAACGCGGTCAGCGTCGGCGAAGCAAACCTTTTGCGCGGCCTGATCGATGAGCTGAGCGAGCGCGAGCCCGCGCTACGCATCGTCATCGCGGCGACGACGAACACGGGGTTCAAACGCGCGGCCGAGCTCTACGGCGAGCGGCACACGGTCGTGCGCTACCCGCTGGATTTCTCCTGGATGGTCGGGCGGTTCCTGGACGCAATACAGCCCGACGC
>JAHQVV010000115.1 GCA_019634195.1 Phycisphaeraceae bacterium | reverse complement strand
CTGGAAGCCTGTCCCACCTAAAACGGGCGGGGCGATCAGGCGTCGAGTTTGGCGAGGACGGCTTGGAGGTCGGCCCAGACTTTTTTGCGGTTGTCGGGGGTGTAGGACCTAAGCAGGTAGGCGGGGTGGAAGGTGGGCATGATCGGGAGGGCGGGGTCGGTGTGGACGAACTGTGCCCATTGGCCGCGGAGGCGGGTGATGCCGGTGGTGGTGGAGAGGGCGTATTTGGTTGCGGCGCCGCCGAGGGCGACCATCGCGGTGGGGCGGATGATCGCGACTTGGCGCGCGAGGTAGGCGCCTTGGACGGCGGCTTCTTCGGGGGTCGGCGTGCGGTTGCTGGGCGGGCGGTACTTGACGACGTTGGCGATATAGACCGATTCACGCGAGAGGCCCATCGCGGTGATCATCTTGTTCAGCAGCTCGCCGGCGGGGCCGACGAAGGGCCGGCCGGTGCGGTCCTCTTGTTCGCCGGGGCCTTCGCCGATGAACATGAGCTTGGCGTCGGGGTCGCCTTCGCCAAAGACGAGGTTGGTGTTGGGCGGGCGGAGGGCCTGGACCTTGGGGTCTTGTTCGAACTCGGTGGCGAGCTGTTTGAGGCGCTCGAGCTTGTCGGTGTTGGATAGCCCGTCAATCAGTTTGATGTCGGCCGGATGCGCTGGGGGGAGCGGCGGGGCGGCTTCGCGCGTTGTGGGTGGGGTGAGGGAGAAGTTGGTGGGGGCGGGGCGCTGTGCGGGTTGGCGTGGAGATGCGGGGTGTGAGGGGGCTCGCGACCCCGCCGTGTCGGCTGTCGCCGAAGCCGCGGGCTTGGTTTTGGTGATCGGGGTGGGTGTGGGGACGGTGGCGGCGCCGAGGAGGGCGTCGGTTTGGAGGTGTTGTCGGAGGATGCGTGTGGGGTCGGGGCTGGGCATGGCCTGGGCAAGGTTACCGCGCCGGGGCGGGGATTGGGGCTTGATAAGTCCGAGAAAAGCGTGATTAGGGCTTGGCATTGTCGTCGCGTTTGGTTTGTGGATGGAAAACGCGGGTCATCCGATGCAATACGTGCATCGGCCCAGGGTGGTCGATCGACACGAAGAAACCTTATTGACGCTGAATTGGAGCATTCATCATGGGCGAAGGCACACGCAACAAGACCGTACTCGGACCAGACTGCAAGATCTCGGGCGAACTGACGCTCGATAATGACGCGGTCATCATGGGGCAGTTCACCGGCACGCTGCGTGTCACGGGGATGCTCGAACTGACCGAGTCCTCGCAGATCAACGGCACGATCATCGCTGGCACCCTCCGCATGGCGGGCAAGGCCGAGGCCGACGTCGTCGCCGAGCAGGGCTGCGAACTGATGCCCGGTGCCCAGCTTCTGGGCCAGCTCTACACGAGCCACCTGAACGTCATCGAAGGCGCGGTCTTCCAGGGCGACGTCTGTGTCGGCCCCAAGGCTATCGCCGCGGCGGCTGAAGCGCTTGGCCAGGAAGAAGAAGAGATCGAAGAAGAGCAGCAGTACAGCTCCTCGATGATGATGACCCAGCAGGAAGAGCCTGCCGAAGAAGAAGAGCCGCAGATCACGACGAACCCTGGCTCGGTGAATGCCGTGCTCCAGCGTCGACGTGCGAAGGTGCTGCAGGCCCGTCGTCCCGCGACCAACAGCAACCGCTGATCCAGGGCCCTTGTTTAAGGAGGGCCTGATCCATGCCACTGCGCCCGGCACTTGCTGCGTTTCACCCCAAGGGGCCTAAGCCGAAGGCTGTCCGGACGGTTAGTTGTCCGCACTGCTCTCACGGGTTCGAGATCTCCTCCAAGGCGATGTCGATCCGCTGTCCGCAGTGCACGCGGCCCCTGGCGTTTGAGGACCTGCACCTGGACTCCAAGGTGCAGGGGGATGTGTCCACGATGGGCACGGTCCACCTCGGTGATCAGGGCGAGATGGTCGGCAGGCTGATCTGTGGCCAACTTGAAAGCGCGGGGCGTGTTGACGGCAAGGTCGTGGTCTACGGCGGGGTCGAACTACAAGCAGACTCACTTGCGACCGGTCAGCTCAATGCCCGGTCGTTTCACGCGCACCCCGGGGCGACGGTCCGGATGGCCGTTAAGATCGGCCCCAAACCGCTGGTCTCTACAGCGACGGGCACGGTGACCACCCGGCCCCTGCAGCGCACCGGCCGGCGGATCGTGGGCGGGATGACGAACGCCGAACGATTCAAGCCGGTGGGGTGAGCCGGTTCATTGCGGGGGGTATTGATCCGCGCGGTCTAGCCCTCACTGCCGATCATGCTCTTGATCCCGGGGCCAATTTGCAGTAGCTATTTCTCGCGTGGACGTGCACCGTGTTGGGCGAGCGGTCCATCCATCTGCTGTGCAATCCAATGCCCGTTGAGGCGTTGTAGCAGCAGGGCACAGACGCGCTGTTCGGTCGGGCTCAACGGCGGCACGAACTTGGCTCAAACTCAGGCTGAGTCCAAAATGAAGATGAGGACCTCTGTTTTTACTCGCCTACAATAGTAATGAAGTGTGACAACTAGGTGCCAGAGCAGGCTAGACTGATGAGCAGTGACCAAGATGACAGCGCGTGTGGGGTACGGTGGGCATTCGAACCGGCCCTGCGAACCTCTGAGGGGCGTTATTCGTTAGATTTGAGCGGCTTGCGTGTGCCTGCCGCCTGGGTATCAACGGAGTATCAAAGATGAATCGGATCCTGCAGTGCTGCCGGTCAATAGGCGTCGGGCTCAGTGTGTTGATTGCTGTTGTAGCCGTATTGCTGCTTAGTGTGTCGCCGACGCCGGTTTCGGCCCAGGAGCAGGAGGAGGCCGATGCGTCGGTCGCCACGATGGTGCCGGAGAACGCGGAGGACCTGGCTCAGGTCGAGGAGCGCGTCGCGAAAGTCGTGCAGCGGTGCCGGCCCGCGACGGTGTGCGTGCAATCGGGCGGGGGCTCGGGCAGCGGGGTGATCATCAGCGAAGACGGCTACGTCTTGACCGCGGGGCACGTCGCGGTGGAGCCCGGCCGACCGGTGACGTTTATCTTTCCGGATGGCAAGAAGGCGCGCGGCAAGTCGCTGGGCATCAATGTCGGGATCGACGCGGGGCTGATGAAGATCACGGACAAGGGCAAGTGGCCACACGTCGAATTGGGCGAGATGACCAATGTCAAGCCCGGCGCGTGGGTCGTTGCGATGGGCCACCCGGGGGGCTTTGACAAGGAGCGTTCGGTCGTGGCCCGGTTGGGGCGCGTCTACCGCGTTCGGTCGTCGGTGATCCAGACGGACTGCACGATTATTGGTGGTGACTCGGGTGGGCCGTTGTTTGATCTGGATGGCAAGGTCATCGGGATCCACAGCCGGATCAGCAACAGCCTGCGGCAGAACTTCCACGTCCCGATCTCGATCTACAACGACAACTGGGACAAACTCGCTGCGGGCGAGGTCTGGAACCGGCTGCCTACACGCAACAATCTGCGCCCAGGCGGGCCTTACATCGGTGTGCAGGGGCAGAACGGCCGAGAGCAGGGCAACGGTGCCGCGCTGTCGCGGGTCTACGACGATTCACCCGCGGCCGAGGCGGGGATGCGCGGCGGGGATGTCGTGGTTGAACTGGATCGGTCGCCGATCGCTAGCTTTGGCGACTTGGCTGAAGTCGTCGGGAACCTGGAGCCTGGCGACCGTGTGCCCGTCGTTGTTATGCGCCGGGGTGAGCGTGTCGAATTGCAGGTCGTGATCGGCAAGGCCGGTGAGCAAGAATGAATGGTGGATTTGATCGTATTGTCTTCAAAAAGAAGTGTCTTATGGCGAACCAGATGATCCGGCGTGTTTTTGTTTTAATCGGTTTGATCGCGGTGTCGGCGTTGCCCGCCGAGGCGCAGGACCGGGCGCGTTTTGCGCCCGATGCGGAGGTCCGCTCGGCGTTTAACGACGTGGTGCGCGACGCCCGGGCCAGCGTGGTCCAGATTGTGGTTGACGGCGAGGAACGCGTCCTGGGCACGATCATCGACAAGGACGGCTATGTGCTGAGCAAGGCCAGCGAGTTGACGGGCGAGAAGATCAAGGCGGTCCTCTCGACGGGCCGCGGCTTCGATGCCACCTTGGTGGGGATTGATCGCAAAAACGACTTGGCGATGCTCAAGGTCGATGCGGAACGCTTAACACCCGCGCCGCTCGCTTTTGATAAGCCCGGGCTTGGGCGGTGGGTCGCTTGTGTTGGGTTGAGCCGATCGCCCGAGGCGGTAGGGATCATCAGTGCCAAGCCGCGCGAGATCGAGCCTTCCCAACTGGTATTGGGCGTGATCCTGCGGCCGCACCCGGACGGCCTGCGGGTCGATTCGGTGCGGGAGGGTTTTGGCGCGGACAAGGCGGGGATCAAAACAGGTGATGTGCTGACCCATCTGGGGAGCAAGAAGGTCATCGCGGTGGACCAGGTGATCGGCCAACTGCAGTCGCGTGCGGAGGGCGACGAGGTGCAGGTGCGGGTCTTGCGCAGCGGTGAGCCGATGCGTGTGACGGTGGGGCTGTCGGAGTTTGGCCCGGACCCGCGCAGCCGTAGCGAGCGGATGAACCGGATGGGCAGCAAGCTGAGCGAGCGTCGGCGCGGGTTTGAGCTGGTGCTCCAGCACGACGCGGAGATCCGCCCGGAGCACTGCGGTGGGCCGTTGGTGAACCTCAAGGGCGAGGTGGTCGGGCTCAACATCGCCCGTGCGGGACGGATCGCGAGCTATGCGCTGCCTAGTTCGCTGATCCGCCAGAAGCTGGCGGTGCTCAAGAGCGGCAAGCTGGCCCCTAAGCCGAGCGACCCCAAGCCCGAGCCGGTGAGCGAGTAGCGGCGGTTTGAAAATCTTCTCCTCTGCTGATTAGCCCTTGCCATTTCATGACTTAGGGATGCTTGGTCTGTGCAACGCATTCAAGGTCCGCTCAGTTATCTGTCGATAATCCTTCTGTCGGGCCCGGTACGCGCCGACGGAGGCCACTGCCATGGGACAGATCACAACGGGTGTCGGGCTGGTCAGCGGCTTGGACATCAACGCCATCGTCGAACAACTCATCGCGATCGAGTCGCGCCCGCGCAACCTCGTTCAGCAGCGTACCGAGGTGATCCGCTCCCAGCAGGTCGCTTTTCAGGATATCAACGCGCGGCTGCTGGCGCTCAAGGGCTCGGCAGACTCGATCTCCGGCTCGACCTCGTTCTCCGGCACGACTTCCAGCAGTTCCGACGAGTCCGTCGTGAGCGTCAGCTCCGGCGTCGGGGCAACCCCCGGCACCTACCAGTTCACCGTGGGCCGGCTCGTCGCCGCGCAGCAGTCCATCACCCGCGGTTTTCAGGATTCGAATGCAACCGCTGTGGCACCGGCCGGCGGCACGCTGACGTTTGACCGCGGCGAAGCTCGTATCGACAGCGAAACACGCCTGTCTAACCTCAACGGCGGCGAGGGCATCAACCGCGGCTACATCCGCATCACCGACCGCTCCGGGGCGACCTCGCTCGTTGACCTCCGTGCGGTGGTCAGCGTGAGCGACGTTATCGAACGCATCAACACCTCCACCGGCACCAACGTCCTGGCACAGGTCGATGGCGACCGGCTGACGATCACTGACGTGTCCGGCGGCAGCGGCGACCTGCTCATCACCGATGTCGGCACGAATGGCACCGCGACCGCGCTCGGCATCGCGGGCAACTCAACGCTCGACGCCGATGGCGACGACACGGTCCTTACCGGCACCAACATCAACGCCGTCGGCAGCAGCACGCTGATCAGCTCGCTTAACGACGGCAAGGGCATCCGCACCGATGGCGGCAGCGACCTGGTCATCAACTACTCCGGTGGCACGGCAACGATCGACCTGTCGGACCTGCTCACGCTCGGTGATATCTTCGACGCGATCGATGCGGAAACCAGTGGTGTTGTCACTGCGCAGCAGAACGCGGACGGCACCGGCATCTCCCTGACCGACACGGGCGGCAGCGGGGTGGGCTTTAACGTTGCCTCAGGCAATGGCTCGAGCGCGTTGGTTGATTTGGGGCTCACCGATGGGCAGGCCGACGACGACGCGGACGGCACGATCAGCGGCGAACGCGTGATCGCCTCCATCAACTCGAAGCTGCTCAGGGACTTATTCGGCGGCGCGGGGATCACCGGCATCATCGGCGAAGGCCGGGCGCCGATCAACAGCTCAACAACGATCGCAAACTTGTTCCAAGGCGCGGGCCTGAGCACGACCGGCGATGCTGCCGCAGATATCGAAATTCTAGACAAGAACGGCAGCTCGTTACAAATCAACATAGACGGCTTGGCGACGCTTGGCGACCTGCTCGATCAGATCAACAACGACGCGGGGACCGACCTGAGTGCGTCGATTACCGGTGACGGCGAACTGCTCATCGAAGACATCTCCGGCGGGACGGGTAACCTGACGATCCAAGACTTGGGCGCATCAAGCGCCGCAGCGGAATTAGGTATCGGGGTCCAAGCGGATGTCACGTCAGCGACGAGCGTCAACCTGGACCCGGTCATCGTGCCCGCGGCTGATGCGCAGATCACGATTACGGATTCGCTAGGCAACGCCGCGTTGCTCGGGATCGGTGACGCGCGCTCGGTGCAGGATATTCTGGACGCGATCAATAACGCGGGGATCGGCGTGTCGGCTTCGCTCAATAACGCGGGCAACGGCCTAACCATCACCGACACCGCCGGCGGTGCGGGGGACCTCGCCATCGCGGACACCGTGGGCAGTGCGGCGAGCCAGCTTGGCCTGCTGGGCACCTTCTCCGACGGTGTCGCTGACTCTGGCGATCTCGATTACGCCTACGTCACCGGCGGCGCACGCATCGATGACCTGGGCATCACCCGCGGCCGATTCACGATCACCGACAGCCAGGGCATCGACTTCACCGTCGATTTGACCCAGGGCAACGAGCTGACCATTGACGATATCATCACCGAGATCAACGGGGCCAGCCCCGGCGGGCGCGTCACCGCAGAGGTCAACGCCACCGGCGACGGCATCAACCTGATCGACAACGGCCCGGGCACCGTCGCGCTCTCTGTCGCTGAGGAGGGCTCGACCACCGCCGCCGAGCTCGGCATCCTGGGTACCGCCGCCAACGCGGGCGACAACATCGAGGGCACCTTCGAGAATGTCATCACCGTCGAGGCGACCGACACGCTGCAGACGCTGGCCACCAAGATCAATGACGCGGACGTCGGCGTCAGCGCCTCGGTCATCAATGATGGTTCGCCCGGTGCGCCGTTCCGCCTGAGCCTTAGCTCCGATGACGCGGGCACCGACGGCGCGTTCGTCTTCGACGATGGCGGCCTGGGCCTGAACACCATTACGCTCAGCCAGGCCCAGGACGCGGTGGTGTTCTACGGCGGCAACGACCCGTCCAAGTCCATCGCCGTCGAGTCCAAGTCGAACACCCTTTCGTCCATTATCCCCGGGGCCGACATCAGCCTGCTCTCGGTGAGCGATCAGCCGGTGACCGTGACCATCGCGCTGGACGACGACGCGATCATTGATCGGGCCGGTTCGCTCGCCGACACGCTCAACGGCGTGTTCGACACGCTGGACCGCTATGACAGCTACAACGCGGATACCGAGGAACGCGGCTTGCTGTTGGGCGACTCGACCGTGCAGCAGATCCGCAGCCGGCTCTACAACGTGCTGATCCAGCCCAACAACGAGCTCACAGGCCAGTACACCTCGCTGTCGCAGATCGGCATCCGCGTCGGCTCAGGCGCCCGTGTCGATTTCGATCAGGACAAGTTCACCACCGCGCTGCAGACCGACCGCGACGCGGTCGAGGCGCTGTTGACCTTTGAGCAGTTCGAGATCGACCCAGACACCGGCGAGGATACCGACGTGGTCGCGGCACAGGGCGTCGGCGTCGAGATCAGCAAGCTGCTGACCCGCCTGACGGACAGCATCGACGGCGTGGTCCAGTCCAAGCTGGACACCCTCGACAGCCAGGTCCAGCTCAACGAAGACCGAATCGAAGAACTCGACATCCGCCTGGAAGCGAAGCGGCAGCGGCTGCTCGCGGAGTTCCAGGCCATGGAATCCGCGCTCGCCCAGCTTCAGGATCAAAGCAGCTCGCTGGGCCAAATCCAGCAGATCTCCGCGCCGCAGAGCAGCGGCTGATCAATGATCAGGCTTATTGGGCCGTCCCGATTATTGGACGCATCACACACCGATTGAACTGGCCAAGGCCCCAAGCCGATAACGCCTGAGAAGGATTTGTCCCCGTCTTAACCCGACTCACCCATTGATGAACCCGACCCCCACCGCCAACCCGTACCTCCGCAACCAGGTGCTCTCCGCCAAGCCCGAAGAGCTCCGGCTGATGCTCTTTGACGGCGCGATCCGCTTCCTTAGCGTCGGCCGAAAGGGCCTGGAGAGCAGGGACTACGACATCTCGTACACGAACATCAGCAAGGCCCAGAAGATCGTCCTGGAGCTTTCAAACTCGCTGAACCGCGACGTGATGCCCGAGGTCACCGAGAAGCTCAGCGCCTTGTACACCTTCATCTACCGCCTGCTGGTGGATGCGAGTACGACCCGTGAGATCAAGCACCTCGACGAGGCGATCCGCCTGCTCAAGTACGAACGCGAGACCTGGGCGCTGCTCATCGAGAAAGCAGCAGAGCAGCCCGCGGGCAACGGCGCGGCGTAAGCAGCGAGCTAGCCAGCTTTTCCATTCGAGTTCAAGCAGGTCTTGTATTTAAGTTGTTTTTAAGAACTTATCTATGAGAACCGCGCTGTATTCGATGCCGTAGGATCGGCGTACGGACCATCACCTTGTAAGAGAAAAACATGACTCGTCCATCGAATCGTTACTCGGTTCAGGCGTTTGCGGTATTGATACTGGGCATAGCCGGTATCGGCCTGACGATGCCTGCCAGCGCGACAGAGCCCGGGGAGCCAGTCGATTACAAACGGCTGGCGTTCTACGCCGATCGTTGGGAAAAACGCGATTTTTCAACACGGCTGGTGCCCTGGGAGGGCGAGCAGGTCGTCTTTTTGACAACCACGAAGGATTTTGATCCAAAGGTGATGCAGCGTCTGCTAGATCGGTTGGACGGGGGCTGGAGCCACTTCCATGAGATCGTTGGCAAGAGCCCACGCCCGCGCAACCTGCTTAATAAGAAGCCCACAATCGCCGCCGTCCCGGACGGCCGGCTGACATGCGGCGCGGGCTGTGGCTACGTCGGCGCGACAGGAATCGAGGTGTCGCTGTTCTACAACCGAGACTACTCGGTCTTGCGTGATCAGCCCAAGGCGTTCATGCACTACTACTTCTACGAGATGGGGCGGAATTACTTCGTGTTCGGTGATCGCCACTCGGCCTTTCGGACAGGCTTCGCGGTGCTGATGCGTTACGTTTGTATGGACGCCCTGAAGTGCGAAGACCCCGAGGCCAACCTGCGGAAGCAGATTGAAAGCGCTGAAGGGGCCTACGCAAAGAGTGGCATGGCTTTCGTTGATGCGTTCACAACGCAGGGCAGGCTTAGCGAGAAGCAGAACCGCCTGAGAGGGTTCCGTGGCCCGTCTGACCAGCCGGTGATGTATACCTCCGCGATGCTCAAGCTCCGCAAGGATTACGGGGGCGACGATTTTTTGAAGGCCTTCTTTGAACAGTTGCTCACCTGCCCGAAGGTTGAACCGGCGAATCAACAGGGCGTGCTTCAGCAGTCGGCGAGCTGGCTCGTCTCCGCGTCCCTTGCCGCGGGGCAGGACCTCACGCCGGTCTTTGTTGATCGTTGGCGGATGCCGTTAGCCGACGCGAGCAGGGCGGCTTTTAAAGCCGTCGATTGGGCCCAGGAAGAGCGTTCTGCGGGAGAACTGATGAAGACGCTCGATCTCCAATTCAAAGATGCGTCTTCCAAGTAGCAGGCGACGCCGAAATCGAATCAGAGACCCGCCGCAGCCCGCGCTCTTGCGGTGACCGCCGCGACTCTTTCGCTCGCCGCCGCAGCTCCGTCTTTGAGGACTTCCTCGACGTAGCCCGCGTCGTTCATCAAATCTATGCGCCGCTTGCGTGCCTCGCCGAACTCGTCCAGGATCAGCTCGAAGAGCGCCTGCTTCGCGTGGCCGTACCCGAAACCATCGGCCGGGGGGTTGACGTACTTGTCGCGCAGCACGGCCGCACGCTCGTCGTCTTTGCCGACTAACGCGGTGAAGATCTGGTACGTCGTATCGCAGTCGGGGTCCTTGGGTTGATCGACCGGCGTCGAGTCGGAGACGATCTTCATAATACGCTTGCGCAGCGGCTTCTCATCCATGAACGGGTCGATGCCGTTGTTGTAGCTCTTGGACATCTTCTGCCCGTCGATGCCGGGGACGACCGCGCCGCTGTCCGTACGGATCATCGCATCGGGGATCTTGAAGACGGGGTCTTCTTCGCTCGCAAAATGGTGGTTGAACTTCTGCGCCAGGTCGCGGGTGATCTCGATGTGCTGGCGTTGGTCTTCGCCGACGGGCACGAGGTCCGGGTCGACGCTGAGGATGTCCGCCGCCTGCAGGATCGGGTAGGTGTATAGCCCGATCGACGCGGCAAGCCCCTTGGCGGTCTTGTCCTTGAAGCTCGTCGCCTTGTCCATCATGTGCTTGGGGCAGACGCACGACAGCAGCCAGGCCAGCTCGGTCACCTGCGGCACGTCCTGCTGCAGGTAGATGTTGGTCTTCTTGGGGTCCAGGCCAAAGGCGAGGTAATCAACCACGACCTGCCGGATGTTGGCCCGTAGCTCGTCAGCGTCACGGGCGGACGTCAGCGCGTGGTAAGACGCGACGAAGACGAACATCTCGTGGTCGTCCTGCATGGCGATGAACTGCTTGATCGCGCCTGCATAGTTGCCCAGGTGCAGTTGGCCGGAGGGTTGTAAGCCGGAGAGGACACGCTTCATAGGGCGGGGATTGTAAGGCATTTTTTGCCACAGAGAACACAGGGGGCCACGGAGCAAAGCCGGCGCGCCTTGCTCCGTGGCCCTCTGTGTTCTCTGTGGTTAGTCCAGTTCTGAGTCGGCTTGATGCACCGCCTCACAGAAGGCTTGGATCAACTTTGGATCCTTGACCCCACGCGAGGATTCCACGCCGCTAGAGACATCAACGGCGTAGGGCCGTACGATGCGGATCGCCTCGCCGACGTTGTCGGGGGTCAGTCCCCCGGCGAGGAACAGCTGCTGAGGTAGGCCGGCTTTGTCCAAGTCGGCCAACGCCTGCCAGTCGAACGTTCGGCCGGTCCCGCCGCCGAGTTCTCCTACAACTTTGGGCGCATCGATCATCAGGCCATGTAGTCGATCGTTGCCACGCCACGGGTCGATCGCCGCAGGATCGAACGGCACGGCCTTGATGATGTCGAAGTGTTCCGGCAGAGACGTGACAAACTCGGTCGTTTCGTCGCCGTGGAGTTGAACCGTCCAACTCGATGTTTCGTCGAGCAGCTCGCGCGTGACCTCGATAATGTGTTTGGCCGAGTGGTTCGCGAACAGCAACACCGGCTCAAACCACTGCATCCAGCGTGTGTCATAAAACGCGCGGAGGATATCAGAGGCTTGTGCGGGCGTGACGTAGCGCGGCGATCGTTCGATCATGTTGAGGCCGAAGTAACGCATCCGACCGGACTCGCCTTGTTCGACCTCGTGCTCGACCGCGTTAAACAGCGTCGCCCTATCGCGGAAACCGCAGATTTTAATGCGCGTCCGGCTCATATCGGGATATCGTCGTCGAAATCGAACGACGGGTCAGTCTCGGGCGGCCCGCCGAGGCGCTCGAGGTTGGCATATTGGAGGATCAGTGTTTTTCGGCCGTGCGTGTTGAAGCGGACGGAGGCCCGGGTGATCGAGCCCATCGCCTGGACGTCCAGCACCTCGCCGATGCCGAACTGCGGGTGACGCACGCGCGTGCCCTTGGGGTACAGGGATGCCTGCTTCGCGGCGGTCGAGCGCAGCTCTCGGCCGGCAAAGGGGTCGCTGTCATCAAACCCATCGCGCTCGGGCTCGAGAAACTCGACCGCATTTTCGGGAAGCTCGTCGAAGAACCGGCTGCGCATCGTCGACTGCGTCTGACCGAAGATCGTCCGGCTCTTGGCGTGCGTTAGGTAGAGGTACTGCTCGGCCCGCGTGATGCCGACAAACGCGAGCCGGCGTTCTTCTTCCAACTCTTTCTCATCGTTATTCGCACGCTGATGCGGCAAGAGCCCGTCCTCAAACCCGATCATCGCCACTGCGGGGAACTCCAAGCCCTTGGCCGCGTGCAGCGTCATCAAGGTGACTTGCCCTTGTTCGCTGCTGAGCCCATCGATGTCGGCGATCAGCGCGATGCGTTCGAGGAAGCCGAGCAGCTTGTCCTTGAGCGGGCCGTCGGTATCGCGGCCGTCGCTGTCCGCCTCGATCTCGATGATGTACTCCTGCTCGAACTGCTGCGCCGCACTGACCAGTTCGCCGAGGTTCTCAAAGCGGGTGCCGTCGGGGTCGGACTTGTCGTTTCGGTAGTGGTCTTCCAGGCCGGACTCGCGGAGGACACGCTCGACAAAGTAGCGGAGCGAGGTGCGGTCCTGGTTCTCGTCAACGCCATCCTGCTCGACGGTGTTCTTCCAGTCGGCCAGGGTCTTGTCGAACTTGGCGATGCTGTTTTGGGCGCGGGTGTTGATATTGGTTAGTACGAGCGGGTTGGCGAGTACCGTATCGATCGAAGCATTCTCCGCGAGCGTGTAGGCTTGCATCGTCTTGACCGTGGTAGCGCTGATGCCTCGGGCGGGCGTGTTGATGATGCGGAGCAGGTTGACCTCGTCGGCCGGGTTCGCGACCGCACGCAGGTAGGCCACCGCGTCTTTGACTTCTTTTCGGTCATAGAACGCCGTGCCCCGCGCGATCTGGTACGGGATGCCGCTGTCGCGTAAGGCTTCTTCCATCACACGCGAGAGCGTGTTGACACGGTAGAACACGGCCATGTGCCCCCACGGGACACCCTTTTGATCGTGCAGATCACGGAAGGTCTCGGCGACCCACCGGGCCTCGCCACGCTCGTCGTACTGCGTAACGATCTGGACGGGGTTGCCATCGGGGTTCTCAGTCCAGAGCTCCTTGTGCTTCCGCCCGCTGTTGTTGCGGATCAAGGCGTCGGCGGCATTGAGGATCTGCTTGGTTGAGCGGTAGTTCTGTTCGAGGCGGACGATCTTCGGGTCGGGGTAGTGGTCCTCGAACTCGAGGATATTGCGGATGTTCGCGCCGCGCCAGCCGTAGATGGACTGGTCCGGGTCCCCGGTGGCCATGATGTTCTTGTGGTCGGCGGCGAGCGCGTTGGCGATCATGAACTGGGCGTGGTTGGTGTCCTGGTACTCATCGATCAGCACGTACTGGAACCGGCTACGCAGCTCGTCGAGCACGTCAGGGTGCTGCCGCATCAGGTGCACGGTCTTGAGCATCAGGTCGTCGAAGTCTAGCGCGTTATTTTTTCCGAGGATCTCAGCGTACCGCGTATAGCACTTGGCGATGGTGCGGTCATAAAAATTGTCGGCATTGGTGGCGAACTGCTCGGGGCCGATGAGCTCGTTCTTCGCGTTGCTGATCGTCGCGAGCGTGTTGGCGGGGGGGAAGTTCTTGGTGCTGATCTCGAGGTCTTCGAGTGCTTGTTTCATCGCGCGCTTCTGGTCCGAGCTGTCGTAGATCGAGTAGCCCGGCGGCAGCCCGAGCCGGTCGGCGTACTGGCGCAGGAGCCGAGCGCAGAGGCTGTGGAAGGTGCAGATCGTCACGGCCTTGGCCTGGCGCTCGGTGAGCAGGGCCCCGACACGCTCGCCCATCTCCGCCGCGGCCTTGTTCGTAAACGTGATCGCCAGGACATTCCACGGCGCGACGCCGCATCGCTGGATCAGGTGTGCGACCCGCCGGGTGATCACACGCGTCTTGCCCGAGCCCGGCCCGGCGAGCACGAGCAGCGGCCCGTCCAGGTGCACGACCGCTTGCTGCTGCGGCGGGGTGAGCCCAGCGAGCAGCGGGTCGCTATTGGCGTAGTCGTTCAAATCTTCCGTGACCGGGTGTGCATCCATCGACATACCGGCAGTTTAACAGGTGCGATCAGTTCAACGGCAGCCCGGTCTCGCTGGTGCACGGCCCCATCTGCTCGGCCAGTGCCAGTGTCTTGCGTGTGCGGCCCAGGTGCTGACGCAGGCAAGCAAAGCGTTCAAAGACGCAAGGCTGTGCAAGCGAGGCGTAGCGCTGCTCGCTATCGCGCGCCACCGCCTGCCAGGCCAGGTCGATGACGACGGGCGTTGATAGGTCGGGGCTGAGCCAGCTCCGGATGTTGCGGATGCAGGTGAGCTGCTGCAGGTGCGGGTCGCCGAGCAACTTATCGAGCGTTTGCCGGTGGCCCTCGAGGTCGAGTTCCATCACATCGTGCTCGGTTGGTTGGAGGATCGCGCTGCGGTAGCCGCCTGCGGAGAGACCGTGTTCGTCTTGGACGGTCGCGCGGGCAAGGCCCTGCAGAAGGATGTTGTATCGGCCGTCAGACAGCTGGTCGTGATGAACGATGTAGCCCACGCAGACGGCGGTGCGGATCGGCGGGGTGCCCTCATAGTCGTGCTGGTAGTCGTGACCGTCGAACGTGGCCATGGCGATCAGGCCGTCGGAGTCCAAGGCATCGCGGGTCATCGCCCGGTAGCGCGGCTCGAAGATGTGCAGCGGGATCGTCGCGTGCGGCAGCAGGATGCACTGTGCCAAAGGGAACAGGCGGATCGCCCGGCTGTAATCGACGGTGAGGGTGTGGGACATAACGATAGAAAGTGCATCGGATACGATCCATGAATCCTGTGGATCCTAGGCGCGCAGAACGCCGATTTCTACGAAACCTCGGGTGCGGGCTAGATCCCGCCGCCGAGGTCCTGCTCGACGGTGGGCTTATTGGCACCGCGTCTGGCCTTGACCTTGGGGGTGGGCAGGTCGGCGACGACGGTGTGGTCCGGCGGGACGGAGGTTGTCACGAAGACCGATCCTGCAATCGTAGAGCGGGCACCGATGACAGTGTCCCCGCCGAGGATCGTGGCCCCGGCGTAGATGGTGACGTCATCCTCAATGGTCGGGTGTCGTCGCTTGCCACGCCAGGACTGCCCGCCTTTGGTGGACAGGGCGCCCAGGGTGACGCCCTGATAGACCTTGACACGTTTGCCGATGACGACGGTCTCGCCGATGACGACGCCGGTGGCGTGGTCGATGAAGAAGGACTCGCCGATGGTCGCGCCGGGGTGGATATCGACGCCGGTCTCGTTGTGGGCGTACTCGGACATGATGCGCGGGAGCATAGGCACGCCGAGGGTGCAGAGCTTGTGCGCGACGCGGTGGGTGAAGATTGCGTCGATGCCGGGGTAGCAGAACACGGCTTCGTCTGTACCTTTCGCGGCGGGGTCGCCGTCGAAAGCGGCCTGCACGTCCAGCGAGATCGCGTGGCGCAGGTCGGGCAGGTAGCCGAGCATGGCGTCGGTTTTTTCTCTCGCGACGACATCGCAGTCGATGTGCTTCTCGTCGCATGGTTCGGCGTGCTCGGTTCCAGCAAATTTTTCGTTCTGGCCATAACGAAGGGACTGGCGGACCTGCTCATAAAGGACTTCATCGACCTCTGCGAGAAGCTCACCGATATGGAAGCGGACATTGTCGGAGGTGATGCGTCTTCGATCGAAAAAGCCCGGGAAGACGATTTTTCGCAGCAACTCGATGATGCGGATCGCTTCGTCTCGGCTAGGCAGGAAGGTCGCGTCGATGTGCTGGGTGCGTGGGTCCTTTGGGTACGAGTCCAGCAATTCATCGACGACTTCTTTGAGCCGGGTCGATCGCGTCAGGTCGGGTTGTGGGTCGGTGGGTGCGGGCATGAGGACTATGGTAGCGGGCGCGTCGCGAGGGTTCTTGGCAGCGGTTTTTCTTTGAGGTTGTGTAAGAAAAAACCCGCTCGTTGAGCGGGTCTGTGAGCTGCACGGTTTCGGGAGGCCGTAAGGCGGATGTCCCGAACCCCAATACGAGGTGGGTGCGTCGCCGGGTCGTCCAGGCCTTCCACTCGATGGAGGCTTGACCGTCGCGCCCGATACCCGCTCCCTTGGGGATCGACAGGTTCAGAAGCATTTGGCCTTAGGACCGGCCTCTCGAAACCTGTGCAGCCGATATTTTTCTTCGACTATTTTATCGTATGGGCATGAGTGTTCCAATGATTTTGTGCTTTAATTTGATGATATGCCACCGCGTGAAGCAAATCTACTACTCGTTGTCATAGATTTTGAGTAGCAGGCCGATACTCAAGGCGAGTAAAACGATTGCTGCGGCACATGACGCGAGCAGCCATACGAATGCCAGCAGCATCGCCCCCTGATTTGGCGTGGGGTCTGCACCGTGGATTTGTGCGAGCCAAGCTTGCCCACCGAACCATGATGCAATCGGCAAGATAATTGCGATGACGAACAACACCGATGAGCAAGCGAACATTGTAAGCCTTGAACTTTGAGGCGCCTTCGCTTTCGCCGAATTGAATATCATTACTCTGCGCCGCTGTAGGCTTGCGGGATGATGAGTTCCATCCCAACTTTCAGTGCGTCGGGCCGCGGGCCAATCAGCTTACGGTTGCGGGCATAGATCAGGTCCCAGCCTTCGCTGTCGCCGTAAAATTTCTTGGCGATTTTTGACAAGTTATCGCCGGGTCGGACGGTGTAGTTCTGGTCTTTGCCCGGCGCGGGGGGCTGGACTTCTTCACGCTCGCGGACGACGGTGTCGCGGTTGGGCAGCACGATCTCCTGGCCAACCTGCAGGCGCTTGGGGTCGACGGAGGGGTTGGCCTGGGCGATGTCGAACCAGGCGCGTTCCTCGCCGTAGAATTTGGCCGCGATGGAAGCGAACGTGTCGCCGCCTTGGACGGTGTATGTCCGTGGGATCGAGGCGGGGTCCGGTGGGACGGGCCGCGTGGGCTCGTTCTCTGGCTCAACTTCTGGCTCCGGGTCGATGGTCTCCTCGATCGGATCGCCCGTCTCTGGCGTGGGTGCGGGGCGTGGGTCTTCGCCGGTCGTCTCGGTTGTTGTGGGGCCCTCGGTGACCGGTTCCTCGATCGGCCCGCGTTCAAAGGGCGGAAGTGGATCACGTTCGATCGGCTCTCCACCAGCTAGCTGACCGATGATCGGTGCCTCTGGCAATTCATCGGGGGTCTCGCCGATGGTCTCTTCTTCGGTTTCGGGCTCGCGTGTCTCCAGCGTCGGGCGCGTGGTGCGCGGCTCGGGGGAGGGGGCCGGGGCGGGTTCGATCTCCTCGCTCGCAGGGCCGGGCCCGATCGCCTCCGCAGGGTCTGCCTGCTCGGCGGGGTTGTCATCGTTGCTGGCGAACTCGTCTGGCTTTGGGTCCTCGCCAGAGAAGACGTAGTACCCGACGACAGCCGCGAAGAGTACGAAAGCCCCCAGCAGCACGATCTTGTATGACGCATTCATGGCTCGGCTCCTTGCCTCAATAGCGTATCTTATCAGAGCGATACGCTTGGATGTACTCGGTTGTTGGCCGATTCTGCTAGGCTTTGTGACGCTTGACACCCCGCACGTGTGCGGCTAATTTCCGTTAGTTCAACCCTTTATGGAGCACGCCGGATGGCCAATCAGGAATCACGTCTGGTCATTGAGCAGGACGGTGAGGTCACGAAAGTGGGCTTTCTGGACCGCAACATCCTCGAAGAAGCCAGCATCCAGCAGATCGGCGACGAGATCGGGGCCCTGATCCTCGCCTCGCCAAACCCGAAGATCCTGCTGAACTTCGAGAACGTCGAGCACCTGTCCTCTGCGGCGTTGGGCACGCTCATCACGATCAACAACAACGTGAAGAAGCAGGGCGGTCAATTACGCCTGGCCAATATCGACCCGCAGATCTACGAGGTGTTTGTGATTACCAAGCTCAACAAGCTCTTTGTGATCCACGACGACAACGCCGCCGCCCTCGCCAGCTTTAAGTAATCCCTTGGCCGCCGGTCGTGGCCGCGATCGGCCCTGCCGGGACGGTCCGCACCACGCCATGGCCCAGCCCTTCGCCAAAACCTGGACCATCCCCAGCACGAACACTGCCGCCGCTCAGGTGCAGCAGGAAATCGTTGAAGCAATTGAGCAGCAGGACTACAAACGTGAAGCCGTCTTTGCTGTCCGGCTTGCCCTCGACGAGGCCTTGGTCAACGCGGTCAAGCACGGCAACAAGAACGACCCGGACAAGACCGTTCATGTTGAGTTCGACATCGATAACGACCGCATGGTGATCCAGATCGAGGACCAGGGCCCGGGTTTTGTCCCCGACGAGTTGCCCGACCCCACGGCTGAAGAAAACCTCAGCCGGCCCAACGGCCGTGGTGTAATGCTCATGCGGGCCTATATGACCGAGGTCGATTTCAACGAGCGTGGCAACCGTGTCATCCTCACCAAGCGACGCGACTGCAAGCGCCCCCAAGCCGACTGACCACTTCTCTCTAAACGAGCCAACGTGCCACCCGCCGAACCCACGACACAAGACGAGCCCGATACACCAGGCCCAGACGAGCCTCCGTCTATCCGTATCGATCTTGTCTGCCAAACCGATATCAGCGGTATACAGATCGATGGCTGGTTGGATCAACAGGTCCGACGCGCGATCGGGTTCTGCGGTATCACAGCGGCCCAGCTCAATCTTGTGATCGTTGCCGACGACGAGATGGCACAGCTCCACGAGCAATACACCGGCGTCGCAGGCACCACGGATGTCTTGACGTTCGATCTTAAAGACTCGGCGGAGGGCGGCTCACCGCCCGTGTCAAACGCTTTGGCATCAGACCAAGGTGACCCCACCCCGATCGAATCCGACATCATCCTCTGCCTCGACGAAGCCAAGCGCCAGGCCAGTCAGCGCGGCCACGAACCCCGCCAGGAACTCTTGCTGTACGCGATCCATGGCCTGATGCACCTGCTCGGCGAAGACGACCACGACGAAGCCGCCTACCAGCGCATGCACGCACGCGAGGACGCGCTGCTCAAGCAGATGGGCTTTAGCCCGCTGTTTGATCCCGATCGAGTAGACGACCCCGGACCCTAGCACCCACCCCCCAGCCCTCCAATGGACCCTGTTAACTGGCTCATCATCGCCGCCTGCCTGCTCGGCTGCTACTTCGCCGCCTGCCACACCGCGCTGAAAACTTTTTCGCGCCGCAAGCTGACCGAGCAGCTCGAGGAAGCCGACAAGGCCAAGCTTGCCCAGCATTTCATCGACCGCGTCGATGCGATGCTGCTGATGACCGGCGTTTTGCGCATCGCCTTCTCCACCGCGATCGCGCTGGGCGTGCTACGCGTCGTCGAGCGCTCTGCCGGCTTTGATTCACCCTGGGCCGACTACGCCAGTGCGTTCGCGGTCGCGGCGCTGCTGCTAAGTGTTTTCATCGTCGCGATCCCCACGAGTTGGGCGCGCTACAGCCGGGAAACGCTGCTTGCTTTGTCGGCCCCGATGTTGCTGCTGCTCACCGTAGTCTTCGCGCCGATCGCGGCCGCGCTTCACCTCATTGATCCGATGGTCCGTCGGATTTCGGGCGTCGACCTGATCGGCGACAACGATAATGACCTCTCCGAAGAAGTCCTGTCCACCATCGAGCAGCACGACACCGATGAGGAGATCGATCAGACCCAGCGCGACATGCTTGAGAAGATCATCGAGCTGAGCGACCGCAGTGCCGGCGAGATCATGACGCCGCGCACCGATGTCGACGGGATGGAAGCGGTTGGTGGGCTGATGCAGGTGCGCGAGTCTGTGCTCGAGATCGGCCACTCTCGCATCCCCGTCTACGAGGAATCGCTGGACAACATCGTCGGCATCCTCTACGTCCGCGATCTGGTCCAGTTCGTCGGTTCGGAAGAGGATTTCAAGCTTAAGAGCCTGCTCCGCGAGCCCTTCCTCGTGCCCGAGTCCAAGCCCGTGCTCGATCTGCTCGCGGAGTTCAGGCAGCGCAAAGTGCACCTGGCGATCGTGCTGGACGAGTACGGCGGGACGGCGGGCCTGATCACCATCGAAGACGTCCTCGAAGAGATCGTCGGCGAGATCCAGGACGAGTACGAGGAAGACGAGGTCGAACCCACGATCCAGGACACCGGCGAGGGTGTCTGCGAGGTGGACGCCCGCGTTGAGATCCCGGCTCTGGAAGACCACCTGGAGATCGACCTGCCCGAGGACCGCGAGTACGACACCGTCGGCGGGCTGGTGTTTGCGGAGCTGGGCCGAATCCCCGAGGTCGGGGAGAGCTTCGAGATCGAAGGGCACACGGTAATCGTGACCGATGCCGAGCGGACCAAGGTGCTCAAGGTGCGGATCGAGAAGGCGGTCGAGCCGGGCGAGTCAGACGGGGAGTGATGTGATGAAACGCAGTTTTATCAATCTGTGGATTTATCTGGCTAAGCCTCGCGACATGCATAGTGTGAAGATGAAGATTACTGGCCTGGTATTTTTCGCATTGCTTGTTGTCTTCTCGTTGATACTGATTATCTCAAGTCCCATGTATCTTTACGCAGGACAGGCCGTTGTCGGCTTCTGGTTTGATATTGGGATCGTCGCTGTATTCGGACTATGTTTGCTCAGTACTTTTAGAAGAATCTACAAGTTGTTGGGTGAAACCAAATCCGATCACGGTAATCAGTACGAACTCGATTAAACTACCGCCCATGCCAGCCCCCGAGATCAAGTTTTATAACTCGCTGACCAAGTCGCTCGAGCCCTTCGAGCCGATCGCGCCGCCATCGGTAGCGATGTACAACTGCGGGCCGACGGTCTACGACTACGCGCATATCGGCAACTTCAAGTCGTTCCTCTTCGCGGATGTCTTACGGCGGTTCCTTGAGTTGGCGGGCTACGACGTTCGGCAAGTGATGAACCTGACGGACGTCGGCCACATGACCGACGACGCGGTCGCCGACGGCGGAGGCCAGGATAAGATGGCCGCCGCGGGCGAGCGCCTGGCCGAGGCGAAGAAGTCCGGCAAGCTGCCGCAGGGCGTGGACTTGGACCCCAACGACCCCTACGCCATCGCTCGGTTCTACGGCGACGCTTTCATCGAAGACGCGAAACAACTCGGCATCAAGGTCGCCAGTGAGCCCGATCACTTGCCGCGCGCGACGGACCACGTCGACAACATGCAGGTCATCATCAAGACGCTGATCGAGAAGGGCCACGCCTATGTTGCCTCGGATGGCGCGGTTTATTTTTCAGTCCAGAGCTTCCCCAGTTACGGCAGGCTCTCGGGCAACACGCTCGACGAACTCCGCGGCGGGGCGGGCGGCCGTGTCAGCGAATCCAACCAAGCGGTCAAGCGTCACCCGGCCGACTTCTTGCTATGGAAGCCCGACGAGTCGCACCTGATGAAGTGGGACAGCCCGTGGGGCACCGGTTACCCCGGCTGGCACATCGAGTGCTCGGCGATGGCCAAGGCGGTCCTTAAGCAAGACATCATCGACATCCACACGGGCGGCGAAGACAACATCTTCCCGCACCACGAGTGTGAGATCGCGCAGAGTTGTGGCGCGACCGGTGAAGACAGCTTCGCCCGCTTCTGGATGCACGGGCGGCACCTCATGGTCGAGGGCCAGAAGATGTCCAAGAGTAAGGGCAATTTTTACACGGTCCGGCAGGTCATCGAAGGCGGCTTCACCGGCCGGGCGGTCGACCCCGCGGTGCTCCGCTTGGAGTTGATCAAGGCCCACTACCGCTCGAATATGAACTTCACCGCCAAGGGCATCGAGGACTCGGCCAGCGCGGTTAAGAAGGTGCGTGTGTTCGCCAAGGAGGTTGCGTACGACCCAGCGCAAGCATCTTGGCACGGCGTCGAACATGAGGCGTTGACCGAGTTCATCGCGGCGCTATCCGACGATTTGAACACCGCCAAGGCCTTGGGCGTCATGTTTGCCTACCTCAATGAGCCGGCCGAGGATGTCGTGGTCAGCCACGCGATGCTCGCGGCGTTCGATCAGGTCTTCGCGGTCATCAACTCGGCCGAGGCGGCTTCAGCAGGCGGGGAAGCTGACATGGTCCAGAACAAGATCGACGCGATGAATCGGGCCCGTCAGGACAAGGACTGGGCCACGTCCGACGCGGTCCGTGCCGAGCTCGAAGCCGAGGGCTACGAGGTCAAGCAGACCAAGGCCGGCATCGTCGCGACCAAGAAGCTGGCGTGACCCAGACGAGACCCGCTCTCATCAACGACTTAAAGCCCACGGATTGGATCCGTGGGCTTCCGACATAGCTTCGTCGGATGTTTGGTGAGCCTCGATCAGTCGATCACTTCGACGCCCTCGTAGGCGTACAGGGAGGCGATGAATTCCTCCAGCGGCCGCATCTCCGCGATCACGAAGTGGAACGGGCAGTCCAGCTTCTGTTGGAGCAGTTCGATCGAGCCGGGCATCGTCTCGACGGTGGTGGCGCAGAGCAGCTCGCCATTCTCCCAGCGGATCGGCAGGATCAGGTTGTCCCATGCTTCTTTCGCGGCGATCATCCGCAGGCACTGGGGGTCGAAGGATTCGGTGGCCAGCGACGCGTCGGGTGCCCGCATGACGACCTGCTCGGCCAGGGCCTCGATGACGGTGATTCGTTCAATGTCGAAGAGCTGCTCCGCGATACGCCCCAGCGGGGCTTCGCGCTCGGCCTGCGCTTGCAGGGCCCGATCGACCTGGCTTTGGGTGAGCACACCCTGTTCGATGAGGATGTTGCCGATCAGGTCGTTGTCCATCGTGATGCTCCAGCTAGGCAGTAATGGCCTTAACACGGAAGATCGGTCAAGCCAAAGCGAGGCATTAAACAAGGCCTATCTTTTCATCAAGAAAGACGTCGGCGGTTCGGTTTGTGTTGCGCTTATCCGGACACTGCGGCAGAAAATGCCTGAAACTCAGCCTATTTTGACGCCTGCTCGGTTTTGGCGACGCGGTACGCACCCGTGATGTAAGGCAGCCCGCTGAGCACCGTTACCACCACCGTCGCGTAGACGAGGATGTCCCTGACTAGTGCCATCTCGCTTGCCAAGTGCCCGAGCTTATCCTGATCCAGCACGAACACGATCAGCAGCACGATCGGGACGACGATCGACTGAAGAATCATCTTCAGCTTGCCCCAGACGTTCGCGCCGAACTTGTGCCCGCTTCCTTCCATCTCACCGCGGATGCCGGTCACGAGTAACTCACGCGCGATGATGAGGACGACCATCCAGGCGTAGACGCCCGAGGCCTGTACGATAACCGCTTGGGCTGCGCCGTCGATCGAGGTAAACGTCTCGTAGCCAAAGCTTGAGCCGGCCAGGAAACACAGGGCCCCAAGGACCAGTACCTTGTCGCAGAACGGGTCCATGATCCGGCCGAACTTGGACTCGACGTGCCACCGCCGGGCGAGCAGGCCGTCGAAGAAATCGGTCAGTGCCGCGGCGATGAACAGCCCGATCGCGGGCAGCAGGAGCATATAGCGGTCGTGGTCGTACTTGTAATAGGCAAGCACCGCGAAGAACGCCGCCGCGAGAACCAGGCGGAGCATCGTCAGCAGGTTCGGGATGTTCCGTTTTGTGAACACGCGGGCATCCTAGCGGATGGTAGGGCAAGCATCTTGCCTGTCATGGTTTTCTAAAGCAGTTCGATGGCAGGCTGGAAGCCTGTCCTGCCTAGGCCAAGTCAGCCGCGACGGCCAACCCTGCCAGCCGACCGGAGCACCAGGCCCACTGGAAGTTGTACCCGCCGATTCGGCCATCGACATCCAGGATCTCGCCGCAGAGGTACAGGCCCCCGCACCGCTTGCTCGCCATCGTTCCGGTCTGCACCTCGTTCATCGGCACGCCCCCGGCCGTGACCTCGGCGTACTTGTAGCCACGGTCGCCCACCACCGGCAGCGGTAGGGCGGTCAACGCGTGGCACAGGGCCTTGCGGTCGTCCTTGCTCAGCTGCGACAGCGGCAGGTCCAACGCGATGCCCAGGAAGCGGTCCAGCAGCGCCTCGACGAAGCGGTCGGGCAGGCGGCGTTTGAGCAGGGCGTTTACGGTGCGGGTCGGGTGCTGCTCCGCCATGTCGAGCAGATCCTGGTTGAGCTGCTCGAAGCTCTCGCCCGGGAAGAGATTGGCGGTGAGCTTGCGGGGGGCCTGATCGGCGTAGTCACGGAGGTGCCGGGACATATCCATCGCTGCCGGGCCGGTGAGCCCGAAGTGGGCGAGCAGCATCGGGCCGGCCTGCTTGTACAGCGCCTTGCCGGTCTTTCCGCTAAGCGTGAGCTCTACGTCGAGGGTGATACCGGACAGCGCGGTGAGCCAGTTGTTTTCTTGCAGGACCAGTGGCACGAGCGCGGGCCAGGTCTCGGTGACGGTGTGGCCCAGGTGCTTGGCCAGGTTGTAGCCAAAGCCGTCGGAGCCGGAGGAGGGCAGGGCCTTGCCGCCGGTGGCGAGGATGACACGCTTGGCAATGAGTGGTGTGGCGTGGTCGATTTGGATTTTGAACGGATGTGCCTTGGTGGGATAGGCGTCCCGCCTGTCGTCAGGCCGAAGGCCTGAATCATCGGTTTCATCAATCTCTGTTTCGTTCCCGGCTTCGCCGTGACGACGGGCGAGACGCCCATCCCACCTTTCAATCTTCAGCACCCGGCTTTCTTTACGCAGCTCAACCCCCGCGTGGTGGACGGCCTTGAGCAGGGCGTCGAGCACGGTGCGTGACGAGTCGGTCGTAGGGAACAGCTTGCCGGTGTCCTCGCGTTTGAGTTCGACGCCCAATTCATTGAAGAACGCGGTCGTCTCCTTGACAGAAAACGACTTGAGTATCTTCTTGACGGTATTGTTGGACGTGGGCCCGAAGTAGTCGGCCGTGGTCACGATGTCATGCGTGACATTGCACCGCCCGCCACCGGCGATGAGGATCTTCGCGCCGATCTTCTTCGCACTGTCGAGGAGGACGATCTTTGTCTCCGACGGCGCACCGCGGCCCGCAAAGATCGCGGCCATCAAGCCCGCGGCACCCGCGCCGATGATGGCGAGGTCGCAGTTGGGCGTGTTGCCCGACTTAATCACTTCAAATCATCCATCGACAACCCACCGAGCCCGACGCCGCCGAGGTCCATGCCGCCCTTGAGGTTTTCTTTGGGCTGCTTCTTCGCGGTGGTCTTGAAGAGCTTGACTTCTTCTTTGCCACCCTTGCCGCCGCGACGGTCGCCGCCGCGTGGGCCGGAGTCTTTGCGGAGCGATAACGCGAGCTTGCGCTTCTCGGTATCGATCTGCTTGATGCGGAAGTTTTTCTCGTCGCCGACGTTGACGATATCGGTGACCTGCTTCACGCGGCCGTCGGCCAGCTCGCTGATGTGGACCAGGCCTTCGACGCCTTCTTCTAGCTCGACAAACGCGCCGAAGTCCTGCACGCTGACGACCTTGCCCTGCACCCAGCTCTCTTCCGCGAACTTACTCACCGCGTCGCCCCAGGGGTCGCCGGCGATCTGCTTGAGGCTCAGGGACATCTTCTTTTTCTTGGGGTCGAACGCCAGCACCTTCAGCCGCAGCGACTGGCCGACGCTGATGACGTCCTCACACTTGTGGATGCGCTTCCAGCTGATCTCGGAGATCGGCAGCAGGCCCTCGACGCCTTCGCCCACGGCGACAAACGCGCCGAAGCTCGCGGTGCGGGTGACGGTGCCGGTGACTTCCGCCCCGGCGCTCAGGCCCGCGGTCGCGGTGTCCCACGGGTCGGGCTGGACCTGCTTCATCCCCAGGGCGATCCGGCCCTTGGACTTGTCGATCTTGAGCACCTTGACCTGCACCGCGTCGCCTTGCTTGACCACGTCGGCGGGCTTGGTGACGTGCTGGTAGCTCATGTCCGAGACGTGGCAGAGGCCATCGACCCCGCCGATGTCGATAAACGCGCCGTACTCGACGATGTTGGCGACCTTGCCGTCAAGGATCGCGCCGACCTCGAGGGTCGCGAGCAGCTTTTCCTTGGCGTGCTTGCGGACGTACTCGAGGTGAGCGCGGCGGCTGAGCATGACCTTTTTGTGTTTGCGGTCGACCTCCGTGACGGTCGCCTCGAGCTTCTGGCCGACGAACGGCTCGAAGTCTTCGATGTGGTGCAGGTCGACCTGGCTGGCGGGCATGAAGGCACGGATGTTGCCGACGAGTTCGAGTTCGAGCCCGCCCTTGTTGTGGCCGGTGCATCGGGCCTCGACGATCGAGCCCTTGTGCAGGGTGTCCCAGGTGGTGCGTGAGATCGCGCCCTCGCGGGAGAGGAACATCAGGCCCTGGGCCTCGTCGATGTGGTCGACGACGAAGTCCATGATCGAGCCGAGGCGGGGCGGGCGGTCGAACTGCTGCAGCGGGACGACGCCCTGGAGCTTGCCCGTGTCGCCGGTGACGTCGATGAAGACATCCTCGCCCCGGATGGCGCTGATGCGGCCACGACGGATCTCGTGGTGAACCGGGGCTTGTTCTTCGGCTTCGGCGGCCTTCGCTTTGTCCTCAGCCTCCGCGGCGTCCATGAGCTGCTCGATGCTCTGGTCGCCCAGCGCAGCCTGGACCTCTGCGTCGATGTTGGTATCGGTCGCGGGCTCGGTCGTTTCGGCGGGTGCAGCCGGCACAGGAGGCACGGGCTCGGTCAGCGCATCGGCGTCAGCCTCGGCGGCTTGTACCGAGTCGGGTGTCGGCGTGGGCTCGGCGGGTCGAATGCCGGGAGTGGGGTCGGGCTGGTTGGTGTCGTCTGTCGGGTTCATCGCGGGGGTCCGGGCGGGGCTCGGGCCTTAGGGGGTTCATAGTGAATCGTGTCTTGCGCTACTTTACCCCGGCAGCGCGTTGCACGCTAGGGCGTTGCGTCAGGTCTTGGTAAAGACCCACGGTTTACTGACGTGAGGGTTGTTTCGTACGGCAAAGCGAAGCGGCTTGTCCGCCCAATCGCCGCTGTTGGCGATGCCGATGCGCGGGCCGACGGCGATCCGCGAAGCGGGCATCGCGCGTTGGCGGGCACGCTCGAGCCAGAGCGCCTCGCTACTGGTCAGGTCGATGCCGTCGAGGCCGCGGTCGATCGCCAGCGCTTCGCAGAGCTTCGCGGGCCCGGAGCACAGGTCGGTGTCTCGTTTGGCCTTGGGGCGGGCAAGCCGCATCGCTTCACCGTTCTCGACCGGCTGCAGCGCGCGGATCAGCACGGCCTGCGGGGAGTGCTCGTCGCGGGTGACGATGTTGATGCAGTGGTGCATGCCGTAGGTGAAGTAGACGTACGCCGTGGCCGCCTGCTGCCACATCGATTCATTGCGCGGGCTGCGGTGGTGGTTATAGGTGTGTGCGGCGCGGTCGTCCGGGCCGAGGTAGGCCTCGGTCTCGACGATAAGGCCCGATAGGCGGGTGCCGTCTTCGAGTTGGCGGACGAGTAGTTGACCGAGCAGGCCGCGGGCGACGGTGACGGTGTCGCGCTGCAAGAACGAGCGAGTTAGACGTGATAAGTTGCGTGCTGGGTCAGACAGCAGTTGGCGGTTGGGCTGGTGTCTCATTGCCGTATTTCCGTAGATTTGCAAACAGCACGATCGCGCGATCTAGGATGACGCCTAGGATGAAGGTGATCAGGCCGGCGAAGATGAAGGGGTTAGATAGGCCGGTCTTTACTGCGATTAAAGCATATTCGTCGTTGTAGCCATCCCAGCCAATCAAATCCAATTTATAATCGCGAATACGTCCTTCATCGTCGAGCGAACGATAATTCGGTGTGCCCGACAATACGCCGTAATCAAAGCTGACAGGCTGAAGCAACTTGCCGTTGATATCGGAGTCTGCAACATGCAGTCGTAGCCTAGCTTTGTTTGTGAATGCACCACTGCTCGCCGCCAGTGCAAACGAAAGCTTCTTACTCGCCGGCCGAAACGCCAGGCCAACCGAGCCCAGCCCCTCGATGGGGAAGAAGCGTTCGGGGACCAGCGAGTCTGTGCTCTCCGGCTCGAACGGTAACCATGCG
>JAHQVV010000114.1 GCA_019634195.1 Phycisphaeraceae bacterium | reverse complement strand
TGCAAGCCGTAGGTCGTCAGCCCGACGCGGAAGGCCTGGGCCTTGCACGTATCGGTCGAGGCGAGGGGCACGGGCGTGCCGCCGGGCGGGCACTGGGTGACCTCGCAGCCGTGGGCGTGCATCGCGGCGCTGTTCCACGGCAGGCCGGTGAGGATCGGGTCGGTGCTGCCGAAGAACGAGAGCGTCGTGGGGGCCATGCCCAGCTCGGGTGTTTCCATCTTTGCCACCTCACCGCCGAGCGCGACCGCGATCAGCTGCGCGCCGAGGCAGACGCCGAGCACGGGGATGCCGCGCTCGTGGGCTTCTTTGATCATCGCGATCTCGCCGGCCATCCACGGGTGCTGATCGACCTCGTCCGTGTCCTGCGGCCCGCCCATGCTGACGACGCCGTCCACGTTGTCCAGGTCCGGCGGGAGGTCGTCGCCCTTGTGCAGCAGCCGGACATCGAGCTTGTGCCCGTGATCGGCCAGGGTCTGGCCCAGGCGTTGGGAGGAGTCCAGGTCGTCGTGTTCGAAGATGAGGATCGCCATAGGTGTAAGAATAGCCAAGCCCGCACCTTGCCGCAGGCGGGGCCCGGGATCGTGAACGAGATTCGCTGTCGGGCCAGCGGTCTGATACGCCGATAACAAACACGCATGGAACGTAAAAGCCACCATGGAACGTAAAAGCCACTTAGTTGTGATGAACAACGGCGGGGTCCGCTCGCTGGTCGCCTCGGCGCTGCTGCTCAGCGATCAGCCCGCGCCGCGGCTCACCCTCGTCCACATCGACGACGGCCGAGACGCCAGGCTCACCCGCCGCAACTTCATGCGAAAACAGGCCCACGCCCTGAAGATCACCCGTGTCACCGAGCTGGCCATCCCCCACCTCTTCGGGCACGGCTACGGCCGAGCGCCCGACGGCGGCCCGCTTGGCCAGCTCACCCGGCCGCAGCTGCTGCTCGCCGCCATCGCCGAGGCCCGTTACCAACAAGCCGAGGCCGTGGTCTGGCCCATCTCCGTCAACGGCGACGCGACCCAGGGCGCCCAGGCCACCGAGCAGGCCGTCCTCTGCGAACACCTCGCGCAAAACGAGACCGAGTCCTCGCCGTGCATCGAGACCCCGCTCGCCGAGATGAGCGACCAACAAGTCATTGAGCTCGGCGGGCAGCTCGGCGTCGACTTCTCCCTGGCCTGGTCGTGCTCGCGCCCCGGCGAGACCCCCTGCCAGGCCTGCGGCGCCTGCAGACGACGATCCCAGGCCTTCGAGAAGGCGGGTATCGCAGACACCCTACTCAAACCCGTCATGGGACCGCATTAACCCACAACGCATCATCCGGTCAATTCGTTTTCTACTGGCGTGATGCTGGTCTTGATCCGCTACGATATGATGACTCCCGATATACGGTCAGCAATTCCTCGTTACGTTTTTTTTGAGAGCAGAATCTATGGTGGCCAAAGTAGTTAAAGTCATGTTTGTCGATGATGATGAGCATTTTCTATACCTGGTACGGCGTGTTGCAAACAGAACGAATCTGGTCTCGGATATCGTTGAAGCGATCAACGGGCAGGATGCGATCGATCAGATCGAAAAGATGCTTGATGAAGATGGTGACGCACAGCTGCCCGAGATCTTATTCACCGACCTCAACATGCCCGTGATGGATGGCTTTGCGTTCATTGATACGCTGATCGAAAGGCAGAGCACGGAACCACGCCTTCAAGCGATCAAGAAAGTTGTCGTCTTGACGTCTTCATCCGATCCCAAAGATCAGGCCCGATTTGAACAGCAGAGCCTGGTGACGGAGTACCTGGTCAAACAAGCTGCGAGCGAGATGAGGAAAGAGCTTGAAAGGATCCTCATTGAGCACACTGTTTAAGCAGATCTTCGAGAACAGCCCGGTCGCGATGATCCTGGTCGGGCCCGATAGCCGGATCGAACTGGTTAATCGCGACGCGGAGAACCTGTTTGGTTACGACCCGGGCGAGCTGGCGGGTCAGCCGATCGAGGTGCTGATCCCTCAAAGCGTAAGGCCCAATCACCCCAAACTGGTCCAGTCCTACTTCGATGCGCCGATCCCACGGCAGATGGGCAGGGGACGCGACCTCTTCGGCACGAAAAAAGACGGCTCGCAGTTCCCCGTCGAGGTCGGCCTGAACCCGATCCAAGCCGACGGCCGCACGCTCGTGCTCAGTTCGATTATCGATCTGACCCAGCGCGTCGCAGAACGCGAACGCTTCAGCTCAGCCTTCGAAGCCGCGCCCAACGGCATGCTCATGATCAATTCCCAGGGGACGATCGTGCTGACCAACCAGCGTATCGAACAGATGTTCGGCTACACCAAGAACGAATTGGCCGACCAGCCCATCGAGACGCTCGTCCCGGAAGAGTTCAGGGCACACCACCCCGGCTTCATCAAAAACTTTATCAGCGACCCTAAACCACGGGCCATGGGGATCGGCCGAGAACTCTTCGGGCAACGCAAGGACGGCTCGAAGTTCCCCGTCGAGATCGGGCTCCAGCCGATGAAAACAAATGACGAGCTTTTCGTCATCAGTTCGATCGTGGATATCACCCATCGGCGTCAAAGCGATATCGCCCTGCAGGAAAAAACCGAAGAGCTCAAAGAGTTTGCCTACCGCACCTCGCACGACCTCAAGACGCCTTTGATCACGATCGCCGGCCTCGCCGAATGCGTGCGGGAAGACATCATCGATGCGCAATACGACGAGGCACAAGAAAACACACAGAAGATCAACGCGGTCGCCTCGCAGCTCCGGTCGCTTGTCGAGATGATGCTGACGCTGACCAAAACCGACCTCCAGTCCGAGGAGGCATCCGCGTTCGATTTCCAGGGCTTCGTGGACAACTTCCTCATCAAGTATGGCCATCACATCGAAGAGAAAAACGTGCGGTTTGAGTCGGCGTTCTCTCATAGCGGCGACTTTATAGTCCAAGCCGCGCGGCTGACCCAGGCACTGGAAAACCTGATCGCCAACGCGGTAAAATACAGCGACCCCGACAAGGCCGAGCGATTCGTCGTCATGAGGAGCTTCAGCGATCTCAGCGACTTCTTCATCCACATCCAGGACAACGGCCTGGGCATCCCCGAAGACCAGCACGACAACGTCTTTGGCATGTTCAACCGGTTCCACGAAACGTCGGTCCAGGGTGCCGGGCTTGGCCTCTACATGGTCCGCCGGCACGTCGACAAGATGGGCGGCGCGATCTCGTTTAGCAGCGGCCCCGAGGGGACAACGTTCTACCTCCGGTTCCCGCTGAACAGGCCCATCGCAACGGCCTCTGGCCCGGCTGCCCAGCGGTCCCAGGGCACGGTGGACGAAGCCTCGCCGCCGAGATGACCGCCCAACTCGAGCGGTTTCACTGTCTTTGCGGCGTCTAGTCCTGCCGCGGCGTCTTGCCATGGAGGTGGCGGACGAAGAAGTCGTTGCGCAATCGCACGCCGTATCGGCTCTCGCCTGCGCCGTGGCCCTTGCCGGTGAAGACCATGAATTCGAAATCTTTGTTGGCCTTGATGAGCGCGTCGACGACCTGCATGGTTGACGCGGGGTCGACGTTGCGGTCCAGCTCGCCGACGGTGAGCAAAAGCCTGCCGCCGAGCTTGTGGGCGTCGACGAGGTTGGAGCTTTTCTTGTAGCTCTCATCGACCGGGTAGCCCATCCACTGCTCGTTCCACCAGATCTTGTCCATGCGGTTGTCGTGGCAGCCGCAGTCCGCCGCCGCGGCCTTGTAGAAGTCGTGGTGATCGAGCACGGCCCGCATGGCGTTCTGCCCGCCGGCCGAGCCGCCGTAGATCCCGACGCGTTCCAGGTCCATCCACGGCCGAGTCTCCGCCGCCGCTTTCATCCACGCGATACGGTCGGGGAAGCCCGCGTCGCCGAGGTTCTTCCAGGCGACGTCGTGGAAGGCCTTGCTGCGCCAGTTCGTGCCCATGCCGTCGATCCGCACGACGATGAAGCCGAGCTCGGCGAGGCGCATGGTCCGCATCATCTCGTAAAACCGCTTAGGGACGTGCGCGTCATGCGGGCCGGCGTAGATGTTCTCGATGACCGGGTACCGCTTGTTCGGATCGAAGTTCGTCGGCTTGACGATGATCCCGTAGATGTCGGTCTTGCCGTCACGGCCCTTCGCGGCAAAACGCTCCGGCGCGACCCAACCCGCCTCGGTCAGCGGCGACGCGTCGGCCCGCGCGAGCTCCTTGACCAACTCGCCCGTCTCCGCGCTACGCAGCTCATGCACCGGGGCATGATCGATCCGCGACCACGTCGTGACGAGGTACTTGCCGTTCGGCGAGACGGATACATCCGTGTGCGTCCCGTCGCTCTTCGTGACGGGCACGACCTGGCCGGTATCGATATCAACGCGGCAGTAGTGCTCGTGATAAGGGTCTTGGCCTTCGTGGATGCCGCCGGCCCAGAACCAGACCTGCCGCCGACGCCGATCCACCCGATCCACCTCGCGCACCACCCATTCGCCTTGGGTGATTTGCCGCTTGACCTTGCCGGTCTCCCAGTCGTAGAGGTACAGGTGGTTCCAGCCGTCGCGCTCGGACATCCAGATCAGCTCGCCTGTGTCGTCGAGGTAGTGCAGGAACTTCTTGCTGGAGTAGGTAAAGAAGGTCTCGGGCTCTTCGCTGATCACCGCGCGGGACTGGCCTGTCTCGGCATCGACTTCGATCACCCGATACACCTGGTGGCCGCGCTGGTTGTATTCGTAGGTGAACGCGCTGCCATCCGACTTCCAACGCACGTCTCCAATGCGATACGAATTCTCCGCGAGATCAGTTGACAACCCAGTCTTTTTTCTCGTTTCAAGGTCGACAAGGATCGGGCGATCGACGGGTACTTGGTCGCCAGGCTTGAGGTAGAAATAGCTATCGGTTTTGGGCTGAAGCTGGTCATCCGGGGCGGTATCAACGATCGTAACATGTCGGGTATCGCCGGCCTTACGTTTCATGACAACAAACTTGCTTGAGTCGGGCGACCAATATCCGCGGGGGGTGTAGCTATCCGTCGGCGTACCGTCGGTCGTCAACACAATCGGTTCGCCATCGGCCGGCTTACCGTCATCACCGAGGGCTCTGAGCACGATATTGTGCTGCTTGACCTCGATAAGCCACTTACCGTCGTACGATTTGGCACGCGCCCTGAGGCCGCGTCGATTCCCGCCGTGGCCGAACACCGCTTTGACCTTGGAAAGGGCCCCGGTCTTTGGCTGGTATTCCCAGCGCTCGCCAAACGCTTCAAAACGCATCACGCGGGTGTTTGCACTGAAGTTTTTTAATGGCAAGCGACTAGCATCGACACGTTTGTCTGTTTCCTTCGCCAATCGATCTGCAAGCTTGTCATGATCGAACGCGGGCTCGGTCGCGCCTGTCCGCACATCGGTCGTGAGCCACCGGCCGTCGCCGCCTGGGCTGGTGCGGTGCCAAATAGCTGCGACGCTCATCTCTGGAAACGCGTCGTATTCGTGCACCCAGACCGATTGCATCTTGGTATGCGTCACCTTGCCGCGGAAGCGTTCATTCAACGTGCCCGCACGCTCGTAATCGGCCTTGGAGCCTTGAGCCGTGGCCGGGCCGGTCCACGCGGTCGAGATCAGCAGGAGCACCACAAGCCAGAGAAAAAAACGGGCGTTCATTTGAATTCCTTATGGACGCGTTGATTTGAGCCACTTGTTCAGCCCCGCCGCGGTCATGCAGTTGATGACGTCGTTTTTGGTTGCGCCGGCGCGTCGAGCGGTGAGGACGCCGTAGGGGAGTTGGGTCAGGTCGCCTTGGCCGTGGGCGTCGGTGTTGATGGCGAGCTTGACGCCGTGCTCTAAGGCGAGCCGGGCGTGGGTGTCGCGGAGGTCGAGCCGCCAGTGGTTCGCGTTGATCTCCAACGCGATCCCCCGGCCGGCGGCGGCCTTGACGAGCGCTTCGATGTCGGGGCTCAATCCCTCGCGGCGGAGGACCAGTCGGCCGGTCGGGTGGCCGATCATCGTGACGTAGGGGTTCTCGATGGCTTTGAGCAGACGCTTGGTCGCTTTCTTCGGGTCCTGGCTCAGCGCGGCGTGCGGCGAGGCGACGACGACATCGAGCTCGGCCAGCAGTTCATCGGGGTAGTCGAGCTTCCCGTCGCTGAGGATGTCCACCTCGCTGCCGGCGAGCACCGTGATCTTGCCCTTGAGTTTTTTCGCAACCTCGCGCACCGCTTCGATGTGATTGACGAGCCGTTCGTCAGACAAGCCATTGGCTTGGACCTGCCCCTTGCTGTGGTCTGTGATCGCGACGGTGTGGTGCCCGCGTGCGGCCATGGCGAGCGCGTTCTCTTCGATCGACCACTTGCCATCGCTCGCGGTGGTGTGGGTGTGCAGGTCGGCCTTGATGTCCTTTAACTCGATCAGATTCGGTATTTTTCCTTGTTCTGCAAGGATAATCTCGCCACGGTCTTCGCGGAGTTCCGGGGGGACCCACGCCAGGCCGAGCTTCTTGTAGATCGCCTCCTCGGCCTTGGTCTCGATCTGCTTGGTCTTGTCATCCTTGTCCGCCAATGCGTATTCATTGAGCGTATAGCCCATGGACTGAGCGCGCTCGCGGACCTTGACGTTGTGCTCCTTGCTGCCGGTGAAGTACATCAGCGCGGCACCGTAATGCTTCGGATCGACGACACGCAGGTCGACCTGGATATTGCGGTGCTCATCATCGCAGCGGATGGAAGATTTCGTCTCGCCATGCCCGAGCACCTCTTCGACCATTGGCAGTCCAATAAATACATCCATAATCCCGGGCGCGTCTTTCTGCTTCGCCGCAACGAGCAGGTCGATATCCCCGATCGTCTCCTTGCCGCGCCGAAGTGACCCGGCGTACTCGATCCGCTCGACACCCTTCACGTCTTCCAACCCCGCGATCATCGCGAGCGCTAACGGCAGCGCGTAGCCCAGGTGCGTGCGTTCCCCCGCCTTCTCCGCGAACGCGATGGATGCGCTGAGCTTCTCGAGCTTCTTCTTGCCAAAGCCCTTGAGGGGCTCAAGCGATCCGTCGGCGATCTTCGTCTTCAGCTCATCGATCGACTCGACCCCGCCGTCGTTCCAGAGCTGGGCGACGCCCTTGGGCCCGAGCCCGGGGATATCGAGCATCTGCAGGACGCCCGCCGGGACGTTGTCGATCATCTCCTGATGCTCGACCACCTGCCCGGTGCGGAGGAACTCCCCGATCTTCTGCGCGATGCCCTTGCCGATGCCCTCGACTTGCAGCAGGTCTTGCGGATCGACGTCGCCGACGTCTTTGACAAAATCTTTGAGGACACGGGCGCCTTTTTCGAGCGCGATGGTCTTAAACCGGTTGCCGCCGACGACCTGATTCACGTCGGCCATCTGCTGGAAGATCATCGCGAGCTGGGCGTTGTTTCTGGGCATGGGTGCATCATAGCTTTGCTCAATCCGTTTAACCGCGCAAGGCGCCAAGTGCGCCAAGGAAGGCACCCGATTGAGAAATCTCCGCTCATATTGCCTTCCTTGGCGCACTGGGCGCCTTGGCGGTTCAGAACGAATCCGTACCCGCTACAATCCTTGCCATGAACATCAAACTCCTTGAAAAATTGTGCCTGACCGCAGGCGTCCCCGGGCGTGAGTACCGCATCACCGAGCTCATCAAAAAAGAGATCGAGGGGTTGTTCGACTCCGTCACCGTCGACCCGATGGGCTCGATCATCGCGGTAAAGAAGCCCACCACGGCCAAGGGCACGAAGAAGAAATCCACCAGCAAGTCCAAGGCACCTAAGAAGGTCATGCTCGCGGCGCATATGGACCAGATCGGCTTCCTCGTCACGTACATCGACGATAAGGGCTTCATCTACGTCAACCCCGTTGGCGGGTTCGACACGCGGAACCTCTTCGCCCGTAGCGTGACGATCTGCCCGGACCTCAAGAACCCCAAGAAAGACATCACCGGTATCATGAACCCGGCGGGCAAGCCCGTGCACATCGCCACGCCCGAAGAACGCAAGAAGATCCCCGAAGTCCGCGAGATGCTCATCGACACCGGGATGGCCAAGGCCCAGGTCGAGAAGAAGGTCAGGCTCGGCGACATGGTCGTCATCAACGCGCCGTGCATACAGATGGGTGACTACATGGTCAGCCAGGCGATGGACAACCGCATCGCGTGCTGGGTCGCCATCGAAGCGGTCAAGAAGATGAAGGCACACGACTGCGAGATCCACTGCGTGTTCACCGTGCAGGAAGAGGTCGGCCTGCGTGGCGCGGTCGCTTCGACACACACGGTCCAGCCCGATATCGGCATCGGTATCGACATCACGCTGGCCTGCGACACGCCCGGCGTCCCCGAGATCGACCACGTCACCAAGCTCGGCGACGGCGCATCGATCGTCGTGATGGACTCGTCGGTCATCTCCGATCACGACATGGTTGAAGACTTCTCCGCCCTGGCCAAGAAGCACAAGATCAAGGCCCAGCGCGCGATCATGAAGCGTGGCGGCACCGACACCGGCGGCCTCCAACGCTCGGCCGGCGGCTGCAAAGCGATCACCCTCGGCGTGCCGGGCCGGTACGTCCACACCGTCACCGAGATGTGCCACAAGGGCGACCTCGCGGCGTGTCGCGACCTGCTTGCCAAGTACCTGGAAGCGGTGAAGTAAGTAGAGACTGCTTTGTATTTACAACGAAGCCCACGCCGTTACGGCGTGGGCTTCTGTCTTTTGGTTTTGCTGGGGGTGCAGGGGGACACCCCTGCCGCTCACCGCGTAGGCGTCTGCAATGCAAGCAAATCTCAATCCTGATCTTGCCATTTGATCTGGAACTCGATCTCGTGGTCGCCGTCCCCGCGTTCGTGCTCGATGTTGAAGGTTGCGCGGTCGGGGACGTAGATCCGCTCGCCGGCGATCTGGATCTCGAAGTTCTCGCCGGACTCGATGCTGTCGGCCAGGCGGCGAAGCTTGTCGACGAATTCACTGTTGCTGTAGGCCTTTTCGATATCACGGTCGAACATGCTTGGGTTCCTTGTAAGAGATTGCGGTGCCGCGCCGCCCGGTGGCGACGCGTGTACACAGTACCCCGATAGGCATTGTCAGCGGTGACGAAACCGGCCCGGCGTGTCTCACGCCTAGCAATTCATTGCCGCGGCACGGCGCGGCTTAACGCCGGCTCACCTTGCCCGGCTCGCAGTAGCACGACGAAGACGGCCGGACATCCGCATCCACCCAAGCCAACTCAATACGCGGGCTCAGGGCGTCGGCCTCTGCCGTCTTGCCCTGGGCGTTGAGCGAGGCACGCAGCCCGATCAGAGCCCAGCCGTTGTTGCGGTTGCGTTTAAGGTCCTCGCGGTAGACCTGCTCCGCCTCGGCGGCCCGGCCGTCACCCATCAGCAGGGCGCCCAACGCGTGACGCACCGGCAGCATCCAGCCGGGGGGTTCATCGTAGACCAGCGCGTCCTCGGCCTTGATCCCCTCGCGAAGGATCGCGAACGCTTCGTCCGTCTTGCCCTCGCGGTAAAGCAGTTCGCCCTCGATCATGGCGCTCGCGATCGGCATCACCGTCGAGACCTTGTTGTTGAAGATGTGCCACTCATCGGGGATCGCGGCGGCGGCTTCCTTGAACGCATTGAGTTCTTCCCGCGCCTGATCGGTTCGGCCCAGTGCCGAGCAGGCGATCGATCGCGCGTAGTAACGCACGGCAGTGCTGACCAGCCGGTACGCCGGGTACGCGGGCTCCTCGAGGATCTCTTCCCATTTGCCGAAGCGGATCATGACGTGGAGCGTCGTGGGCATGATCCCCTCGATCAGCGGGGCGAACGCCTTGAGCGCATCCTCGGGCATCTCGGCTTCGAGATCGCGGGCGGCGCGCATCGCCTGGCCATACTGCCCGGACATCATCGACGCGTAGGCGAGGAAGTGCAGGTTGTGCGCGTAGTACACGGCGTACATCTTCGGCGCGGGGGCACGCTCGAAGTACACCCGGTCCGCCTTCACCGCGTCGATATTGCTCTTGGCCGCGTCGGCGTAGCGCCCGACACGGATAAAGATGTGCGAGGGCATGTGGACCAGGTGGCCCGAGCCGGGGACCAGTCCGGTCAGACGCTCGGCCGCGGGTACCGCGCGGTCCGGGTCGTTGCTGGCCTCGACGGCGTGGATGTAGAAGTGGTTCGCGCCGGGGTGGTCGGGGTAGCGCTCAAACGTGGTCTCAAGCACCTGGACGATCTCTTCGATGCGGCCCTTGGGCTTACCCGCATCATCCCAGTAATCCCAGGGCTGGAGGTTCATCAGCGACTCGGCGTAGATCGCGGCGACGTCCGGGTCGCCCGGAAACTGCGCGTACGCCCGGCCCATTGCGTCGGCGTAGGCGCGGTCCAGGGGCTTGCGGTCCTCGGGGACCGGCAGGGTGTATCGCGCGTCGACCGCGCGGATCAGCGCCTGCTCAACCGGTGTCGCGTTGCCGATGCGGGCGACCGCTTTGTCGGCGGCGGCGCGGGCGGCGATCGAGCGCTGCTCGGTCATCGCCGGGTCGTTGATGTTGATCCCGTGCGCGTAGGCGATGCCCCAGTACGGCATGGGTGCGTCGGGGTCTTGCTGCGCGGCGTACTCGAACGAGCGGATCGCCTCGTCGTGGTTGAAGCCGTAGAGCAGCTGCATGCCCTGGTCGAAGTAGGTCTGGGCGAGGCGATTCTCGGTGGTGATCGGCCGCTCGTAGTTGCCGAACCCGTCGTACATGCCCGGGCCCCTGCCTTGGCAGGCGGGCAGCAGGACGATCGTGGCGAGCAGCAGTGTGAATAGATTGAGGGTCTTCCTGGCCATGGCGGGTTCCCTATGCGTGGGTGCGGGTGAGCAACAACGTGAGAGGAGATGGTACCGCCGGGTTGGCCGGGTTCAGGTTGACTTGTGGTCAATCTGGGGTTGACTTGTGGTCAAGCCTGATCACATCTCGCAATAATCTTCCATCGGCGGGCAGGTGCAGATGAGGTTGCGGTCGCCGTGGGCGTTGTCGATGCGGCCGACGTGGGGCCAGTACTTGTGCTCGCGGAGGTACGGCAGCGGGTACGCCGCCTCTTCGCGGGTGTACGGGTGGGCCCAGTCGGTGGCGAGCAGGGACTTGGCGGTGTGCGGGCTGTTGTGCAGCGGGTTGTCGTCCTGGGGCCAGTCGCCCTTCTCGACCTTCTCGATCTCGGCGCGGATCTGGATCATCGCGTCGCAGAAACGGTCGAGTTCTTCCTTGGATTCAGACTCGGTCGGCTCGAACATCAGCGTGCCGGCGACGGGCCAGGACATCGTCGGGGCGTGGAAGCCGAAGTCCATGAGGCGTTTGGCGAAGTCGTCGATGGTGACGCCGGCGTCTTGTGACTTGCGGACATCGAGGATGAACTCGTGGGCGCAGGTGTTGTTGGCGCCGGTGTAGAGCACGTCGTAGTGGTCCTTGAGCCGGGCGGCCATGTAGTTGGCGTTGACGATGGCGGCCTTGGTCGCGTCGGTCAGGCCTTGGGCGCCCATCATGGCGATGTACATCCATGGGATGGGGAGGATGGCCGGGCTGCCGTAGGGCGCGGCGGAGACGGTGCCCATGGGGTCGCGCCCGCCGCAGGCCGGGTCCATCGGGTGGCTGGGCAGGTAGGGCGCGAGGTCGTCGGTGCAGCAGATCGGGCCCATGCCCGGGCCGCCGCCGCCGTGAGGGATGCAGAAGGTTTTGTGGAGGTTGAGGTGGCAGACGTCGGCGCCGATCAGGCCTGGGGACGTCAGGCCGACCTGCGCGTTCATGTTTGCGCCGTCCATGTAGACCTTGCCGCCGTGGTCGTGGATGATCTGGCAGATCTCGTGGATCTCGGTCTCGAACACGCCGTGGGTCGAGGGGTAGGTGACCATGAGTGCGGCGAGTTCGTCGGCGTGGGACTCGGCCTGCTGTCGGAGGTGGTCCAGGTCGATGTCGCCGTTGTCGCGGCAGTTGACGGGGACGACCCTCATGCCGGCGATGACGGCGGAGGCGGGGTTGGTGCCGTGCGCGCTGACGGGGATGAGGCAGATGTCGCGCTGGGTGTTGCCCGCGGCCTCGTGGAACTTGCGGATGAGCATGAGCCCGGCGTATTCGCCCTGGCTGCCGGCGTTGGGCTGGAGCGAGCAGGCGGCGAAGCCCGTGATCTCGCTGAGCCAGTTCTCCAGTTCCATAAACATCAGCCGGTAACCCAGCGACTGGTCGGCCGGGACGAACGGGTGCAGGTTGGCGAACTCGGGCCAGGTGACGGGGATCATCTCGCTGGCGGCGTTGAGCTTCATCGTGCACGAGCCCAGCGGGATCATCGAGTCGGCCAGGGAGATGTCCTTGCTGCAGAGTTTTACCGCGTAGCGCAGCAGTTCGCTCTCGCTGTGGTAGCGGTTAAAGACGTCGTGGGTGAGGTAGTCGGAGGTGCGGGCGAAGGGACCAAGGTTGCTAAGCGGGTCGTCGCCGACGAGTTCATCGAGGTCCAGGTGCTCGGGGGTGATGCCCCGGTTGAAGATGGTGAGCAGCGCGAGCAGGTCGTCGCGGGTGGTGGTCTCGTCCAGCGCGATGCCGACGTGGGTCGGGCCGATGCGGCGGAGGTTGAACTCGAATTTCGCGGCCAGGGCGTGGATGGCCTCGGCGTCGGAGACCTCGACGACGACGGTGTCGAAGAAGGTCTCGGTCTTGACGTGTCGGCCGATCTGTTCGAGGCCCTTCACGAGCGCGGCGGTCGCGGCGTGGACGCGCGTCGCGATCTGCTTGAGGCCTTTCGGGCCGTGGTAGACAGCGTAGAACCCGGCGATGATGGCGAGCAGCACCTGGGCGGTGCAGATGTTGGACGTCGCTTTATCGCGGCGGATGTGCTGCTCGCGGGTCTGCAGGGCCATGCGGAACGCGGGGTTGCTGTGCGCGTCTTTGGAGACGCCGATGATGCGGCCGGGCATCTTGCGGGCGTAGGTTTCTTTGGTGGCGAGGAAGGCGGCGTGCGGCCCGCCGAAGCCCATGGGCACGCCGAAGCGCTGCGACGAGCCGATCGCGATGTCGGCGCCCTTGCCATCATTGAACTCGCCGGGCGCCTTGAGCACCGTCAGCGCGAGCAGGTCCGTCGCAACGACGAGCATCGCTCCGGCGTCGTGCACCTGCGCGGTCAGCGCGTCGTAGTCTTTGACCTGGCCCCAGGTGTTGGGGTACTGCACGAGCACGCCGGACACCTGATCATTGATCTCGAATTGATCGCCGCGCGCGATGCGCAGCTCGACGCCCATCGATTCGCAGCGTGTCTGCAGCACCGCGATCGTCTGCGGGTGCACATCGTCCGCAACGACAAAGATCGGCCGCTTGCCCCGCGCGATGTCGTGGCACATCGCCATCGCCTCGGCCGCGGCCGTGCCCTCGTCCAGCAGCGACGCGCCCGCAAGCGGCAGGCCCGTCAGGTCGCTGACCATCGTCTGGAAATTGAGCAGCGCTTCCAAGCGGCCCTGCGCGATCTCGGCCTGGTAAGGCGTGTAAGGCGTGTACCACCGCGGGTTCTCTAAGACCTTGCGCAGGATCACCGGCGGGATGATCGTGCCGTGGTAGCCCATCCCGATGTACGACTTATACACCTTGTTCTTCCGGCTCATCTCGCGCAGGCGGCTGAGCATGTCGTACTCGCCCTGCGGCGCGCCGAGCTTGAGCGGCTCACCCATCCGGATCGCGTCGGGCACGGTCGCGTCGATCAGCGCATCGACCGAGTCGAAGCCACAACGCTTGGCCATCTCGGCCAGCTCTTCGGGGTTGGGCCCGATGTGCCGGTCCAGGAAGATGTCGTGCGGGTCGAGGATCGAGCGCTGCCCGTCGGTGGAGAACTGGCCGTGGGACTCATCGAAAGCGACTTCGGTAGGTGTCATCGTGTTCACTGGGGTGGGGGTTTTGGCAGGAAAGAGACGATCATAGGAGGCGCGGGACGCGGCGGCAATCGCGCTGCACCCAGCGTCGGTGTTTGTTGGATCGATCGAACAGAACCGGGTCGGATCAGCCTGTTACCCGGCCTCAATCACCTTGGGCGTCAGCGGCTTGGGCTTGGGCATCAGCCCGGTCAGCTCGGCACGTGCCGCTTCCCAGGCGCGCTGGTAGGGCTCCTTGCGGGCGGCGGCCTCGAAGGCGTCGGTCGTGTACATGTGGTTCAGGGCCGCGCCCTCGGCGCAGACCATCCGGATCGCCAGCGGCTTGCCGCTGCGCAGGACGGTGAAGTCGATCGTTTGGCCGGCCTGCTTGGACGCGATCTGGGTCTTGACCCAGTCGGTGATCGCGCCCTCGCCATGATGGATCGACAGGCCCCGGCCGTTGATCTGCACGATGATGTCGCCGCGGCGGAGGTGCGCGTGGCCGGGGAAGCCGGGCATCGTCGCGACAACGCGGACGCCGGGCAGGTTCGCCTGCGGGTTGTCCTGGGCGAGCACGGGATCGTAGGAGTAGCCGACCGACGCGGGCCTAGGCTCAGCAACCTGCGGGATCGGCGGGCCGTCGCCCGGGCGAGGATGGCCGAAGTCGCGCTGGCGCATCTCGCGCAGCAGGTGGTGCTCGGCCAGACGCAGCAGGCGATGCCGCTGCTCGGGCGACTTGGCTTTTTGGATCAGCCCCTTGAGCGCGTCTTTGCTCAGCGTGTTGTCGGTCAGCAGGTGCCCATAGGCCGACTCACGCACCGCGAACTCGGCGTGGTCCAGACCCGCAACGACCTCCTCGCGCGTGCGCTTGGCCCACGGGCTCACGACCGGCTCGGCGTCGAGCTGCAGCGGCTCCGCCGGGAAATGCTCTTCAAATAACCGCGGCTGCTGTTGCTGCATCTGGAGCATCCGGCGGCGGATCGCCTCGACGCGTCGCCGCTGCTCGTTTAGCGCTTCGTCTGGGCCGAACTCGTCGTCATCCAGCTGCAGCTGCAGCTCTTGGACCAGCTCCAACAACGCCCGCTGCTCTTGCCGCTGCCGGTCGGCCTCGTCGGCCTGGCCGGCAGCAGGCATCACAAACGCGAGCGACAGCAACCCCGAAACGATCGCGCTGGTGCGTGGTTTGGTCATGCCTTTAGTTTAGCCCGTGATGCGGTCGATGGAACTGTTTTTTACTTGCAATCAGTCAATAACATCAGTCATCCAGCATCGCCACGAGCTTGGGCGAGTGTTCCAGCAGCCAGACACACTTGCGGCGGACCATCTCCAGGAAGACCGCGCCGTCCATCCGCGCGAACATGCCCGTCTTCGCGACCGGGATCACCGCCTCGGCGATCAGCGCCTGGATCATCAGCCAGGGCACGACCTTCAGCTCTGCCTGCGTCAGCACGACTTCCGGCACCGAGTCGTAGCCCATGAGGAAGCGTTTGAACCGGGCCAGGTCGATCCCCTCGGGCCAGGTCAGGGGGTCCTCGCCCCCGCCGAGGATGGAGAACTGCAGCGCGCCGTTGGCGATATCGATGATGCGCTGATGCACGCGGGCGGTGTCGTAGTCGATCACGGCGACGACGCGCTGGCCGCGGAAGAGCATGTTGCCCGGGTGCCAGTCGCTGTGCACGATCTGCCTGGGCCAGTCGAGCATGCCGGCGGACTCGACGCGTTGGACCGCGTCGTCGTAGTAGGCCTGCAGCTCCTTGATGAGCTTGGCGTTTTTCTGCGCCCGCTCGCCGGTCTGGTTGGGGTTCTTGCGGGCCAGCGTGGTCGGGATGGTTCGGCAGGCGTTGTAGACGGACTTGGCGGCGTGGTACGAGCTGCCCACGACGGTCGCGGGGTCGTACTTGTAATCCTTGAGCAGCTTGTGCATCAGCGCCAGGATCTTGCCCGAGTCCTGCGTCGCCTCGAGCGACTGGTCGTAGGGCGTGCCCTGGATGTACTCGAACAGCTCGTAGGTGTACTCGCCCAGCCGGAGCATCGAGTTGTTGTCTTTGCGGGTCCCGATGAGGTGCGGCAGCGGGAACTGGCGCGACGCCAGGTGCAGCTGGATGCCGTGGCAGAACGCGACCTTCTCCGGCTCGTCCTTGCCCATCGCGCGGCGCTTCAATAGGAAGGGGCCGCGTTGGGCCTTGACCAGCAGCTTCGGCGCCTTGCGCGACCCGCGCGGGAACTCCTTGATCTTCTCGATGACCCCGATCTTGTAGTGGCTCAGCACGATGGCCAGCTCGTCGGCGGCGAACTGCTGGCGGTCGGTCTTGCGGCCCTTGCCGCCCGAGAGCGTGACCGAGCCGAGCCCGCTGGCGCTGGCCGAGACGCTGGACCGCGGGTCGATCCCGCCGTTGCCTTTTTTGGAAACGGGTTTTGCGGGCGGGTCGGGCATAGGATCAGCGACAACACTCGGTAGCGATCGCATCGAGCAGAGTTTAGCGGAAAGCGGGGCGATCCTCTTCCCAATCAGGAAGAGCACAGATCAATAGTGGAGATTGACCTTTAGCTTAGGTTTCGCTTTTTTAAGCCGATTCACTTCTTTATCGGGGATGCGTGTGTATGTCGAGACGGACTGCAGACTCGGCATGCTTTCCAACCCCCTTAATGATTTGAGGTTGGGACAGTTCAGCGTAACGTAGCGACAACGCAGTCGGCTCAGCGGGGTCAGGTCGGAGATCTGATCCCCATCAAGCTTCAGCATATGCGTAATATTGGCTCGTTTGAGTGGCGACAAGTCTTCGACTTGCTCCGCTTCTAGTTCGAGGACATTGACGGTAATACCCTGCAAAAACTCTAATGATTTGAAGTGGCCGGATTCCTTGATGCTCAGGTGATCGAACGTCAAGCCCTTCAGCGCGGTCAGGTCGGTTAGGCCTAAGTTGTAGTAGAAAACGGCTTTAAGTTTTTCAGCCTTCATATGTTCCAAGCCGTTGAGATCAACGAGTCTCAAGCAGTTACTGATGTGCACCGACGCCAGTTCAGCCCCTTTGAGCGGCGCCGTCGTTGTAATTTGCTTGCAGTTATTTATATAGAAGGTTTTCAAAGGCATCCCCCGCAACGGCTCGAGGTCCTTGATCAAGGCGTCGGAAATGGAGACCGATTTCAACGGCATGCCCTTCAGGGCGCTGATGTCTTCCAGGCTCTCGCAGCGATCCAGTTCCAGTAGCTCCAATGGCATGCCCTTGAGCGGGGCCAAGGTTTTTAGCTTTCTTCCTTTCAGTTTAAGGGAACGGAGTTGTAAGCCGGCAAGCGGCGTAAGGTCCGTGAGTTGATTTTTGGATTGATTGATCTTGCTCTCGAGGTCGATGCCGACAAGCCGGCCGTTCTCGAATTCAGACTCGATCTCGACTTGGTGCCCGCCATTCCATTCGATAAAAGCGCGTTTGATCAGCGCGACCTTGGCATCGCCCCGCAAGCGGTCACGCTCGGCGAAGTAGTCATCGCGCCACTTCTGCTTCGCCAATTCTTGCCGACGCAATTCTTCTTGCTGCTGTTTCTCGATCGCCTGTTTGCGTTCCGCCTCCATGCGTCGCTGCTCGGCCTGTTGTTGTCGGCGCAGTTCCTCTTGCTGTTGCTCGGTCTTCCGACGCTCGGCAGCCAATCGTTCCTGCTCGGCCTCCTGTTTTTTCAGCGCCAGCCGCTCTTGCTCGGCTTGCTGCGCGGCAAGTTCTTCTTCGGTCGGGCCGGTCGCTTCGGCAGCTGGCTCGATCCCCGGGTCGGCCTCGGTGTCTTCCGGGTTGATCGGCACGGCGGGCCCGTTGGGGCCGGGGTCCGAGGGCCCGGCGTCACGCTGGTAACCCGCGGTGGCCGGCGGCGGTTCGCTGGGCAGCGGGTCGGGCTTGAAGTAGTTGAACGTCACCGTGTAGGCCACGACCAGCGTGGCCGCCCAGCCCGACACGACCAACACCCAGAACGCGATCGCCGACTGAAGAGCAGAACGATCGCCAGCGGGCACCGGCTGGGGCGTTGGCTTGGGGGCGGGCGTGCTGACGGCAGCGCGTGCGCTCGGCGTCGGTTTTGTCGGCGGGGTTGCTTGTTGCGTTGGTGGGGCCGGCGGCGTTTTCGCCGCGGGTGCGTCGTCACGCTTCGGCTTGGTCTTGGCATTGGGCTTGGGCTTGGGCACCCTGCCGACCAGCTTGGTGCGGGCCTTGGCGACCTCGTTCATCAGTTGCTGGACCTGCGTGCGCGTCGCGCGGTCGTTGGACAGGGCGAACTGGTCGAGCTGATCCATGCGGCGCGCGGCGGCCTGGTCGATGAGCGCCGCGTCGGCCGGGTTGGCGGGCAGGCCCAGCAGCTCGTGGGCCTTGGGCGGCCGGGGCCCGGGCGGCAGGCCCAGCCACTTGCTGTAGGGGTCATCCGACATGCGTTAGCCGACCTTGAGGCGTTGCAGCAGTTTCTGTGCGATCCGGACGCGCTCGGGGTCGACGCCGCCGTCGCGTTTGATCACGACCTCGCCGAAGGCCCCCGATGTGAGGTGGACGACGCCGACGTGCAGCCGGCCGGAGCTGTCGTAGCGGAAGCGGACCTGGACCGGCGAGTTGCGCGGCAGGTTCGTGGGCAGGTTCGTCACCGTGCAGGTGCAGACCGAGATGCAGTGCGCCGGGTCGTCGGCTTCGCCCTCGACGACGGTGGCGGTGATGCGTTTCTGGTCGTCGACGATGGTGCCGAAGACCTTGGTGACGGCCTTGGGCAGCTTGGTGTTGCGGGGGATCATCGTGGTGACGCGCTTGGTGCCGTTCTTGTCGCGGGCGATGACGCCGAGGCTGTGCGAGCTGACGTTGTTGGTCTTCAAGAGGTGGAGCATCTGCAAGACGGACTTGCCCCAGAGCATCATCCCGGCTTCTTGTTTCTTCTTGCGTCGGCGCGTGCGTGGCGCGGCGGTCTTTGTTTCGCCGTGGCCCGTGCCGGCGTCGTTGTCGTCGTCGCCTTCGAGCTCTTTCTGGAGCGCGTCCAGCGGGTCGTCGCTGTCTTCGCCCTGATCGTCGTCGTTGGCCTGTTCTTCGGTGACGGGGGCATCAACGCTCTCGTCGGCGTTCTTGGCGACCGCGTCGAGCTCGGCCTGCGTGAGCTGTGCGCCGAGCATCGCGGCGTGGATCGCGGCGCCGAGCGAAACGATGTGGTCCGGCGAGAGCGAGGTGTCTGGTTGGTTGCCACTGACCCGCTCGAGCATCTCCAGGACCTGCGGCAGACGCGAGCTGCCGCCGACCGCGACGATGCTGTCGACGTCTTGCCAAGCAAGCTCCGCGTCGCGGAGCACGCGGTTGAGCCGGTTCTCGGTTCGGTACAAGAGGTCGCTGGTGTCCGCGTCGAACGCCTCGCGCGTCATCTTGCCTTCGATGTGCTTGCCCTTGTAGGCGAACTCCCAGGTGACGGCCCGGCGGCTGCTCAGCTCGTGCTTGACCTGGTTGGCGGCGGAGCGGAGCCGCGCCCGGCCCAGCGCGTCCTGACGGGGATCAACCTCGTGCGTCGCGACAAAGAACTCGGCGACCTGCTCGGCGATCCGCTCGGTCCAGTCGATCCCGCCCAGCTCGACATCGCCCGCCGTCGCGAGCACCTGGAGCTCCGGGCCGGTCTGTTTCATGAGGGTGACGTCGAACGTGCCCCCGCCCAAGTCGTAGACGATCGTGTGCCGGGCGTCGGTATCCGACATGAGGCGGTCCAGCGCTTCGTCGGCGTTCTCGGCGTTGCGCTGAGCGCTGAGGTAGGCGCTGGCGAGCGCGGCGGCGGTCGGCTCGTTGATGATGTCGATGACCTTCAGCCCCGCGAGCTCGCCGGCGGTCACCGTCGCCTGCCGGCGGGCCTCGTCGAAATACGCCGGCACCGTGATCACCGCGCCGCCGATCGGGCCGACCTGCTGCTCGGCGTCCTGCTTGAGCTTGCGCAGGATCAGCGAGCTGGCCGCGATCGGGCTGACCGACTGGCCGTGCATGTCGTCGGCGTGGTCCGCGTCGCCCAGGTAGCGCTTGGGGTGCTGGATCACGTGCTCGGGCGTGTCCGACAGCGCACGGACCGCGTGCTTGCCGACGACCACGTCCTCGGCCGACTCGAAACACACCACCGAGGGCATCGTCAGGTCGCCCTCCGCGTTGGGGATAATCTGCGCATCGCCGTCCTCGGTGAGGCGGGCGATGAGCGAGAAGGTCGTACCGAGATCAATTCCAACAAGCGTCATAGCGTTCCGGAAAACAGAGGTGCAGGCGGCGGGCTAATTGTAAGCCCTCGCGGACCGGCTGCATACCCCGGCCTGTTGCTATTGCCCATCTGCTTAAAAGCACCGCAACAGGCCCACTTAGAAGCTAACACAATGTAGTAAAAATTCTTCTTTTTCAAAAGAATACGACTCTTTCGGAATCGCTTGTGATAAGGTTTCCCGATCGGGAACCCATCCAAAAAGAGCACACCATGAATCGCTTCATCAATAAGACGGCTGTTATCTCCGCCAGCACGGGGCTGTTCGCCCTTGCTTCCGCCGGGGCCGCTGCCGCGGCCGACATCAATGTCGTCAATCACAGCTTCGAGGACATCACCGGCGAAACGCCCTTCAACGAGTTCACCTTCGGCCCGCTCAACGGCTGGGACCTCTACGAGTCCTTTGTCGGCCAGACCGACGGCGGCGACGGGCCGGGCTACTACATCGGCACGCTCAACGACCAGGCCGAAGAGTTCATCACCGGCGTCGCGCCCGACGGCGTCCGGGTCGGCATCGCGTTCAACAACGCCAACACCGGCGGCGGCGGCGAGTACGGCCTGCAACAAACCATCAGCACCGACCAGCTCCAGGCCTTCACACGCTACACCCTCCAGGTCGAGATCATCAACATCGACTCGGGCACCGCGATCAGCAACGAGGACTTCAACCTCGCCGGCTTCCCCGGCTACCGCGTCGCGCTGATGGCCGGCGGCGTCGAGATCGACGTCGACGACAACTCCCTCGCCGGCTCCATCATCGAGGGCGGCCACGCAACAAGCACCATCATCTTCGAAACCGGCGCGACCCACGCCCAACTCGGCCAGGACCTGGGCATCCGCCTGGTCAACCTCAACGTCGTCGACACCACCGACGCCACGACCACCGCCGCGGACCTCGAGGTCGACTTCGACAACGTCCGCCTCAGCACCGAGGTGGTCCCCGAGCCGGGCACACTCGCGCTACTCGGCCTGGGCGGCCTGCTGATCGCCCGGCGGCGGCGCGGATAACGCTGCCTGCATCGATGCGATCGGTGCGGCACCCCCGATCACAGCGCGATCGATCTGCGGGCGCTTCTGCGCCCGCTTCACATACGCCCGCCTGCGCTCGTACTCAAAATCGCTTGGCTGCTCGACCTCGTGGCCAAAGAGCAGCCCGCCGCTGAGGTGCGCGACCAGCTCGTTCCAGCCTTTGCGGCTTGAAAACCCCTGATCCCGCACCCGCCAGCAGTGCAAACACGCCAGGCTGCGCCGACCCGCCCAGCGGTCCATCACCCCCGGCAGCCACTGCCCCGCCAGGCCTTCAACGCCGAGCCCTTGATTCAATCCCAGGTACCTGCCGATTGTCCACACGGGCAGCGGCGCGTACAGCGTCCGTACCAGCTTCCCGCAGGCACTTGCCTTAGCTCCCTCTCCCTCCCAGGGAGAGGGTTGGGGTGAGGGCCCAGCGTCATACCCATCGTGAACGTTTGCAGAGAGCCGGGGGCGTTCGTCTCCCCTACCCTCATCCCAGCCTTCTCCCTGAGAGGGAGAAGGAGCCAAATCCGCCCCCGCGGAACAAAGCCCCGGGCAACGCCACAACCAACCGCGAAACCGCATCTGCCCCTTGACAGGCAGCCACCTCGGCTCACGCACCAGCACCTGCTCGAACTCGGTCGGAATGCCCTTGGCCATCGACTGCCAGAGCGTCCCCCACCACCGGCTTGGCGGCTTGCCATACTTCGCCCCCGGGTCCAGCGGCCCATCGCTCCACACCACCGGCACCTCCCGGCCGTTGCGCCCGTGACGCCCCGGCGGCTCATAACGCACCTTCAACGGGTACCCCTCCTTCTCAAACGTCGCCCAGATCAACCGGCCGTCGCTCATGCCCCGGCTCGCGAGTTGATCGCGCTCACGGTTGGACCGCCCCGCCCCGACCGGCAGCCACCGCCGCATCATGCGGTAGTCCCGCCCCAGCAGCCTCGCCGCCTCGGCCAGCGGCACCCCCGGGTGCGGGATGTCCACCGGCCCACCCAACTCGGCAATCATCCCCCCGTCGATCACGATTTCATGCGCCGTTTGTGCGCCGATTCGGTCGCCTCCCTCTCCCTCCGAGGGAGAGGGCCGGGGTGAGGGTGAAACGTCGTATTCACCATCAAAGCTGGAGGTCAGCCGCGGGCCTTCGAATCCCCCACCCTCATCCCAGCCTTCTCCCTGCGAGGGAGAAGGAGCCAAAACCGCCCCCTGAATGCCATTGAGCCGCGTATCCGACGCCCGCAGCGCCACGCACCACGCCCGGTGCGGCCGGTCCAGACACGTCCCCGGCAGCGTCCGCTCATACCGCCGCCGAGCCTCTACCGGGTCACGCTGACACAGTTCAAAGACCCGATGCCAGGCCGCCAATAAGTTGTTGTCGAGTTCGTCCATCACCTAAGAAGTGATGACGGTGTTTTTGCGCACAGCAATAGAATTAAATGTACTTCTCCCCTTTTTCTGCCCCTACCATCCGCGGTCAAGACTGGCATAAACTACGGACTTGTCAGCTTCATCGTAGACCCAGACGGCTTCATAGCATGAAGTGTTGGGGTGAGTTTCCAGCAATGCGTCTAGCCCTTCTTCCCACTTGGGTATGAATGTTGATCTGGCGTGTGCCAGCAAATGTATTGGGTGGCTGCTCTGATACTTGGGTGCTTTATCGAGCTTGCTTTCAATTCTTGGGACGAGAGGTACGCCGACATATCCAGCGCTGTTCACAGTTATCGATGGCTTCTGTTGTTCCCAGTCCGCACATGGATTTTTAGAGATGACAATTTTCTTGATGGGATACTTATCACTGAAGTGTAAGCGTTGTAGAGTCGCTCCCATGTCAGACAGTATTTCGATTGCTCTTTGAGCCGCATTGATTTTTGACATCCTTGATGCCTGCTCGTCCATCACGATTAGGACTGATAGCCCGCCCCAATCATGAGGTGGGGCAATAGATCCCGAATCAACGGCTTTTCGATATGCTTTGAGTAGAGCATCATTGATGGCAAATGAATCACGAAATCTTCGTTCGCCTGCGGCATCGTTGGCTGATACCAGTTCGAACGCGATGCTCGATCCCGTCGAGAGTGGTACGAGCAAGTCGGGCTCTGGAGGAGAGCGTTTCTCAACTTTTCCAGGTAGCAGAGGAAGCGGACATTGGGAGGCAAACTCGATAAAAACCTGAAGCTCAATCCTATCTTGTAGTTCAGTATTGTTGATTGAATGCTTTGCCATTACCATTTCATCCATAGGACCCAGAAAAAAGGACAGTCCGGCTTTGTTCCGACCCTTTGATTCTAAATAACCATCAGGTTGTGGACTACCACTTTGAACATCAAGGAAGAAAAAGGGACAGTCACTCTTCTCTGCTTATTCGCCCGATGAATCCGCGTGCAGGGCGATCCAGACCGCGTCCATACTCACCTCGCTGACGCGGTGTTTGCAGTGTGGGGGGATCAGGACCGCGTCGCCGGCGGCGAGGGATACGGGGCCGTCTTCAAAGACAAGCACCGCCTGGCCCTGGATGAGCGCGACCCACTCCAGGGTGTCCTGGTCGTACCAGAAATCCGCAGGGCTGGGCTGGCCGTACGACGCGATGTGTTCAAGCCTGAACCGCTGGCCTTCCAGCAGCGGCGTGATCGTTTCGGCGTCGTGCGGGCCGTGGTCTGAAAAGAGCTTGGTGATCGTTGGCGGCATCTCATCGCTTCTATCGTGTTTTGCGAAGGGAAAGGGGGACCCCCTGTTCTGTGCACCGGTTTCGCGGTTTCGATCATACGTATTCCCGCGGCTGGGGGTGGGTGCTGCGGTATCGTCTTAGAGCATGTGAGAGGGGCCCGTTTTTGTTTTTGGTGGGGTAGGCCTCTTGCCTGCCGTCGGGCCGGGGGCCTGAGAAACAAACGCGATTCAAGGCTCCGCCTTGACGACAGGCTGGAAGCCTGTCCCACCAAAGGCACTTCTGGTATAGGTTCTTAGGTCAACCAACCAAACACACTTCACGAAAGGCAACGACATGGGCTGGGCGAGGACACTGCTGTTGGGGGATATCGGCAACCGGCTGGATATCGAGGACACGGAGCGGGATATCCAGGATGTTCGGCGGGAGCTGCGGGCGGGGCGATACGCCGACCAGACGCAGGATCAACAGATCGCGGCGCTGCAGCAAGAGAACGAGGAGCTGGAGATCTGTGTGGCGTCGCTGATCAAGCTGCTGGAGGGCAAGGGCGTGGTCTCGGCGGAGGAGGTCAACAAGCTGGTGATGCGGGTGGAGATGTGAGGGGCTGTCGCTAGAGCCTCTTGCGTCCTTGTTGACACGGTTCCTTGGCTCCCTCTCCCTTTCAGGGAGAGGGTTGGGGTGAGGGTGGGGCATCGTCTTCACAATGAAAGGCAGGACAAGCCGCGGTCTGCTTCACGGCCGACCCTCATCCCCCGCCTTCTCCCTGAAAGGGAGAAGGAGCCCGAGCCATGCCAGAAAAGAGGCAAGATGCTCTAGTGGCGGGTGGCACTGAAAAGCCAAAGCTTGTCAGTGCCACCCCTCACCCCATCCCTCTCCCGTGGGGAGAGGGGGTATGAAAAACCCCGCGTCTCGCGGGGGTTTTTTAAGAAGGTTGATCCGATGGCGTCGCTTAGCCGCGGCGTCGGCGGATGAGAGCCAGCCCGCCCAAGCCCAAGAGGGCCAGCGAGCCGGGCTCGGGGACGAGGGTGAGCCGGATCGCATTCATCCGGGTCTTGTTGGCGTCGTTGTTTTCACGGACGAACACGTCGTAAGCGCGGGTGCCGTCGCTGACGAGGTTAAAGGTGAATGGGTCGGTGGGGCTGCCCGCAAACGCCGTGGTGTGGATCGTCTCCGCGTTGTCTTTCCGCGAGCCGATGATCATCGCGTCGAGCTGTGCTGAAATATCAGCGTCCCAGGCCCAGACCTCGACCTGCCAAGTCCCCGCCGCGAGGTCGCCCGCACCGCCAATCAGGATCCCAACAGCGTCATTGTTGCCCCCTTCTTCGAAGATGAAGTCGCGTGTGAGCGGGTTAGGGCCGGCGCGGCGACGAGACGCATTCACGTTCGTCGTGAAGAGCTCGAAATCGATTCCGCTTACGTTGACGCTGGCGCTCCCGCCGTTGGTGACATCAAGGGATGTGAAGCCGGTTTCGGTATCGATCGATCCGGCGGTGCTGCTGCTGCCTGTTCGGGTGGAGTCGAAATCAATCGCATAGGCGGTCGCCGCATGGCTGGGCGCGGCCAAAGCAGCTGCGGCGATCGCTGCTGCTGAAAAAAGACAAAACTTCATGAAATGATCTCCTTCTGTATTGGCCCTTCGCGAACGCGGACCATCAGACCAGACTAATCAATACGGGCTCATCTAAATTTACCGCGCGTTTGTCGTTAGTCAACCCATTCTTTTGAGATCGATCAAAAGCCTTGAGATCGACTAAAAATGCCCCCTTCTGACTAGGGGAGGAAAAGGAGGGACGGGGACAGAAGGGTCAGAAGCGGGCCGTTGTCAGGGCTTGGGCCTGGCGGTTTTGATCCAGGTGATGATGCAGCCGGCGAGGCAGGCGGCGGTTATGGGCCCGTGTAGGTCATGTCTTTGCGTCGGGATTGGTAGCGAGACCATTGCCTGGTCGGCAGAGGGTTGGAGAACAGGCGGTAGAGCAGCCAGCTGGTCAGCAGGGCGACGACGGCGCTGCCGAGGGATAAGAGGGCGTTGGCGGTCAGGCGTTGGGCGGGCGAGGCTAACGCATGGTGAAGTGATGCAAACTGGGGCCGTGTTACACGACACCTGCCGAGCCGGTAAGGATCGCACCGTCGACGTATTCGCGGGGGTCTGCGACGGCGCCCCTGAGTGCACTGGCGGCGGCGGTGAGTGGGGAGGCGAGGTAGACGCCGGCTTCTTTGTGGCCCATTCGGCCGGGGAAGTTTCGGTTGGTGGTGGAGATGCAGTTGATGGGTTCGTTGAGCCGGCCGAAGGTGTCCTCGGGGCCGCCGAGGCAGGCGGCGCAGGAGGCGGCGCCGATGAGGCAGCCGGCGTCTTCGAGGGTTTTGTAGACGCTGGTCGCGGCCTTTTTGTCACCAGAGGATTCATCGACTGGTTCGCCGTAAAGGTTGAGGGTCAGCATGTCCTGGTGGACCTCGGTGGAGCCGGGGACGACGAAGGTCGGGATCTTGACTTCGTTGCCGTGGAGGATGTTGGCGGCGAAGATCATGTCGGTGATTTTTCCGCCGGTGCAGGAGCCGATGTAGGCGCGGTCGAGCTTGGTGCCGGCTTGTTGGAGCTCGCGGGCGGTCTTGGTGTTGTCGGGGGAGTGGGGGGCGGCGACGAGGGGCTCGAAGTTGCCTAGGTCCCAGGTCTGTTCGTAGTCGTAGGTGCAGCCGTCGTCTTCTTCGTAGACGGTCCAGTCGGGTCGGTTGGAGCGGGCTTTGACGTAGTCGAGGGTTTTCTGGTCGACGTCGCAGATGCCGTTCTTGCCGCCGGCTTCGATGGCCATGTTGGTCAGGGTCATACGGTCTTCGAGCGAGAGTGCGCCGATGCCGGAGCCCGCGAAGTACATGGCTTTGTAGGTTGCGCCCGCGAAGCCGATGTCCCCGATGACGGCGAGGATGAGGTCTTTTGCGGTGAGGTATGGGGGGATGTCGCCGTGGAAGTTGAAGCGCATGGTGGGCGGGACCTTGAGCCAGGTCTTGCCGGTGCCCATGGTGAATGCGGCGTCGGTGTTGCCGACACCCGAGGCGAACTGGCCGAAGGCGCCGGCGGTGCAGGTGTGGCTGTCGGTGCCGAGGAGGATCTCGCCGGGGCGGCAGTGGCCTTCTTCGGGGAGTGCTTTGTGGCAGACGCCTTTGTAGGAGGTTTTGGTGGGGTCGCGGTAGGGGTTGGGCATGCCGGAGGCTTCGTCGGTGTCGAGGAAGTCTGGGTCGTAGTAGTACTTGATCCCCTGCTCTTTGACGAAGTCGCGGAGGATTTGGACGTTTCGGTGGCACTTGCCGTCGGCGGTGAAGATGTAGTGGTCGGGGATGATGGGGATGCGGGTGGGGTCCCAGACCTTCGCGTCTTGGCCGAACTCTTTCTTGAAGATGCCGATGGTGCCCGGGCCGCAGACATCGTGCGTCATTAGTACGTCTACGCCACACCACACATTCTCCCCGGGCGCGACCTCGTCTTTCCCAGCATGGGCGGCAAGGATCTTTTCGGTCATGGTCATCTTGCGGGGCATTTTGCAGGCTCCAAAACGGGTGCGAAAGCGAATCGGGCATCATAGCAGCACGCACCCTGATGCTGCATCTTTACCGGCCGCTTGAAGTATAGGTCGTACGCCGTACGAAAAGGGATTGACCTACTCACATTCACCGGCTATCGTCCGGGCATGCCGTACCCCCTCCCGCTCAAACGTTTCTCGACCCGGGCCCTGATCACCACCGCGACCGCGGTTGTCCTGACCGGCTGTACCCAGGCCCCGCACCTGACCACCAACGAGCTGCGCAACGCCCTGCTCGCCGAGCACAAGGCCAAACTCGAAGGCCACGCCCAAGAGGTCCGCGTCCAGCGTCAGGCCAACGAGTTTGAAAACTCGCTGGCGCGTGTGCTGAAGAAGGCAAAAGACGACGGCGTCGTGCTGCCCGAGGATCGGCAGACCGTTGAACAGCACATCGCCGCCGCCGACGAGATGAGTGGGGCCGACGCCTATGCCGATCAAACCCTCGACCCCGGCGCCAGCCTGCTGACCAGCGACGAGACCCCGACCGTCAACCTCGACCTGCAGTCCGCGATCCGTAAGGCGATCGAGAACAACCTCGACCTGCGCGTCGCCAAGCTCAACCCGCAGATCAGCGCGTTGCAGATCGAGCAGGCCGAAGCCGTTTTCGACAGCGTGCTCTTTGCGGACGCGAGCCTCACCGAGCTCGACACGCCCCAGCCGCCCGGCGCGATCCCGGGCCTGTCCGGCGACCAACAGTCGGACACCCGCACGCTGTCCACCGGCATCCGCAAAGACCTGACCACCGGCGGGCGCGTCACCGCGCAGGTCGACCTCACCCGCAACCAGCAGACGCCCTCCTTCTTTGGCGTCAACAGCTTCTACGGCTCCGACCTGATTGTCCAGCTCGAGCAGCCCCTGCTCCGCGGCTTCGGCAGCGACGTCTCGCGTGCCAACATCGAGTTGGCGGGCATCGCGAACAAGGCCGACCGGGTCGCGCTTCAGCAATCGATGATGGACCTGGCCAACGCGATCGAGCAGACCTACTGGCAGCTGGTGGCGGCCCGGTCCAGCCTGCTCGTGCAGCAGCGCCTCCTGGACCGAACGGTCGCGATGCGGGACAAGCTCGAGCCGCGCTTCGGCTTCGACCTGCTGCTAGCCGACCTCAACGAGGTCAACGCGCGGGTCGACCAGCGCTACGCCGATGTGCTGCGGTCCCAGCAGAACGTGCGGGTGCTCTCCGATCAGCTCAAGCGTCTGATCAACGACCCCGAGTTGCCGATTATCGATGAGACGCTGGTCGAGCCGAGTGACGCGCCGGCCGACGAGGTGATCGCGTTCAACCTGCTGGACCAGGTGACGGCCGCGTTGCGGTCTCGGCCCGAGATCGAGACCGCGCTCCTGGCGATCGACGACGCCGACGTCCGCCGGGTCGTTGCGGACAACGCGCAGCTGCCCATCCTCAACCTCGTCGCCTCGGCGACCGCCAACGGCCTGGACGTCAACGACCCGGGCGACGCGTTGGGCAATGCCACCGACTTCGACTACATCGATTACGTGCTGGGCGTGCAGTTCGAGCGGCCCTGGGGCAACCGGTCGGCCGAGTCCCTGTTCGAGCAGCGCACCCTCGAGCGCCAACGCGCCCTAGAGAACTACCGCAGCCAGGCACAACTCGTCACGCTCGAAGTCAAAGACGCCCTGCGCAGCGTCGGCACAAACTACCGCCTGATCGACACGACGCGCTCGCAACGCCGGGCGTCGGCGTTGTCCCTCGAAGTCGCCGGCGTGCAGCTCGAAAAGGGCGGCCGCAACGAGGCCGAAACCTTTACGACACGCGTCGACCGTGTGCTGGCCCGGCAGGACGCGCTGGCCCAGGCCGAGCTCGCCGAGGTGCAGGCACTGAGCGACTACATGATCGCGGTCAGCGAGCTCCGCCGCGCAACGGGGACCAGCCTGAAGCAGGCCGGGGTGGAAGTCGAAGACGAGTAAGCCCGCCGGGTTGCGGTATAGTGGCCTTGAAGGACCAACACGGAGCCCTCGCCTATGTATCGCTTAACTCTTCCTACACGCCTGTTGGCGTTTGCTGTTCTTTGCCTTGCTGCGGCCTGCCCCGCCTTGGCAGGCGGCCACGAAAAGATCACGCACTCGGTCTTCATCGCCGGGCCGTCGTTTACCGGCATCCTCGGCGAGGACGGCAAACCCATCTGGACCGTGCCACAGAAGAAGGCCCGCGACGGCTACGTGCTCGACAACGGGCACGTCCTCATCGCCTGGGCCAAGGAAGTCGTCGAGTTCGACAAGGGCCGCAAACCCGTCTGGACCTACAAGCTCGATAAGTCCAACGGCGAGATCGCTACCGCCCAGCGCCTGGCCGACGGCAACACGCTCATCGCGGAACTCGGCAAGAATCCACGCCTGATCGAGGTTGCCAAAGACGGCACCATCAAGGCCGAGGTCAGGCTCCAGCCCGAGACCGACAACGTACACATGCAGACCCGCATGGCCCGAAAACTCGCCAACGGCAACTACCTCGTACCCCACCTGCTCGGCTTTGCCGTCAAGGAGTACGACCCAACCGGCAAGATCGTCAACGAGTTGCCCACCGACACCGAACACTTCGGCGGGCGCAAGGCCAAGAACTGGCCCTTCACCGCGATCCGTACCGAAGAAGGCACGACGGTCGTCGGCTGCACCTACGGCAACCGCGTCGTTGAATTCGACAAAAACGGCAAGATCGTGTGGGAACTGACCAACAAAGACGTCAACGGCATCATCAAAGACGCCTGCGGCGTCCAACGCCTACCCAACGGCAACACCGTCATCGCCTGCTATGGCAAGAAGAAAGACGTCAAGCTCTTCGAGGTCAACCGAGACAAAGAAATCGTCTGGCAATACGACGGCCCCCACCGCGTCCACCACTTCCAAGTGCTGACGACGAATGGTAAGCCGATCAGCGATGCGACGATGAAATGAGTTAATCCTACTGAAAGATGCGCTATGTATCCGAAGTTGAAGCTTATAGAAATGTGAACTGTAGTAACATAGTTCGATTGGATGTAGGCGCACATAACTGGAACTAATCATGGATCAAGATGGCATAGTATTTGGAGATAACGATTCTGAGCTTTCGCAGGTATTCCATACTCGTGTACAGACATCAATGGTTTATATCGAAAGAACATGCTTGCAGTCGCAGTCTACTTTTACGGGAACCGGAACAATAATAGGCTACTCCGGCAATTCTGATTATGGATGGCAACCATGTATTGCAACAGCAGCACATGTAATTGAACCGGCACCAAACGCAGAAAGCCATTTCGTTATTAAACAATTTGATTGGACCGATTCCGCAAATCCTTCATGTCGAAAACTCGAGTTTACAACTGGATCAGTTGGCGAGCGATCTCCAACTGCTATTTATTACACTGGCCCAAATAGCGAAAAAATGGATATTGGTTTTATCAGGGCCCCAAAAACTTGTATAGATGGTAGCGATTACTTCAAAATAGGGAGTGATGGGCTTCCTTCTAGTCGCCTTCTGTCGATACCGCCAGAAGAATGCTATACGGCTGAGGGGACGCGTGTTGCATGGGCAGGGTTTCCAGGCCTTGCGAATGAATTCGCTAAGCGACCTCAGCCATGCTATTTCGAAGGCTGTGTCTCCTCGCTAATCTTAAGAAGTGATTTCCAGGCATACCTAATTGATGGGCACAACACATTTGGAGTCAGTGGTGGGCCAGTATGGGCAATTGATTCTAATAATGAGCCTTCAATAATCGGCATTATCTCTGGATATAATTATCTACAAAGCTCACTTCAAATGCCAGGTTTTGTACACGCCGTACCAATAGCACCGTTACGAATCTTTTTAACCAAAGTATGGAAAGCGAAACTGCTACCGAGTGCCGCGCCACGCGCGTAGGTGGCTATGTACAACAACTCTTATATAAGTAATGACAGTTCGTACACATTGCCTATCTGGTCGCGATGTGATGCACAAATTTTAATAGCCTGAGCCCGCTTCACCCTGCCCCGACACAATCTGTACCCCCGCTGAGCAACCTAAGCGATCTGCCCCCGCGTCGATCATTTGCTTCGCGTCGTCGAGCGTACGGATACCGCCAGAGGCTTTGACTTTCATTGGGCCGGCGTGCTTCTTCATCAGCCTGACTGCTTCGACACTTGCGCCGCCTGCGCCGTGGAAGCCGGTGCTGGTCTTGACGAAGTCGATGCCCGCGGCCTGGGCTGCTTCGCAAGCCGCGGCGATGCGCTTCTCGCACAGCGCGCCATCGGCGTCCTTCATCAGCGCGGCAGACTCGATGATCACCTTGATCACCACGCCCGGCAGAACCGATCGCGCGGCCTTGGCCAGCTCCGCGAACTCAGTCCGGGCGCCCTCGGCGTCACTCGCCAGCAGCGTCGGCAGGTGCGCGACGAAGTCGACCTCGTCCGCGCCGTCCTTGACCATGCTCGTCGCCTCGATCGCCTTGACCATCGGCTTCATCGCGCCTAGCGGGAAACCAGCCACCGCGCAGGTCTTCACACCCGAGCCGGCGAGCTTGTCGCGGACTGCTTTGACGAAGTTGCCGTTGACGCAGACGGAGGCGAAGCCTTGCTCGATGGCTTCGTCGCAGAGACGCATGACGTCGCCTTGTGTGGCCTCGGCTTTGAGGATGGTGTGGTCGATGATGGAGGCGATGTTGGACATGGCATAATCTTACCCCTCTCCCCCTAGGAGAGGGTTGGGTGAGGGGGGCCGAAGGCCGGAAGTGCTGTGGGTGCTGCGGGTGCTGCGGGTGCTGTGATGAAAAATAAATGCGGCTGCGCCGCCCCCTCACCCCGGCCCTCTCCCAGGGGGAGAGGATGGCAGCACGTTGAAATGATTCTCTAACGCATCAGCGTAGCGCTCCGGCTCTTGCTCGTGCAGTTGGTTGTGTCGGCCACCCTCGATCGGAATGAACGCGCTGTTGGGCGCGGCGTCGGCGAGGTCTTTGCCCTCGTCGATCGGGCAGATGCGGTCGTCGGTGCCATGCAGGACCAGCACCGGGCCGGGGTATCGCTTGGCGTATTGCACGCGGTCGAATTGTCGGATCAGGTTGCCGAGCCAGAAGACCAGCCAGGTGAGTTGGATGAACGGGAAGCTCGGCACGCGGTATCGCTTGAGCTTCAACCGGATCGGCGTGTCCCATCGGCGGTAGGCGCCGTCGATGATCAGGCCGGCGAAGCGGTCGGGGTGCAGCCCTGCCGTCTTGACCGCGATCTGCCCGCCCAGCGAGTAGCCAAAGAGGACCACAGGCCGGTCACGAATCGCGTCGGGCAGGCCGTCGAGCACCGCGATCGCGTCGTCGGGCTCGCGCTTGCCGCAGGTCATCCACGGCGCGGTGCACCCGCCGTGGCCGGGCCAGTCGAAGAGGACGATGTGGCCGGCAAAGGGCGCGAGGGTCTCGACGAAGCGCATCGCGCCGTGGGTGAAGTCGCGGTGGCCGTGCAGGACGAGCACGGTCGGGCCGTCGGGTTTTTCGCCCTTGATCAGCCAGCCGGGCGTCGAATGCTGGCCGGGCAGGTTGAAGGTGGCCTCTTCGCCGATGAGGCCCAGGTCATCGAGATCGGTTGGCAGGCCGTGCGCCACGGCGTAGGCGTAGCTCTTGCGTCTGGGCCTGACGATCATGAGAACAATCACCACGGTGCCGATGAGGGCGAGCAGTGCGTAGGCGGTCAGGAAAAGCAGGAATAGGCCGAGCATAGGAGGGGGTAGGATAGGGGCTGTCTGCCTGGCTTGTTGTTTAAGCGTGATAGGCCCGCGCGGCGTCGGCCGCCGCCCAAGCCGCGGGCTTGGGCTTGAGATCGGTTAAAGAGGTTTGCGATGAACGACCATGAACTGATGGACGCGGCGCTGGAGCAGGCGGTCAAGAGCTACGACGAGGGTGGGCTGCCAATCGGCGCGGTGCTGGCCGACGATGCGGGCAATATCGTCGCGCGCGGGCACAACAAGCGCGTGCAGAACAACGACCCGACGTCCCACGGCGAGACCGACTGCATCCGTAACGCCGGCCGCCGCCGAGACTGGCATGAACTGACGCTCTACACGACGCTCAGCCCGTGCGTGATGTGCTCGGGCACCGCCCTGCTCCTGCGTATCCCGCGCATCGTCATCGGCGAGAACAAGAATTTTTCTGGTGAAGAGGCGCTGCTCCAAGAACGCGGCGTCGAGTTGGACGTCCTGGACCACGCGGGCTGCATCGAGTTGATGGCCAAGTTCCAACGCGAGAAGCCGGATGTCTGGAATGAAGACATCGGGCTGTGAGTTCCATCCTTGGCGTCGAACAGCACGACCCCTGCGATCAAACCCGAATCGGATTACGATAAACCCATGGCCCGCCCCAACCGATCACACGAGAAACGCGCTGAACTGATGCCGATCGTCGCGCAGGCGTTCAGCGAGCTGGGCTATCGAAAGGCAACCACCGCCGAACTCGCCGCGCGGTGTGGCGTGCAAGAGAACATCCTGTACCGCTTGTGGAACGACAAGAAGGCGATGTTTGCCGCGTCGATCGACTACCTGTACGACGCGACGATGCAGGTCTGGCAGGGCTTGATCGACCAGGCCGAGGCGGACCCGGACGGCCCGACGGCCGCGGAGCGCATCCTCGCGTACGACGCAGAGCACCGCGGCGAGAAGGGGTTCTACAAGATCACCTTCGCCGCGCTGAGCGAAACCGACGACCCGGACGTGCTCGCCGCGCTCAAGTCGATGTACAGCCGGTTCACCGCGTTCATCGAGCAGCAGGTCGGCGAGCACCGCGCGACCCACGACAACAAAGACATGCCCGAGACCTGGGCGGTGACCTGGGCGATCCTCGGCCTGGCGACCGCCGCGGACATCGGGCGTGAGACCGGCCTGCTCGACGCCAACAAACGCAAAGCCATGATCGCGGAGGTCGGCCGGCTGCTGCTCGAAGGGCGAGCGAAGTAACACAAACCCATGGAGGCCGCGGCATGACCCTGCGCTTACTGATCGCGTTCTGCTTGATCCACGTGACCACGCTGTTGGCGGCGCCCACACTCGCCGAGGACCGACCGAATATTGTCTGGATCTTCGTCGAGGACATGAACGGCTGGTACGGCTGCTACGGCGACGACACCGTGCCCACGCCGAACATCGACGCACTCGCGGCGCGTGGCGTCCGCTTCGACCGGGCCTACATGCCCGCCGGCGTCTGCTCCGCGACGCGCTCGGCCATCGCAACCGGCGCGATGCAGACCTCCCTCGGTATCCACAACCACCGCTCGTCCCGCAAACGCGTCCCCGAGGAGGTCATCCACCTGCCCGACGGCGTCAAGACCGTCTACCAGCTCATGCGCGAGGCGGGCTACCACGTCACCAGTAATACCGGCAAGAACGACTTCAACTTCATCTTCTCAACCAAAGAACTCTACGACCAAATGGGCAAGGGCATGGGCTTGTCCGACAATCACTGGCGCAATCGCCCCGAGGGCAAGCCCTTCTTCGCACAGATCCAACTCCGCGGCGGGAAAAACAGCGGCAAGGGCTTTGCCAAGACCGACCCGGCGAAGGTGAAGGTTGCCCCCTACTACCCCGACCACGAAATCATCCGCGGCGAATACGCCCACCACTACGACACCATCCGCCAGACCGACGCCGAGGTCGGCGGCATCATCGCGGCACTCAAAGAAGACGGCCTGCTCGACAACACCATCGTGATCTACTGGACCGACCACGGCATGCGTCTGCACCGGCACAAGCAGTGGCTCTACGAAGGCGGCATCCGTGTGCCGCTCGTGATCGCTGGCCCAGGCATCGACCAGGGCGCCTCGCGCGACGACCTGATCAACGGCATCGATATCAGCGCGACCACCCTCGGTATCGCGGGTGTTGACCTCGACAAACACAGTTGGATTGAAGGCCAAGACTTCTTCGCGAAGGACCACGAACCGCGCGGGTTTGTCATCAGCGCCCGCGATCGCTGCGACTACACGATCGACCGCGTCCGCGCGGTGACGACCAAGAAGTACAAGTACCTGCGGAATTTCCTGACCGACCGCACGTTCATGCAGCCCCAGTACCGCGACGGCCGACCGCACATGGAGGTCTGCCGACAGCTCTTCAAAGAAGGCAAGCTCGACGAAGTGCAGGCTTTCAAATGGAATGCACGTGTCCCCGAAGAACTCTACGACCTGGAAAACGACCCGCACGAGATCAACAACCTCGCCGACGACCCGGAGTACGCCAAGGCCCTGGCCGAACACCGCGCGATCTTGGAAAAATGGATCAAAGACACCGACGACAAAGGCCAGTACCCCGAGAGCGTGGACTCCCTGCGCGGCGTACTCAAGCGATGGAGCAAGCAGGCGGTCAACCCGGAGTACGAGAAGGCGCGGTAGACAGAACGAGTTGTCTTGCCCCTCTCCCTCAAGGGAGAGGGAGCCAAGGCAAGGCAGCGTTTCACTTCACACCCGCTCGAGCTTGATCGGGCAGCTGCCGCCGGAGAGGAACTGGGCGACGTAGACCGAGCCGTCCCTGGCGACGCACAGGTCGTGCGGGTGGGTGAAAACGCTGCCCAGCGCGGACATCTTCTGCAGTTTGCCGTCATCGCCGTACTGCGGGGCCTTGCTATCGAGGTTCGCGACGACCTTAAAGCCCTTGTCGAGGATAGAGACGTAGCCGGGCGATGCGCGGTCTTTGGGCCAGTTGTCCGCCAGGTGCGCAACAAAATAGTGATCGCCCGCGCGTTGGACCTGCCGGGGGTTGCCGCCGGGGAGTTGGACGCGGAACTTCTCGCTGCCCTCATCATCGAGTTTCATCAGGTACTGCTGGTCGCTCATCGCGATGAGCAGGCCTTCGTTGTCGTAGACCCCACCATGCGGACCCCAGTGGGTAATGCCGCCCTCCTTGCCGCCGAAGAGGCCCTTCTGGTCGCCTCGCGCATCGATGTGTTGGATGTAGTCCTTGCCGTAGCCGTCGAGGATAAAGAACTCGCCGTCGGGCTTGTGCAGCGTCCACGACGGGCGGTACTGCTTCGCATCGTCGTATTTACCCGAGTCCTCCGGCCAGCCCCATCGCTCAAGCACCTCGCCATCGAGCGTCGTCTTCACGACCTTGCCGATGCGGATGTCGGTGATGTAAAGGACCTCGCGTTGGTCTTTGCCCTCGCCCTCGGTCTGGATCGTCAGGCCGTGGCAGCCGGGGAAGTCCAGCGTCCACTTGCCCGCGAGCTTGCCGCCCTTGTCGCAGATCACGACGTTGTTTTTGACGTGGTCCGTCGTAAAGACGAGGTGTTCATCCTTGGTCTGCACGATCCCGTGGCAGTTCTTGATGATGACGCCCTGGCTGACGCTCTGGCCGTACCAGTCCGGGACCACGCGGTACTTGAAGCCGCCCTGGCCGAGGGTGAGGTTCTGCTTATCCTCACCACGCACAATAATCGCAGGAAAGAGCGAGGCTGTCGCAGCCGCAGTCGTGGTTGCAAGGAAGGTTCGGCGTTTCATGGTCGGGTCTCGTTGTGTTCAAGTCCTGATTGTACGGGCTTCGGCCTGATGCGCCGTGGCTATTTTTCACAGAGGGCACGGAGACGTGGAGAGCACAGAGGAAGGAAATCTTCAATAAGACACCCTGATGGATGCCTTGCTCCGTGATCTCTGTGCCTCTGTAGGCTCCGTGAAAATGCCTTACCGCGTGGCCTGTTCACTCAATTAAGATTCTCCGTCTCGACAACAAAGGCACATCCACATTCAACACATCGCTCGGAAGCATCAAACTCAATCTTCGATTCGCAGCACAAACAGTAAGGCGGACGAATACGTTTCCTAGCAAGGATCGCCATCGCTTCCCTACCAATCATCAAAATCCTCGATACTTTGACACGTATCACCGCAACCACGAAGTAGGTAATGAAAATTGCTGGAAACACACCGGAAAACCAAGGTGAAAGGCTTGATAAGTATCCCTGGAACAACCAAGTGGAAAGGATGAGTGGCACAAATGTGATGATGAGCCAGAAGTTCTCTTTTTTCCTTGCCGTACGCGTTGCCTCCCGCATGATTGCTTTGCGTTGAGGCTCGGTCAGCACACCATCTAGAAGCTCAAGTGTTTTTCACACTGAGCGATATGCTTCCCGGTATTCATCGCGCTCATCATGCACGTTGGGATTTTAACACTATGTCGAACTCGGCTTAGCCAAGCTCACCCAACCGCTCGTACCCGTCTCTTAGCATCTGTTCGGTCTTCTCCCAGCTGATGCAGGCATCCGTGATCGACACACCGCGTTTGAGTTGGCTACGGACGTCGTCGCCCGGGTCGACGCTGGGCAGTTTCTGGTTACCTTCTTCGAGATTGGACTCAATCATCGTGCCGGTGATGAAGGGGCGGGTGCTGCCGGCCCCGGCCGCGGCGGCGCCCTTGGCGCGGGCGACGCGCTGATCGATCAGCGAGTTGAAGACAACTTCCTGGCGGGCGTGCTGCTTCTCGCTGTTGGCGTGTGAGCAGTCGACCATGATGCCCGGGTTCAGGCCGGCGTCGCCCAGGCGGCGTGCGGCGTCGGCGACGTTCTCCGCCGAGTAGTTCGGCGTCCCGCCGCCGCCACGCAGGATCGCGTGGCCCCAGGAGTTGCCTTTCGTGTGCACCACGCACGTCGTGCCGTTGTCATCGATGCCTAGAAAGTGGTGGCCGCTTTGCGCCGACAGCATCGCGTCGATGGCGATCTGTAGCGAGCCGTCCGTCCCGTTCTTGTAGCCGACGGGCATGGATAGGCCCGACGCCATCTGCCGGTGCGTTTGCGATTCCGTTGTTCGCGCACCGATCGCGGCCCAGCTCACCAGGTCGGCGATGTACTGCGGGGTGATCGGCTCGAGGAACTCGGTCCCCGCGGCCAGGCCCAGCTCGTTGACGCGCATCAAGACCTCGCGGGCCATGCGGATGCCCTGGTCCATGTCGAAGCTGCCGTCCAGGTGCGGGTCGTTGATCAGCCCCTTCCAGCCGAGCGTGGTGCGCGGCTTCTCGAAGTAGACCCGCATGACGATGCACAGCCGGTCCTTGAGCTCGTCGCGGAGCTTCTGGAGGCGCTCGGCGTACTCCATCGCGGCGTCGACGTCGTGGATCGAGCACGGGCCGATGACCACGAGCAGGCGCGGGTCGTCGCCGTTGATCACGGCCTTGACCTCCTCGCGAGCGGCGATCACGGTCTGCTGGGCCTTGTCGGTGATGGGCACCTGCTCGGCGAGCTCCGCCGGGCCGATGAGCCGGGTCAGCGACTGGACGTTGAGGTTGTGGGTCTGGGCGGGCTCGGGCACAACACACCTTCGGGGGCAATCGGGGTTCAGGGCTTGGGCGACGGGCACGGGGCGGTCCCGGGCTCAGGCCAAGCGGGAGATTGTACCGGCCCCGGAACGACTCAGCGAACCCGAGGCGCGGGGCGCTGGCGTCGGCTGAGTCGGCTGGCTATACTTGCCGATCCTGACGGCGAACCCGTCGGGCAAACGGGCCATTGGCGCAGTTGGCTAGCGCGCATCCTTGACATGGATGAGGTCACAGGTTCAAGTCCTGTATGGCCCACTTTCAACTCCTTGCAAATGGTTGCACTCAGCGGCAATCATCTGCAAGGGGTTGTTTTTTAGTGAGTTAGCGGCAATTTCTGCGATGGCGTATTTCACGCCCTACACGACCTTGCCCCCTGCTGCCATTTGCTGCACTGCTTTTGATGCGGTCTTGCGGTAGTCCACGTCCCGAAGCTGGGCATAGTGTTTCAAGACAACGGCCGGGGAGCCGTTGTCGCTACGAATGTGCCCGGACGGACCGTACAGATCAATCAGTTCTGCCATGCCCCGCCTCACCTTCTGCCCGACAACGAACCGCCTGCCGCATTATTGGCCTGCGTTATGGGAATTTGCCGATGGGTACCTCGAGCAATACGCGCTATGTCAAATGCCCCTGCCATCTCGTGCGTTGTCCCGGTGTACAACGAACAAGCCACGGTGCAGACCTGCTACGCGCGCATCGCAGCGATGCTCGATGGGTTAACGGGCCATCAGCCGCAAGAACTCATCTTCGTCAACGACGGCAGCGAGGACCTGACCCAAGCCATGCTCCATGAAATCGCCGGGCGCGACCCACGTGTCGTGGCCATCCGGCTCACGCGTAACTTCGGCCACCAGGCCGCCGTCTCCATCGGGCTCCAACACGCACGCGGCGCGATGGTCTGCGTGCTCGACGGCGACCTGCAAGACCCCCCCGAAGTCGTCCCCAACATGATCCAGGCGATCGAGGACGGCGCCGATGTGGCATACGGCATCCGCCAACACCGCAAAGAACACCCGCTCAAGAAAATCGCCTACGCCGGCTTTTACCGCGTCATGCGCGCGATCAGCGATGTCAATATCCCTTTAGATGCCGGCGACTTCTGCGTCATGCGTAGCCATATCGTCTCGCGTATGAACAGACTCCCCGAGTCGCAACGCTTCGTCCGCGGGCTGCGTGCCTGGGTCGGCGGCACACAGACCGGCGTGCCCTATGAACGACACGAGCGCCATGCAGGGCTAAGCAAGTACAGCCTCCGCAAGCTGCTTGGCCTGGCGGCGCAGGGCGTGTTCAGCTTCTCCAGCGTCCCGGTCAAACTCGTGCAACTACTGGGCTTTGGGATCTCGGCGATGGCGATTCTCGTCGCCTTGAGCTACCTCACCCTCTTCGCGATAAGCCCTGCATACTTTCCACCCGGCTGGGCAACGCTGGTAATCTCGATCTGGTTCCTTGCTGGCTTACAGATGCTCTCCATCGGCCTGCTTGGCGAATACGTTCATCGCTCGTTCACCGAGATACGGCAACGCCCTACCGCACTGGTCGCCGACGTCACCATACACGACAACAGCACCGTACCTTTGCCATGCAACACGATTACGCCAGACAATACGCACGACTATATCGTCAGCACTGGTGGTGGCGCAGCCGCGAATTCGCGGTGGTCCAAGCCATCGGCCGCCTGACAAGCCTCCCCAAAGAAGCGAAGATCCTGGACGTAGGCTGCGGCGACGCCCTCTCGCTGCCGGCCCTCGCGAAACTTGCCGACGACGCGCAGGCGTGGGGCATCGAGATCGATCCCAATACGATCCAGCCCAACAACCCCCTGCGTGACCGGATCTACGACAAGCCATTGGGCGATGAGATGTATCGCGGCATGCGCTTTGACCTGATCACAGCGCTAGACGTCATCGAGCATATCGATGACGATGCCGCATCCATCCGCTGCATGCTAGAAATGCTTAACCCCGGGGGCTGGCTGGTAGTCACCGTCCCCGCGATGCCATTGCTCTGGACACAGCACGACGATATCAACAAGCATTTCCGCCGCTACACACGCACCACGCTGACGCAACTGCTTCAACAGCAATACGAGTTGCGCGACTGTCGATACCTCTTTAATGCGCTGGTCGTCCCTAAGCTCGTGATCGCCGCAATCCAGCGGCTGTTCCCCGGCAAACCAAAGCCCGCAGAGCTGCCGCCGAGCACGATCAACCGCATCGCCCAAGCTTACTTTAGGCTCGAGCTATCCATCGCAAGCCGGCTGCGCATGCCCTTCGGCTCGTCGCTGATCGCGGTACTGCAGAAGCCACTCGAAACGACGGCTAACGCCCGCATCCCCAATCTGCCCTTAAACATCGCCAAGGCAGGCTAGGACT
>JAHQVV010000113.1 GCA_019634195.1 Phycisphaeraceae bacterium | reverse complement strand
CCCGCCTCATCGATCGCCTGTTCGACGCGGTTCTCGACGATACGTCGGGGCTGGCCGAAAGCCCCCATCGCGATCACTTGCCGAACCGTAAAGGCGAAGCGCACACCCGGACGCTGGGGGACATAACTCACCAGGCCCGCGCGCTGCCCTGGCGGCATCCCAGCGACCGGCCGGGCATCAACCTCTACCGTGCCTGACCACGGCCGCAGCAGCCCGAGCATCAGCCGCATCAACGTAGTTTTTCCCGCCGCGTTGGGGCCGACCAAAGCGGTCACCTTGCCGGGCTTAAGCTGCGCGGTGACCCCATCCACCACAGGCGCGGTGCCGTACCCAAAGCGCACCTGACCCAACGAAATGATGGCGTCTTGGCTGGCCATGTGATCGATTTTATCGGATTATTAAGCGGGACAAGGCTGCGCGGTTGACCAACCCGATAACGCCCTGCACAGCAATGGTAAAGAAAAACGGTTTTAACGGTTGTGCCCCTTAGGTCGGCATCCAATCCCGCCGATGGGTGCGATATCCAAACAACCCTCATAGGTGGCTCATGGGACAGGATACTCAACATACGCCGGCCGGCGAACATGCGCCCCCGGTCTCGAACCCGCCGCTCGACCTGCTCAGCGACCTTGAGTCGCGCCTCGGCCAGCTCAAAGACTGGCAAGCGCAGACCGACCAGCAGCTGCGCGAGATGCAGGAAGAGTCCAAACGCATCGACGCCCTGCGCGAAGAGGCAGAGGCGATGCAGCGAACCTGCGAAGAGCGGCAGCGCGGTCTCGACGAGCAGAAGCAGCACCTCGATCAAGAGCTGGAGTCGCTTTCATCACAGGAACAACAGCTCAACGAAACACGTGAGCAGCTCGGGCATGATCGCTCGGAGCTGGATGCGGCGCGGCAAGCGCTCGACAACGAACGCGGCCAGGCCGAGGCCGACCGACACGCCATCGACCAGCAACAACAGGAACTGGCCCGGCAGCAGGAAAACATGCAGGCCCGGCTGACAGAACTGGAAACCAAAGAAAACAAATTCCAAGAACAGTTCGAACAAACCAAGCAGCACCAGACGGAGCTGGACGAGCAGCAGCAAGCGATCGGCACCGAGCGCCAAGCCCTGCAGCAGGAGCGAGAGAAACTGGATCAGTGGCAGCGGGAGGTCGACGAGACCCGCTCGACGTTTGATGAACAGCGCGCCGAGTTGGCCGAGCAGCGCGAGGCCGTCGATCAGCAGCGCGAGCAGCTCGAAACCCAGCAGGCATCACTCAGCCAGCAGCAGGACGAGTTGGCCGATGAGAAGCAGCAGGTCGAGCGGATCAAGCTGGACCTGAAGCTTAAGGGCGAGGCGCTCCAAGCCCAGCAGCGTCAACTCGAAGAGACGCGCGAGCAGCTTGTCGAGCAGGCGCTGCAGGTCCCGGCAGACGCCGATCAGAAGTATTCGGACCTGCAGGCCGCCAAAGCCGATCTCGAACAGGCCCAGCAAGAACTCGAACAGCGCCACAACGAATTGCAAGCCGCGATCAGCGACCTCGACGCACGTGACCAGGCGCTCACTAAGCGGCAAGAAGCGCTTGCCGAACGCGAGGCACAGGCCGCCGCGAAGACCCCTGCTGACAAGGGCGACGCGCAGGCCATCGAACGAAAGCTCCAAGAAGTCGAGCGCAAGCGTTCCGATCTCGAGCAGAAGCGTGAGCAGTTCAGGCAGACGCTTGAGCAGAGCCGCCAGCAGATCGAAGCCGAACGCACGCAGGCTCACCGCCGTGAAGCCGAACTCGAAGCACGTGTCAAAGAACTTGAACAGAAGGCCACCCGTGGTGATGATGGGCATGCCCCCCCCGCGGATGATGCTTCTTACGAGCACCGCCGCAACAAGCTGCGCCGCTACCGTGATCTGCTGCGCGAACGCTCCAAAGCACTGCAGGATCAACAGCTCAAGGTCCAGTCCTCAAGCCAACAGTTCACTGGCCTGGAAAAAGAGCGGCAGATGCTCGTCGAGGTCAAGCGTTTCCTCGAGGCCAGCGAAGGCGAAATGGTCAAGCGCTGGGCGACCGGCCGAGCCGCTTCGCTGGTAATGGGTGCGATGATCACACTGATCTTCGCGGCCGGCGCGAGCTTCCTCGCCGCGAATCAATTGGTGCAACCGCAATGGGAAGCGTCGATGATGATCAGCGTTGTGACGCCCGACGGCCAGGCCCCGCCGAGCACCGAGGCCTTCCTGGGTTCGTTCGAGCAGACCCTGCTCAGCGAGCCGGTGCTCAAGGCCGCGATGTTGGAGATGGATAAGGCCGATGCTAATGTTCGCGTCGCCTCGTCGCCCGATCAGCTCAAGACCTACCTGCAAGACAACCTGGTGATCGCAGGGGTACCCGGGCGGGCCGACCTCTCGCTCAAGGGCGAAGACAAGCAGCTGCTCCAGCCAGTCCTCGCGTCGCTGGGCAAAGCCGTGGTCGGCTTCAACGCCGCTCAGGATTACCAAGCCAAACGCGAGCCGAGTACCCGTATCGCCAGCCCCGCGAAGCTCGGCGATCTGCCCATCACCAACGCGACCAGTCAAAGGCTCACGCTTGCGGGCGCGACCTTTGGCGGGATCGTGCTGCTCGCGCTATTGGCGTACCTCTTCCTCCGCATCATGCTCAACCGCTCCAAGCGGATGTTCGGCGAGGAGGTCGAAGAGCTCACCATCCTCGACAAGCCCGAGACCTGGTCGCCGCTGCACGCCGCGAACAAGGAATCCAAAGGCTGACGTAGGCCGGGCTTTCAGCCCGGCATCAACGGACTCACGGGATCATGCCGGGCTCAAGCCCGGCCTACAAATCATCACTTTGAGCCACCGCAAGGGGCCGGGCCGGAGGGGCTCGGCCTCTTGCACTTTTATTCCCAGTGCACCCGTCCACCCTGCTTCAATAATTGATCACATAGCCCCACTGATTCAGGTCTTCGTCACGCTCGGTAAAAAAGGTGAGCGGCCCCGCTGCTTTCTTAGGCATCCCGTCGCCAATACACCTCTTAGCGACCTGGGCATAAATCGTGTCAGGGAACTTCTCAATCAGTGTCTTCATGTTCGCTTCTGTGTATTGCTCGGCGCATATCCTGCGGAAAACCTTGCCAGCTTTGACTTCCGTATCGATGTTTTCACCGACGAATAACGCTCCAAGGGATTCGACTTCGGCTTCGAATGCTGGAATCCCTTTCATGCTTTTCCGCGCCTTTTCAAAACGGACATAAGCCTCGGCAATATCACCTGCCGCGGCGATCCGCTTGATACCCGTAACTGTCCATTCGACTTCAGCATCCAGCCGCGCGATCAGGTAGCGGTGGACCGTGCCGACAAACCCTTCGACAGGCTCCTCACTCTGCAGCGCATCGTAAGCTGTTTTGAACTGCTCTTTGTAGAAGCCGGTGTATGCACTACGCAGTAAACGGCCACGAACATGCGATTTCGTCACGCCGGGCGGCAGGAACAGCTCCCCGTTTGTCGCCTGGCTTTTGTGATACATCGATTTGTCGGTGTAGTAAACCGAGGTAAAGGCCCCCCCTGCTCGGCCCGGACCGACGGCATTACGCTTGATCGAATACAGCGGCCCCGTGTGCCCGCCGCCGTAGCTCAGCCCACGGATATACTTCTGCCCAGTGCCGCCCCGGCACCTTCACTAGCCCCCTTGGCCCCCCACAACTTAAGGCGGTCCCCGAACGTTTCCTTGCCCGGTACCGTCGAGTTGTGTCCGCTCGCCTTGCCGTCTTTCCGGTCGACCGAGTGGTCCCGTGCGCAAGCCGTCGTGAGCGGGTCCGCGACCCATGCCACCGTACCAATCAGCATGCGCACCTGGTTGCCGTACATCACAAACCTGGCTTCTTCGACATCAATCAGGCTGCAACGCCGGGCGTTCTCCATCAAGACCGGCTCGGCAGCCGGAGGCGCCACCGTGTGGGCGAGAACCAGCGAATGCTCGTACAACTCAAGCGTATCCAGAACGGTATGTGGCTGATCTAGCGCCGGATATGGTCGGCCTGTCGGGGATTTCATCTCCTTGGTTGGATCGATGTCGATGCCCGCCTTACGCTGCGCATCAATGAGGGCCTGTCCAGTATGGATCGCCTCGGTACGTGCTTGCTTAACCTGTTCATCTTCGATCCGCTCGGGGTCGATCAACAGCATCTCACCCACCGCGTCGATGGGGTCGAGAAAATTTTTCTGAAACTCGTTTGTCTTGCTTGTGTGAACCGTGTAGTACTGCCACAACCGCCGCGTGCGAGCAATCTCCGCAAGTTGCTCATCAGTTAGAGCGGCAAATCGCTGGTTATACGCAGCGGGCAGGTAGTTCTGGAGCCTGTCAAAGTAGTCGGCACGGGCATTCTCAAAATCCTTCTCGAGCACACTAAGGTCAACAGGCTCAGGCTTTGAAACCTGGGCAAGGCCGGGCATCGCGGAGATCAAAACACACCCCATCACGACAATCACGATTAAACGACTCAAGGCTTGGCTCCAAGTGAGAATTAATCAAGCATCAATTGAAACGTGGATGGCCGCTCTTGATCAAGCATTCCCGCGTGCGCGAGAAGAACCAGACACATTGCTCTTAAGTGTAGCAGTCAAGCCATCAGGCCCAAACGGTAGAATAAAATACGATCATCTAAGTAATTGTTTTGCCTTATGATCCGCCGGATTTGGAGGCCGATGCGCCCTGGCCAGGCGGGCAACCACGAGCCTCTTGCTGGTGGCGAGAAACGGCATTTTCGGGTATCCTATTGACTTCGATCACACCGCCCCGCCGGCCGATTCCAACGGCTGATTTTCCTTGAAAAACAGGGGCTAAACGCGAGGACGCCTTGTCCATGGCCGACGCCGGTTTGACCCCCGAAACGCCCGCTGCTGCTGCTGCCAAAAGCGACTACTCCGAGGAGTCCATTTCCGTCCTCGAGGGGCTCGCCGCCGTCCGTAAACGCCCGGGCATGTACGTCGGCGGGACCGACGCGACTGGCCTGCACCACCTGGTCTGGGAGACCGTCGACAACGCCGTAGATGAAGCCCTCGTCGGCCACTGTGATGAGATCAAAGTCATCATCGGCCAGGACGAATCCATCACGGTGATCGACAACGGCCGGGGCATCCCCGTCGGGCCCTACAAGCACGAAAACCCCGATCTCAACGGCAAGCCCACCGTCGAGATCGTCATGACAATCCTCCACGCCGGGGGCAAGTTCGACTCCAACTCTTACAAGGTCTCCGGCGGGCTGCACGGCGTCGGCGTATCCTGCGTCAACGCCCTGTCGCAGTGGCTCGAGGTAGAAGTCGCACGCGATGGGCAACTGCATGCCATCACGTTCGAGCGCGGCGAAACCAGCACCCCGCTGCGCGTGCTCGGCCAAGCCGACGGCACGGGGACCAAAATCCATTGGAAGCCCGACCCCGAGATCTTCGACGACATCAGCCACAGCTACGACACCGTCGCCGGCCGGCTGCGTGAACGCGCCTTCCTCAACCCCGGCATCAAGATCGCCCTCACCGACGAGCGTGGCGAGACCAAGCACGAGACCTTCAAGTACGACGACGGCATCTCCGAGATGGTCCGCTACCTCGCCGACGGCAAGAACGCGGTCTCGGATGTCGTCTCGATCAGCACCGAGTCCGAGGACGGTCGATCGATCGTCGATGTCGCGTTCATGTACACCGATGCGTACTCTGAGTTCACCCAGTCGTTCACCAACAACATCAACAACCCCGACGGCGGCACGCACCTCTCCGGCTTCAAGACCGCGCTGACGCGGACCTTCAACAACTACGCCAAGCAGTCCAACCTGCTCAAGGGCACGACCACCGTCTCCGGCGACGACTGGCGTGAGGGCATCATCGCGGTGATCTCGGTGAAGATCCCCGACCCCGCGTTCAACAACCAAGTCAAAGAGCGGCTGCTCAACCCCGAGGTCGAGGGCCTGGTCAGCGGCGCCGTCGGCGATGCGCTGGCGAACTGGTGCGAGCAGAACCCGGCGATGGCCAAGAAGATCTGCCAGAAGGCGGCCATGGCCGCCGAGGCGCGCGAAGCCGCCCGCAAGGCACGCGACCTGACCCGCCGAAAAGGCGCGCTCGACTCCGGCGGTCTGCCCGGCAAGCTCTACGACTGCACCAGCAAAGACGTCGATTCCTCCGAACTCTACCTGGTCGAAGGCGACTCGGCGGGCGGCTCGGCCAAGGGCGGGCGCGATCACAACACCCAGGCGATCCTGCCGCTAAAGGGTAAGATCCTCAACGTCGAGAAGGCGCGGCTCGACAAGATTCTCGGCTTCGAAGAGATCCGTGCGATCATCCAGGCGCTCAACTGCGGCATCGGCAACGACGACTTCGACATCAGCAAGCTCCGCTACGGCAAGATCATCATCATGACCGACGCGGACGTCGACGGCAGCCACATCCGCACGCTGCTGCTGACGTTCTTCTTCCGGCAGATGCCCGAACTCGTCAAGCAGGGCCGGATCTTCATCGCCCAGCCGCCGCTGTTCCAGGTGACGCGCCGCAAGAAGAGCGAGTACGTGCTCAACGAGCGCAAGATGCGCACGGTCCTTGGCCGACTCGGCATCGACGGCGCGACACTCATCACCTACAACGACGACCGCTCCGAGCGGTTGCGTGTGGAGGGCGAGAAGCTTGCCGAGTTGCTGCATGTCCTTGAATCGTTGGCCGACCTTAGCCAGGTGCTGGGCCGACGCGGGATCACGCTTGAGCGTCTGCTGAACCTTCGGAAGAAGGACCCGACCGGTGGCAACCGCATGCCGCGTCTGCGTGTGCACGTGCCGCGTGTCGAGTTTGAAGGCCGGGACAACACCGAGGCCAACGCGATCGCCGGCGAGCACTTCTTCTGGTCCGAAGAAGAGGAAGACGCCTTCCGCGCCAAGCACAACCTCGGTGCAGCCGACCCAGAATTGGACGAAGTCATCGATGGGCACCACGAGGCGACGGCGGCCTCCCGCCCGTCGATCCGACAGGAGCTGCACGAGGTCAAGGAGATCGAGAAGCAGTTCATCAAGCTCGAGACACTGGGGTTATCCACCGACGACTACACGCACAAGCAGAAAAAATCGGTGACCGGCCTGCCCGAGCCGACGCGTTTTGAGATGCTCATCGAGGGCAAAAAAGCCGCCGCGGTGGCCAAGGCTGCCTCCGGCAACACCGAGACAGAGAACACCAGCGCCAACTCGGTCGTGACCGCCGAGGGCGCGGTCCCGGTAATCAACCTTGAGCAGCTGGTCGCCGCGATCCACGAGGCGGGCAAGCGCGGCATGGAGATCAAGCGGTTTAAGGGCCTGGGCGAGATGGACGCCGAGCAGCTCTGGGAAACCACGATGAACCCGGAGAACCGCGTGCTGCTGCGGGTGACCTGGGACGCGGCGAGCGAGGCCGAAAAACTCTTCAGCGTGCTGATGGGCGACGATGTCGAGCCCCGCCGCAAATACATCGAAGACCACGCGCTGGAAGTCAAGAACCTGGACGTTTAACGCTGCGTGACGCCATGATTCCGCGATCGATCTGATAGGCTAGAGCGGATGTCGACCTACCCCCCACAGCCGGGCCAACCCCAGACGTACTACTACCAGCCCCCGCCGACCAATGCGCTCGGGATCGCGGGTTTTGTGGTGTCGCTGTCGGGCATGATCGTCTGCCTTGGGCTGACCTGCCCGCTCGGCCTGGTCCTCTCGCTTATCGCGCTGGCCAAGTCGCCACGCGGATACGCCATCGCCGGGAGCATCGTCGGCGCGCTCGGCTCGGTGCTAGGCGTGCTGACGGCCCTCGTTTTCACCGGGGTCATCGGCACGGGCCTGTTCGGCAACCCGTACTACAGCCACACCGCCAACGAGATCGACAACGCCAGCTACGACATCAATAGCCACTTCCAGAACAACCAGGACACCCTGCCCGACCAGGCGACCGGCAACATGCTTATCTCGAGCTACGACGATGAGTGGAACAACAACCTCAAGTACGAACCCACGCCCGGCTCGACAACCGACTACACCATTACGAGCGCTGGGCCTGACACCGTCTTCAACACCATCGACGATATCACCCATTTCTACACCGCCGAATCTCAGACCGATCTCGCGATGGAATTCGCCAGTTGGGAGATCGAAGATTACGTGAATAGAAACGGCCAATTGCCCGAGAGCCCCCAAGGCACCGCCCTGATTCAATCGGAGCGTGATACATGGGGCAATGCGCTGAAATACGACAAGCTCGCTGGCTCCGCCCAGGACTATCGCCTGGCCAGCGCAGGGCCGGACGGCCAATTCAACACCCCGGATGACATCGTTCAGACATTCGCCACCTATCAGAACTTCGGCAACCCGCTCCCGCCCGACATCTCCATCGACCTTGAGCAGGACAAGATCGATGCCGCGTTCGAGTTGGCGGCACAAAAGATCGTGAAGTCTTTCCCCGTCGGTGCGCCGATGCCCAACGCGGAGCAGGTCAACACAAAAGCTGGCGTGTTGTTTGACGCCTGGCTCACGCCGATGGAATACGCCCCGACCGACAACCCCCCGTACTACAACCTCCACTCCGCCGGACCGGATCAGCAGTGGGGCACGGACGACGACCAGACGCGGAGCTACTATTTCGCGCCGTCGGGGGAAACCGATGGCCCGCTCTGATCGCGCGTCTATGATGAACCCCATGGATAGCGAACCCGCCCCGGAACAAACCGAACGCAACCGCCCCTCGCGCAAGTGGTACCTGCTGTCCGCAGTCGTGCTGGCGGGTTCGCTGGGCCTGTTCATCGCGGTGCTGGTCCATAAAGCGCAGGCGCTGCGCGAGCGGATCGAGCCGCTGCCCCGGTTCGTCGGGCCCACGAATGAGGCGGGCTTTGTGGTCACGATCGATGAGCCGGGCAAGCAGAATATTTTCTACGAGAACCGCGGCGAGTTCGACGGGACGCTCTACGACACCCGCCGCCGACAAATCTGGACGACTTTCGACGCCCCCGCGATGCAGTGCACGGTGACGCATGCGGGATCGGGCAAGGCCGTCGAGGTCCGGCTGCCCGGCGTCGGCGAGACGACCGACAAGCGCGAGGTGACCAAAGACCTGATCGTCGCGTACGACTTCAACGGCCGACTAGGCCACAGCGCCTGGGTGTTTGATGCCGATCAACCCGGCGAATACCGGGTTGTCCTGAGCTACAACGAGGCGGTCTACCTCGAGCCCGGCGATGTCGAGATCCCGCCCGAACTAACCAAGGCCGAGAAGAAGAAGATGGTCAGCGCGGACGGCGCCGCGTATGAAGCCGCCCGCCGCGACGCGGTGGAACGTGCCGCACTAGCCGAGCTCGAGCCGATCGAGGTGCTCTTCGCCGTCGGGCCGGACCCGACCGTCGGCAGCTTCTTCGAGGTCATCGGGCTCAAGGGCGCGGCGACGGTGCTGGCCTTCGGCTTTACATTTGCCGTGCTCACCTCGCTGGTCACGCTCATGCTCCGCAACGGCCACGTCACGCCCCGCGGCGAAGTAGAGCACATCCGCCGATTTGGCAAGCCGTCCGAGTAAGACTCCCGGTCACTGCGACAACACTTGGCCACGCTCGACGAGCACGGGCTTGAGCTTGTCGTGCACCACGTCCTGCACCGCGACCCCCTCATCGATCGCCAGGCAGGCCGCGGCCGCCGCGTTCTCGCTGAGGATCATAAACGCGGCTCCATCCGGATCGACCCGAACACGATGCGCATCGCCGTAGACCACGATGTCGGCGTGATGCGTTTGCACCCGGTCTACCGCGGAGCACCCGCCCAGAAAGTAAAAACACAGCATGAGCAAAACCGCAAGTCGTAAAGACACCCATCGCATAGAACAATCCTTCAAAAAGTCGAATTGGAATCAATACGTCAGTCTACAGGCGTCGCAAGACGCTGCTGCGCATTACAGGCGACCGCAGGCACGGTACCCTTGGT
>JAHQVV010000112.1 GCA_019634195.1 Phycisphaeraceae bacterium | reverse complement strand
CCCGAGGGCATCCTCGCCGTCTGCGAGCCACCCGAATGGTCGGTTGAGGCGCTGCCTAGCGCAGGCCCATCGACCTTAGACCTCATCGCCGTGGGCACCGAAAAGCCGGGCAACCTCGGCGCGATGGTTCGCACCGCGGATCTGGCGGGCTGCCGATGCGTGATCGCCGCGGGCACGCCCGTCGATGCGATGAACCCCAACGCGATCCGTGCGTCAACCGGATCGGTGTTTACGCTGCCAAGCCTCAGCGTAAGCGAAGACGACGCGATCGAGCACTGCACACAAAACAAGATCCGCCTGATCGCGGCCGTCGTCGATGGCGCGGTCGAGCACACGCAAGCCGACTACACCGGCCCGTGCGCGATCGTCATCGGCCCGGAAGATAAGGGGCTTAGCGAGCCCTGGCATGCCGCCGCGGAACGGACCGGCGGGCAGACGGTAACCATCGCCACATCAGCCCGCTCCGCCGACTCGCTCAACGCCTCTGTCGCTGCAGGGGTATTGTTGTTTGAAGCGGTACGTCATCGCGATCAAGCCGGGCTACAATAGCCCTATGCCTGATACCGCCACGCTGACAACCGTATTCGATGCCACGATTCAGCCGCTCAAAGACGCCGAAGTTTTCGCGGACGTCACGCGCACCGACGCCGGCGTGCGATGCGACGCGATGTATGTTGAAGAAGAATGCTACTACGCCGCTCATGCCGACAGCGAAGGCAACCTATGGGCAGGCTGGTACTCGCCGGACCGGTGGGTCAGCGGATCCATCGAAGGCGACCTCGTCCACACCGGCGACAAAATCGATGAACTCCTCGAAGAAGAGCTCGTCGACCTGGGCCTCTCGATCAGACTCCCGCTCGAGCACTACCGCAACGACGACAAGATCTTTGTCTTCCACGGCAGGCTCGACCTACCAAGTGATCAAGCCCAGGCAACGAACACCCTGGTCAAAGTGCTGCTCGCCTTTCAAGCCTGCTTCGTTGAGCTAGGCGACATGGCGCCGGGCGAAGACGACTAAAAATCTTGTAAAGGGTTGTCCTGCCGATCGACCGTGCCGAGCGTTTCGTTGAAGAACATCCGCATGTGGTGCCAGGAACGTTTGTCCGCTTTCTCGTTGTACGCTGCGCCGCGTGCGTTGTCGTCACCGGCCATCGGCTGGGTAAACGAGTGCACCGCGCCGCTGTACTCGATCATCTGCCAATCAACTTCCGCTTCATTAAACGACTTCTTCATCGCGTCGATGCCTTCGCGCGGGACGAAGGGGTCGTCCGCGCCGTGGAGCACGAGGACCTTGGCCTTGATGTTCTTCGCGTCTTCGGGGGTCGGTGCGTCGAGCCCGCCATGGAAGCTGACGACGCCGGCCACGTCCGAGCCGCTGCGCGCGAGTTCCAGCACGCCCGTCCCGCCGAAGCAGTAGCCGATCGCCGTGATACGCTTCGGATCGACCTGGTTCACTTTCTTAAGCTGATCCAAGCCCAGGTTCAACCGCTGGCGGAAGAGCTTGCGGTTGTTCTTGAATGAGCCCGACGCCTTGCCCGCTTCCTGCATATTGGTCGGGCTGAAATCGCTGCCGTAGATGTCCAAGGCGAAGACGACATAGCCCAGCTCGGCGAGCTGCTTGGCCCGGCCCTCCTCGTAGTCCGTCAGGCCCATCCATTGGTGCACGATCAGAACGGCCGGGGCCTTCTCGGTAACGCGTGCACCAGGATTAGGCAGCATCTCCGGGTCCCACGCCAAGTGCCCGGTCAGCGTCGTGTCACCGTCTTTGTAGGTGATCGCCTTGGTCTTGACCTCAGCAAACGCGGGTAAAGAAACGAGCAGGGCGGTCAAAAGCAAACAGAATGATTTCATCGGAAGCTCCTTGGTCGGGTAATGTAACGCCTGTCCCTACAGCATAGGCACGAAAGACAAAACCATGGCGAAAGATTTTTCCTGCGGCGTGATCCCGTACCGCATCGTTGATGGCGAGCGGCAGTTCCTGCTCATCCAGCACAACGCCGGGCACTGGGCGTTTCCCAAGGGGCACCCCGAAAATAGCGAGACGGACCTCGAGGCCGCCCGCCGAGAGCTGGAAGAAGAGACGGGCATCGCGTCGGTGCAGGTCGATGCGGAACACCCCCTCGAGGAGTCCTACACCTTCACGAAGCGCAGCGGCAAGAGGGTCCACAAACGCGTGATCTATTTCCTCGGTCAGGTCCCGAGCGATCAGGCGATCACCTGCCAGGAAGCCGAGGTATCCGACTTCGCCTGGGGCAGCGCGGAACAAACCCGTGAACGCCTGACCTTCGGCGAGGGCCGGGCGCTGCTTGATACCGCGTTGTCTTACCTAGATGCATGACGCGCGGTTTCAAGGCTGGCGTTGTTTTACCGGCTGTATCGATTACATCGCCTGTTGAACGGAACGCTTTCATATTCTTGCGCGATCGGTTTGCATTTCCCGGGGTTGTATCCGTTGTTAGACGTGCTGATCGTCGCAAACGGAACCGCGTGGCTCCAAAAAACTGATGACGATCAACGACCGTTAAGTCCGCAGTTATCAGGCTCGATAACTGGACTGTGCAGTAAGCGCGAGTTCGGCCGCCCCCGCAGCAGATTCAAGGGAGCAGGCCCCTGATAGGGACCGAGTGGTTCCGGGGGCAGCCGAAAGCGCGCTGGCGTGTTGTTACGGGGCTCGTTGCCTCGGCACGCTAAAAGTAAGTTCACTCATTTGAGGAGAGTTAAGTCATGCATGCACGCAAATTGGTTCGCAAAGGTTTCACGCTAGTTGAAATCCTAATCGTCGTCGTGATCCTCGGCATCCTTGCCGCGATCGTCATCCCACAGTTCACCAACGCGTCAGACGCCGCTAAGGCCTCGTCCGCGGTGAGCCAGCTCCAGACGCTGCGCAGCCAGGTCGAACTGTACAAAAACCAGCACAACAATAAGTACCCCACCGGCACAAACGGTTTGCTGACCGAAGGCTGGGACTGGACCAAGCTGACTAGCAGGACCAACATCGATGGCGAAGTTGGCACGAGCACCGACCACCGATTCGGCCCTTACATGCAGCAGGTCCCGAAGAACCCGTTCGTCACCACGACCGGTGATGCCCACATCACCATGGGTACTGCCGTCGACGGCAGCGTTGGCTGGGTACTTAACACCACCACCGGCCTGATTCGTGTCTCCGTTCCCGATGAGACCGCCGACACCAGCGGTCTGGATAAGACCAACGACGTCGCCGCCTACTAAGGCGATCAGTACACGGTCTGCCATTTTCAATACCTATCGCAGCCGAGGCACACACGCCTCGGCTGCGCTTCGTTATACGGACTTGCCTTGTCAGAGCACGAAGCATCAGCGAGTAGCACGGGTTATTGAGGACGTTGGGCCACCCGCCCACGCTTCGTGCTCTGACAAACCGCCAACGCCACAAGGTCAATCACCTACCGGCCCTAAACCCGCCACCCCACACAGTCGATACCACCGATGAACCCTACCACGGCTAATACGCCGAACCAGGACAATACCATGACCAATGCAAATTACCTCAACGCCGTTCTGACCACCATCGCCGTACTGCTTGCCCTCAACTTCTGGGCCGGTATCCACCACGCGCCTGGCGTCGTCCCGAGCCTCGAAAACCAGGCCATCGCCCAAGGCCGGGTCGATGCCGGCACGCAGCGCTCGGAGATGATCAAAGAGCTCAAGGGCCTGAAGAGCACCGTCGAGTCGCTAAGCAAGAAGCTCTCCGACGGGTCGATCACCGTCAAGGTCGAGGGCGACGCAGACAAAGACTGAAGCCATCGCAGGAAAACAATAGCTGTGATGCTACGCATCGCGGGCAGGTCGTGATGGATTGAAAAACTCGCCGGCGACGCGTAGCGTCGCGGCTAACCCAAGAAGCTGTATATGTGCAGAAGCACAACAACCCGAACCGCCAAGGGCTACACCCTGATCGAGGTGCTGATCACCGTGACGATCATGGGTATTGCCGCGGCGATCATCGTGCCCAGCATGTTGCGGGGCGGGTCGCTGGGCGTGCAGGCCGGGGCAAGGATGATCATCGCGGATCTGCTCTTTGCGCAGAACGAAGCGATGGCTCAGCAGAGCACGCGACGCGTCGTGTTCGACGCTAACGACAACAGCTACCGCGTCGAGAAGTACGACAGCGGCGCCACCGCCTGGGTCCTGGAGTTCAACCCCTCCAAGGGCATGAGCCGCAACCAGCAGAACTACGAGATGGACTTCGATGAGGACCGCCGGTTCAGCGGGATCGAGATCGTCAGCGCCGACTTCAACGGCTCATCAACCGTCGAGTTCGACGACCTGGGCAACCCGTCCTCGGGCGGCAGCATCGAGATCCGCTTCGAGGGACACGAGTACCAGATCAAGGTCGCGCCGTTTACGGGGCGCGTCACCGTCGAGCGGGTCACAAGCTAAAGATCACAAGGGGGCCAACAGGCCCGTTGATATCAGAGATCTGAAGGGAAGAGGACGTGTTGGGATTTGGAGGCAAAATCAAGGGCGTGGGCAACCCCATCGGGGTCGCGGTGACGGCCAAAGACGTATGCCTGGCGCAGGCGTCGTCCGGCGGCTGCGTCTTCGAGCGTGAACCCTTGTCCGAAGGGGTCGCGATCACCGACCCAAACTTCCATACCGAGACGCAGCGTGCGATCGCGACGGCACTCCGCCGTGGCAAGTTCGCGGGCAGGCAGGCGGTCAGCGCGCTGCCTGCCGAACTATTGCGGTATAAGACGCTGCGCCTGCCGCCCATGCCGGAAGAGGACATGGCGCAGGCTGTGGCATGGGAAGCGGCCGAGCGTTTCCAGCTCACCGAGAACCAGGCGCTGCAGCACTACCGTGCTGGCCAGGTTAACCAAGGCAACGAGAAACGTGAAGAGATCATCATGCTCGCTGCGGAGAACAACGCGGTCTACGACCACGCGGCGGCGGTGAAGCAGGCGGGCCTGCAGCCGATCGCCATCGACGCGACCGCCGCCGCCCTGGCACGGCTGCTGGGCAGCAACGACCAGGCCACGCTCACGATCCACCTCGGTGAAACCATCGCCGAGATCGTCGGCCACCGCGGCGATCAGGTCATCTTTGACAAGCCGATTGAACTGACCCGCGAGGGCGAGACAATCAATACCGCCGCGCTGACCCGTGAGGTCAGCCTGTGTGTGCGGTACCTCTCGGTGACGTTTGGCGTCCATAAACCCGACGCGGCATGGCTTGCCGGGAAAGGCGCGACACAGGCGTTCGCCCAGCAGCTCACCGAGGGCCTGCACACCGCCGTGCGGACCGCCGACCAGTCACCCGCACTCAACGGCCTCGGCCTGCCCGACGACGACCCGTCGCAGTTCTGCCTCGCGCTTGGCTTGGCATCGCGCAACCAGCGGGGCCCGGCCCAGCGAGGTGCCGCATGAGTCAGATCGACTTCCTGCCCGAAACGTTCCAGCGGGCGCACCGCCGACAGCAGCGACGCCCCTTAGAGTTCCTCGTCATCGCGGGCACGCTCGTCGCATTAGCCGGGCTATGGCTCTCAACCAGCGGGCCCGACAGCGCGCTGGCGAACCAGGCCGAGCAACTCGATCAAAACCTCGAAGAAATCGCACAGCTGCGCAGCGAGCAGGGCCGGCTGTTCCGTGAGCGGTCGGGCCTGCAACGCAAGCTCATGACCGCGCGGGAGACCTACCAGCCGATCAGCGCGACGCAGGTAATCAGCCGACTGAGTTCGCTAACGCCCGAGTCGATCCGGTTAGTCAACTTCGAGATCGTGGCTCAGCGCCCCGCACCACAGGCCAGGCCCAGGCCGAGTGGCAGCAAGAAGGTCGTCAGCAAGAAACGGGCGGACCAGCCGGCCGATCCGAACCTGATGAAACTGACCATCACCGGCCACGCACCCAGCGACGAGCAACTCGTCACACTGATCCGCCGGATGGACGGCGACCCAGTGTTTACCTCGGTCTCGCTGCGCAGCTCCAAGCAGGACAAGACCAAGACGCACTATGTGCGGACGTTCCACCTTGACGTCGTGATCGATCTGGACCGACGCTTCGTCGAAGCGGGCGGAGGCAACCACCATGCGGATTGAAAGCGACATTATTAAGACAGTCGTGGTAATCGCGGCCCTCGTCGGCACCTATGCCGGCGTGGTGTTCTGGCCCAGCCAGAAGCAGAACCAGGCCCTGGCCGACGAGATCCTGAACAAGCAGACGGAGCTGGAGCAGGCGCCCCGGCCCAACCTCGAACCAGTGCGCGGCGAGATCGCCTCGCTGCGTGCGGAGCTGCGCGAGCGCAGCGTCGTGCTGCCCAAGGGCAACCTCCACGACCGCGTCCTGCACCACGTGTCCGACACGCTGATCCAGCGGGGCGTAACACTCTACGAGACCTCGTACCGGCAGACTAAGGCATTCAAGCGGTTCTCGATGACTCCGATCGACGTTCGGTTCGAGACCGACTTCGTCAACGCCTTTGAAATCATCAAGCAGATCGAGAACGCCGGCCCCCCCGTCCGGATCGAGCGCATGGACATCGTCGGCAGCGAAGGCGACGCCTCGGGCCAGGTCGAGGTCACGCTCGAGCTCAGCAGCTTCTTCGAGCGTGATCAGGGGGGCCAGCGATGAAAACGAAACTGAACCGGATGTGGCGTCAGGCGACCGCGGACAAAAAGAAGTTCGGCATACTCGTCACGATGGTGGCGGTCGGGCTGCTGTTGTGGGGCCGGCTGATCCTTCTTGAGGACGTGCCGAAGATCGCGACAGCCGACGACCCCAATGCACCGGCCCAGGCGGGGCAAACCCCCGATGCGCCGGGAGATGAGGCCGCGGAATCCGCGCCGGTGCTCCCCCCGCTGCCGAGTGTCGCGGTCGCCCTGAGCGAAGATTTGACGCTGGATCTCTTTACTTTCCGTCACAACCGTTACAAACCACTGCCCTCTGAAGAATCCGCGGGCAATGGGGCACAGTTAGACAGTCCCACGGCCGAAGAACGGAAGCGTGAGTTGGTGGAAATGGCCCGTAGCCTCCGCCTGCAGAGCGTGATCCAGGGCAAGTCGCCCGCGATTGTGATCAACGGCGAAGTGTTAAGGGTTGGCGACTCGATCGAAGATTTCGAGCTCGTCTCATTCAACGAACGTTCGGCCATCTTGACCCGCGAGGGCCTGAAATTCAAGCTCAAGATGTGGCCAAAGTAACTGCCTAAGCGCGAGGTCAATTTCGCCGGATAACCCGGCAAGGAGTTTATGAACATGCGAAAGATGTACACCACCAAGCGTCTACTAGGAACGGTCGCCTGCGCCGCACTCCTGGCCCTACCCGCTACCGCACAAGACGCGCCCCCCGTTGAAGTCGCCGAAGAAGTCGAACTCTTCGAGGGCGACGAGAACAAGGGCCAGACCGTCGAGCTCACCGAGACCGGCGAGATCGACCTGCACGTCAAGGAACTGGAGATCACCAAGGTCCTCCAGCTCCTGTCCATCCAAGGCCAGAAGAACATCATCGCCTCGCGCGGTGTGGAGAACGCCAAGGTCTCCGCCGACCTGTACAAGGTCTCCTTCGAAGAAGCCCTGACCTCGATCCTCGAGCCCAATGGCTTTGGATACATCGAGGAAGGCAACTTCATCTACGTCATGACCAAGGACGAGTTGGAGAAACGCGACAACGAAAACCGCAAGCTCGTCACGAAGATTATCCGTCTGGACTACCTGCGTGCCGACGAGGCCGCGGGCTTTGTCACGCCGATGCTCTCGGAGAACGGCGCGATCACCGCCAGCGGCAACGTTGAGGACGGCATCGACCCGAGCCTCGACGACGCCGGCGCCGACAACTACGCCGGCCCGCCGACGCTGGTCATCCGCGACTACGAAGACTCGGTGGCAGAGATCACCACCGTCCTCGAAGACCTGGATATCCAGCCCAAACAAGTCATCATCGAAGCGACCGTGCTCCGCGCGACGCTTACCGAGAACAACCAGTTCGGCGTCGACTTCTCGCTGTTCACCGACCTGACGGGCGCAAGCCCGCTGGACATCGTGGACGGCCTGATCTCCGGCGGCGCACCGACCAACGAGCGCGCCGGCGCGATCGAGTCCGGTGGCAACTACTCCAGCGACAGCGCAGTAAAAATCGGCTTCGTCGCCGGCGACGCGGCCGTGTTTGTCAGCGCTCTGGACAGTGTCACCGACACGACCCTGATCGCGACGCCGAAGGTCACCGTCCTGGACCGCAACAAAACCAGCATCCTCGTGGGTGACAAGATTGCGTACCTGTCGACGACCGTGACCGAAACGAGCGAGACGCAGACCGTCGAGTTCCTCGAGGTCGGTACCCAGCTCAACGTCCGGCCGTTCGTGGCTAGCGACGGCAAGGTCCGCCTGGAGCTCAAGCCCAGCGTCTCGGACGCGACCATCCGTACCATCGGTACGACCGACGCGCCCGACGAATCGACCGTCGAGCTGACCACCAACGTCATCGTCGAGTCCGGCCAGACCATCGTCCTCGGCGGCCTGTTCACCGACGACTCGTCGATCAGCCGGAACCAGGTCCCCGGCCTGGGCGATGTGCCGCTGCTCGGCGCCGCGTTCCAGGGTCAGAACGACACCGTGGGCCGATCGGAAGTGATCTTCCTGGTCAAGGCCACCGTGGTTGAGAACGAAACGCTGGTCAATCTCGGCGAAGAGGGCATGGCCCGCATCGATGTCGCCCGGCTGGCGGAGCGTGAACAGCTCCTGCCCTGGTCGCGCAGCAAGCTGACCGCAGCCCACATGGTCAACGCCCGTAAGTACTACGACGAGGCCACGACCCTCACCGGCGAGGCCCGCAAGGCCAAGATGGCCGAAGCACGCTACGCGGTCGACATGGCCCTGCACATGAACCCCTCGATGGTCGACGCCCTGATCCTCAAGGAACAGATCACCGGCGAAGCTGCGTACATCAAGTACGAAGAGAGCCTGGTCAACCAGACGTACGACGCGGTGCTGGATGCTGAGATGAAGGCCCTGGGGATCGAAGCGATGCCCGAGCCGGAGGTTCAGTTGCCCGAGCTACCGACCAACGAAGCACTGGTCGAGCCCGAGCCCGTGACCGAGGCGGCTGCCGAAGACGAAGCTGCTGCCGATGCGGCGGAAGAGCCCGCCACGGAAGAAGCTCAGGTGACGGCCGACGAAGCCTGGCTCGAAGCGGCACTGGCCGACGAGTTCGGTGAAGCGACCGCGGAAAGCGAAGAGACCGAAGCCGTTGCCGAGGCGACCGAAGAGGCGGCCTCTGAGGAGCAGGCCGCAGAAGAAGGCGACGTCATCGTGATCGAGCTTGAGATCGAAGGCGAGTCGGACACCACCACCGCCGACGCGTCGGAGACGACCGAAGAGCCGGCCGAGGAAGAAGCCGACGACGTCATCGTGATCGAGCCCGATGAAGCGACCGAGTCTGACACCCAGGCCGGCGTCGAAACCGAGACCGAGTAATCGGCCGCGGGTGATAATGCCCGTGATCGCAGACTGATAAACCAATCAACGCCGCTCCAGGAATGGAGCGGCGTTGTTTCTTGCCCAGACACTACAAACAGCCCCCGTAGTCGCCGATGAATACCGACAGACGTTCCCCTCAACCCCACCGGAGTTGTTCGATGATGCTGACCCGATTGCCTTTTGCAGCCCTCGCCGCCGCCGCGCTCTTCACGGTGCTCCCCGCTTGCAACAGCGACCAGAGCAACCGCGAGAAGTGGAAGGGCGAAGCCGAGGGCCGATGGAACTCGGTCAAGTCCTCGATCGCCATCCAGATGGCCGAGGACCAGTTCAACGGCGGCCAGCTCGGCCTGGCGCAAAAGACCATCGAAGAAGCGATGGTCAAAGACATGGAAAACCCCCAGCTCTGGATGATGGGCGGGCGGATCGCGCTGGAGAAATCCGAGCTCGAAACCGCTTATCAACGGCTGGCCAAGGCCATCGAGTACGGCGAAGAGCGTGAAAACTACAGCCAGAAAGACAAGGCCAAGCCCCACTACTTCCAGGGCATCATCGATCAGCGCTGGCAGCGCTACGACTCGGCCAAGGACAAGTACACCCTCGCCTACGAGCGCGACCCGGAGAACGTTGCCTACTTCCTGGCGAAGATCGAGATGCTGGTCCAGCTGGGCCAGCTCACCGAGGCGAGCACCGAGTTGGAAGGCAAGACGACCTACTTCGACCAGAACGCGACGGTGCGTGCGCTCTTGGGACACGTGTACCGTCGGCAGGACAACCACGCGAAAGCGGCGTTGTGGTTTAAGCAGGCGTCGATGCTCGCGCCCGAGGACATGAAGCTCAAAGAAGAAGTCGCCCGCTCGCAGGTGGAGGTCGGCCGATTCGGCGAGGCCGCACGCGGCTTGAGTGAATTGATCAACACAGAGTACGGTGCAAAGCGCACGGACCTGCACCGCCTGCTCGCGGAGAGCTACGCCAAGGCCGGCAAGCTGCACGAAGCCAAGGACCAGTACACCACGCTGACCAACCTGGACCGTACCTCGGTCCACGATTGGTCCAAGCTCGGTGAGCTGTCGTACCGATTGGGCGACGAGGGCACGGCACTGCAGTCGGCCAACCGCCTGATCAACCTGGCACCCGACGATCACCGCGGCTACCTGCTGGCGGGGATGGTGTGGAACAAGCGTGATCGGCTGGACCGTGCGTTGAGTATGTTCGACCGCGCGGCCGACCTGGCCCCGAACGATACGACCCCGCTGATCCTGCGTGGCATCGCCCTGCAGAAGAACGATCGCCCCGCGGCCGCTGCTGACGCTTACAAGCAGGCTTTGTCGATCGACCCTGAGAATAAGCGTGCCCAGCACCTGCTGACCAGCGTGACCGAAGGCCTGCGATAAGCCTTTTATCCGGACAGAAACTTAAGACCTATAACGGCGATTCTAAAAAGATCGCCGTTTTTACTAGGGTCTTAACCGGGAAGTCGTCCTGACCGACATAAACGTTAGACGCTGTTCTCAAAGGTGGGGCTGCGCATATGTAATAGCCTCTCCCGATGAGGTGGAGAAACCAACCATGAGCCGACCCCGCATCCTTGTTGTCGATGACGAGCAGCATATCGTCAGCCTGCTGTCGATGACGCTGCGCAAGGAGGGCTACGAGATCGTCTCTGCCAACAGCGGGGAGAAAGCCCTCGCGTTGCTCGGCGTCTTCGAATTCAAGATGGTCATCACCGACCACACGATGCCGGGCATGGACGGGCTCGAGCTGTCCACCCTGATCGATGACAGCCTGCCGGTGCTGATGATCACGTCGCGCCCGCAGATCCTCAAAGAGCGCGTCCACCGGCTCACGGATGTGATTCATAAACCATTCAGCCCGCGCGATGTGGCGGCGAAGGTACGGGACATCATCGGCCCGGGCGACGAACCGAAGGAACAGACCACATGAAGATTTCTTATGAAAACAAGGGCCCGGTGACGGTGTTCTCGATCGATGGCGAGCTGTCTGTCGACGAGGCCGATCGCTTCCAGCGCGAGGCGCTGCAGCGGTTCGACGAAGACGTACGCGACTTCGTGCTCGACCTCGGGTCGCTGGACTTTATCGACTCGCGTGGATTGGAGTCGCTGCTGTGGCTGCAGGACAAGTGCAACGAACTGCTGGGCCAGGTCCGGCTCGCCGCGTGCCCCGAGCACATCTTTAAGGTCCTTGAAGTCACCCGGCTGAGCACCCGCTTCGACTGCCACCCGGACGTCGATACCGCGGTGAGTTCCCTGGGCCATGGCGACTTGAAATAACGACGAACCGACAACGATGCAAGACCCCAATACACCACCTACAACCCCCGTCCGCGTCGGCGACCTGCTGGTTGACCGCGGGATGATCTCGGCCGACCAGTTGTCGCAGGCGCTGGACTATCAGCGCAACTCCGACGGCCGAAAGCTGTTGGGCAACGTGCTGGTCGAGCTGGGTTTCGTGACTAGCGAGCAGGTGATGGAAGCCGTGGCCGATAGCTATGGCCTGCCTTTCGCGCGGATCGACACGTCGATGGTGGACTCGAGCCTGTCCGAGACGGTGCCGCTGGAGTACTGCGAGAAGCAGTGTGTCGTCCCGATGTTCCTGGTGGAGGGCCGGCTGACCGTCGCTGTTAGCGACCCGGCCAACGTATTCATCGCCGAAGAGATCGGCCGGATGACCGAGCTGCAGGTCCAGCTCGTCGCGGCGACGAGTGAAGACATCCGCGGCGTGCTGGCCACGATGCGTCAGAGCGAGGCGGACGTCTTTGTCATTGATGACGCGAGCGACAGCCTCGACATCGATGACATGGAGACGGTCACCGAGCACAGCATCGACGTGTCGGACCCCGGCCTGGGCGCAGACGATTCGCCGGTCATCAAGCTGGTGAACTACATCATCCTCAGCGCCGTCCGCGAGTCGGCCAGCGATATCCACATCGAGCCGGACGACGGCACGCTGCGTGTCCGCTACCGCGTCGATGGCGGGCTGTACGAGAAAATCCAGCCGCCGTACCAGATGCTGGCCTCGCTGGTCTCGCGCATCAAGATCATGTCCGCGTTGGATATCTCCGAAAGACGCATCCCGCAGGACGGTGCGATCACCATCCGGGTGGACAACCGGCAGATCGATCTGCGTGTTTCGACCATGCCCGGCAAGTTCGGCGAAAAAGTCGTCATGCGGATCGTCGACCAGAAAAACGCGGTCGCGTCGCTCGATAAGCTCGGCTTCTCCGACCACATGCTCAAGACCCTGCGCATGCTGATCAACCAGCCCAACGGCGTCGTCCTCGTCACCGGCCCGACCGGCTCGGGTAAATCGACAACGCTCTACGGCGCGCTCGCCGAGATCAACCGCGAAGACATCAACATCAGCACGGTCGAGAACCCCGTTGAGTACAACCTCGCGGGCATCAACCAGTTCCAGACCCACGACAAGGCGGGCTTCACCTTCGCCTCGGCGTTGCGGGCCCTCTTGCGTCAGGACCCGGACGTCGTGATGCTCGGCGAGATCCGCGACCAGGAGACCGCGACGATCGCGACCCAGGCCGCGCTGACCGGTCACATGGTGCTCTCGACGCTGCACACCAACGATGCGCCCTCGGCCGTGACCCGGCTGATCAACATCGGCGTGCAGCCCTACCTCGTCGCCGCGGCGCTGCGGGGCGTGCTTGCCCAGCGGCTGGTCCGCAAGGTGTGCAGCCACTGCGCCGAGACCGCGGTGCACAACGACAAAGACAAGCTCATCATCGAGCAGCTAGCCAGGCAAGGCTTTGAGATCACCGAAACGGTCAAGGGCGCCGGCTGCAAGAGGTGCCGCAACAGCGGTTTCGCAGGCCGGATGGGCCTGTACGAGATCTTCGTGCCCGATGCGGAGTGCCTGGACGCGGTGAGCAAGGGCGCGAGCCTGCAGGAGATCCGTCGGCTTGCTGGTCAGGGCTCGGAGTATGTCACGCTGAAAGAAGACGGCATCACGAAGGTGATGGCCGGGCTGACCACGCTACAGGAGGTGTTCAAGGTCGTCGCGGCGTAACGCACCGATACTTGACTGATGGCACAGTTCCAGTACAAGGCGAGAGACGGCCAGGGCCGGCTCAACGAAGGCATTGTCGCCGCGCCCAGCGCGTCGCAGGCCGGGGCCATGCTGCGCGGCCAGGGCATGTTCGTCATCGCCGTGCAGCAGGCGGTAGGCAAGGCCGCGCGCCCCGCCGCCGGCCCCAAGGCAGAAACCAAAACAGCACCCAAGCCCTACGCCAAGGCGTCCGCTCAAGACGCGGGCGATGACGATTGGGAACCGACCGTCGGCCGACAAAAGATCCGCCGACAGGACGTGATCACGTTTGCCCACCAGCTCGCGGTGATGGTTGATACAGGCGTCTCGATCAGCGAGGCGCTGTCCTGCTGTGCCGATCAATCCGAGAGCGACGGGTTCAAGAAGGTCTTGGTAGAGGTCGCCGACGAGGTGCGTAGCGGACGAGAATTGTCGGCGGCACTGGCGCTACACGAGAAGGTGTTCCCCACCGTCATGGTGTCGCTGGTCCGCGCCAGCGAGATGTCCGGCACCATGGGCAAGATGCTTGACCGGATCAGCAAGTATATGGCCAAGGAAGCGGTCACCACCCGCAAGATCAAGAGCGCGCTGACCTACCCCGCGATCATGATCACGGCGGTGCTGGTCATCACTTCGGGTCTGCTGCTGTTTGTCCTGCCCCGCTTTGCCTCGATCTATTCGAACCGCGGCGCGGCGCTGCCCATGCCGACTCAGATGCTCATGGGCTTGAGCGGCAGCATCCAGAACTTCTGGTGGGCGTACCTGCTGCTCATCGCAGGGCTTATCACAACCGGTGTGCTGGGCTTTACGACCCAGGCAGGCCGACGCATCACCGACCGGCTCAAGCTGAACATGCCGATCATCGGGTCGCTGTTCCGCAAGCTGTATGTCACGCGGTCGATGCGCACCATGGGCACGATGCTCGAGGCGGGCGTGCCGATCCTGGACATGATCCCGATCGCGCGCTCGGTCACGAACAACTGCCACTTCGACGAATTCTGGGACGAGGTCGACAACCGCCTCCGCAACGGCTCGCAGCTCTCGGCCCCGTTCTTCTCCAGCGACCTCATCCCGCGAAGCGTCGCGCAGATGGTTTTCGCCGGCGAGAAGTCCGGCCGGCTTGGCGATGTCATGTACAAGGTCGCCGAGTACACCGAGGATGAGTTCGATGAGCAGGTCAAACAGGCGACCAACTACATCGAGCCGGCCATGGTCGTGACCCTCGGAGCCATCATCGGCTTCGTCGCGATCGCTCTGCTGCTGCCGATCTTCCAGGTCTCGAAGGTCGCCTCCGGCGGGTAAAACGCCGCGCTCTTTTATATGGAAAGGTGGGGTGGGCCTCTCGCCCGCCGTTTGGGCGCAGCCACAATCTCGACCGGTTCACGGCTGCACCGCGACGACAGGCGGGACGCCTATCCCACCTGAGGCGCAGCTCACAGATCCCCTTACAAATCAAAATCCACTGTGATCGTCCGCTGTTGAAGGTCGATCGATTCGACAGATGCGAACGGGATCTTGTTGGCTAAAGCACGCAAGTCTTTGATGTTCGTCACCTCGAGCTTGATCTCACGAGCGTTCGACGACTGCACCTGCTTAACGACCTGCGTTTTGGGTAAGACCTGCTGCAATTGGCGAACAAGCAGCTTGGGGTCCTTAGGCCCTGCGTTCTGAATCACCACAAAAGCCGACGGGGCGGCGGGCTCGTCAGGCACGTCTGCAATGCGGGTCGACGCAGTGGGCTGGGCACGCATCGGGACGGCCGCGATCCCCGTGTGCTGCTGCTCAGGGGGCACCGGGCCCGTGTCGGTGTGGGCTTGCTGATCGGACTCGTGGGCCTGAACCGACGTCGCCGCGGCTCCGCCGTCACAGCCAGGCTGCAGGAACAACAGCACGAGTAGCGGGATCAGGGCGAGCGTTATCTTGCGGGTCATCATGGGCCTCTTTCGCGTCACAGGCGGCTCCCCCTCAAGTCTACCTCCGGAACACCGCGATCCAAAGCGGATCTCCCGTTACGCTATCCCTGTGCCCCGCTTGACCGACAACGCGATCTGCATCCGTGACCTGGACTGGTCCGAGTCCAGCCAGGTGGTCGTGCTCCTGACCGAGCGTCACGGCAAGGTGCGCGGCCTGGCCAAGGGGTCGCGACGCAACAGCCCCTCGGCGATCGCCAAATTCTCCGGCGGGATCAACCTGCTCTCGGCAGGACAAGCCATCGTCACCACCAAGCCCGCGGAGCAGCTCGCCACCGTCACCGAGTGGGACCTGCGCAGCGATCACTACCACCTGCGAACGGGCCTGTCCGCGCAGTGGACGGCGATGTATGCGGCGGACCTGGTCAACGCGCTGCTTGCGGACGAAGACCCCCACCCGGGCGCCTACGCGGCGCTGAGCAGGCTGCTGTCCGATCTAGCGCAAGCCGACGGGGTCGCGCAGTCGCTGCTGCGTTTTCAGTGGGCGCTGCTGGTCGATGTCGGCTACAAGCCCGAGCTTGAGCACGATGTCGAGACGGGCCAAGCACTGCCCAAGGCCAAGGCCTACAGCTTCGACCCCAAGCTCGGCGGGCTGACGACACGCAACGGGATGCACGACGAAGACTGGCGCGTACGTGCCAACACTGTTGAACTGCTGCGCGCGATCTCCAACGGGGAAACAACCCAAGCGTTTACAAAAAACGCGATGATTCGTGCAAACCGGCTGTTATGCACGTATTTCCGGGCCCTTATTGATAAACAATTACCAACAATGGATTTTATTTTGAATGACAACCCCAATCCGGTAGTCAAAGACCGCATACGCCGCTAAAATCGTGCTTTCAAAAGATCTGTCCTCTTTACTTTGGAGTCCCGCTATGAAGATGATCCTCCCCTTTCTCGCTGTTTGCTGCTTTGCTCTTGCCGGCGTCGGCTGCAAGTCGACCTCCTGCGGCCACGGTCACGACCACGGCGCCAAGTGCTGCGGCAAGTGCGACGGCGCTTCCAAGAAATGCTGCGGTAAGTGCGGCAAAGAAGAGAAGAAGTGCTGCGGCAAGTGTGGCAAAGACAAGGCTGAGTAAGCCCGAACACAACTTCTTGAGTTTATCGGCAACACCCGCGTCAGCGGGTGTTGTTGTTTAAGAGGGATAGGTAGGCCGGATTTTCTTCCATACGCTGGAATAAATTCGGGCACAGCCTGCTTAAGCCTGTGTCTTATTGTCCTTTCACCTCATCCTGGAGCCCACAATGAAATTCCTCCTACCCCTCCTCGCGCTATTCTGTTTCTCCCTCGCCGGCGTCGGCTGCAAGTCGTCTTGCTGCGGATCGTGCGGCGGCGACGCCGCCAAGGCATGCCCGGCCGGCTGTGACAAGCCCTGCTGCAAGAAGGCCTGAGCCCGCTCAGACAACCCGTCCATTCGTAGTAACAGCACCCGCAGAAGCGGGTGCTGTTTTTATCTTCAACCGATCTTGTTGGGACACGTCGATGTCGGCGTCACTGCCCCGGGTCGTTCCACGGGTCGTCGCGCCAGGTGTTGTCGGCCGGGCGTGTCGGGGGTGGTGCCGGAGGCTCGTCCTGAGACGGGGCCTGCGGCGCTGGAGGGTTTGCAGAGACTGGCGCGACGCCCATGTTCGCGGCCGCGGGCATGGGTGAAACACCCGCTCGTTGCTGATCGCGCTGGGCCAGGTACGCCTTGACATGCGTCGTCGGGAGCTGCCGCAGCAGCAGGACCGGGACGGCCCAGAGCAGGACCAGCATGAACGCGCTGCTGAGCAAAGCGCCTCCGACCGGCGCGTCGGGCAGCTCGGGGTAGACGTAGCGCATACTCAGCACCACGGTGACCGCCGCCGAGGGGATCGCATAGAACGCCCACCACTTCGCGAGTTTGAGTGACCAGGCCCGGTCGCGCAGCATCCCGACCCCCGCGATGATCAGGACGAGCGCCATCGCCATGCTGCCCACGGATTCGATGCCTTGGCCGACGCGGTAGGCGGGCTTGCTTAGCACCTTGATCTGCAGGTCAATATCCTGCTGCTGGGACGGGGACAACTCTTGGCCCATCTGCTGCATCATGTCCCGCCCCTGTTCCAAGACCCCCGGGCCGAGAACCGAGACGCCCGCTTCCATCGTATTGATCAACCCCCAGATCACGCCGACGATCAGGCAAAAAACCCCGAAAACAATGATCCGTGTCGGCCGCTGCATCGCCGCATCGTAGCAGGGCCGACGCCCGCACGAGGCTTGACAAGCCAGTCCCGTCTGCGGACAATCCCGCGTTCAAAACCAACGCCTCCTTAGCTCAATTGGCAGAGCAGCTGACTCTTAATCAGCGGGTTCTAGGTTCGAGTCCTAGAGGAGGCATTGCCAAGCCCCGCACCGATCAGGACGGGGCTGTTTGTTGCGCCGGGCGGCATAGTCTCCCCTTCGACTCTGTATTGGTTGTGGCACCCAACCCCACGCGGGCCTGCAGCAGCATGCAACGACCCGTTCGGGGCGATGTCGCTTCTTCACAAGTTCCGGGGCAAGATTTCGAGAGGGCCAGGGTTGAATCAGGAGAAAAAATCCAGCGACCGATCAGAACAAGGATCCGATCACCACGGTGAT
>JAHQVV010000111.1 GCA_019634195.1 Phycisphaeraceae bacterium | reverse complement strand
CTTGATCACGCGCTTGGCCGCAGGCGACAGCGAATCAACGCACAGGTGCAACGCCTTGATGTACTCATCGCTGTACGCCTGATCGGGCGCCGCCTCGGCAAGCAATTCGATCACATCTTGACCCAGTGGGACCATCCGCCGCGTGGAGCGTCGCTTGACCTGATCCATGATCGTGAAGCGCGAGATCGTGAACACCCAGGAGAGGAACTTCGTGCCCAGCTCAAAGTCCCCGGACTTGCTCATCACCACGAGGTAGACCTCGTGCAGGATGTCGTCTGCTTCATCCCGATTGGGCAACAACGTTAAAATGAAGCCGCGAATCGCCGAGACGTTGGCCACAAATAGCTTCTGGACTTCGCGTTGCTGGTCAGTCATAAGTGGATATTCGTGTCGGGTTTAACAGCCGTAAACAACCATCAAGCGATCGTGAGTGATACCCCACACACTGTCTATAGATGCACGGCATTAAACCTTAGCGGTATTTATGGCGTATCCGCCAACTTTGATTTTTATTTTTAGAAAAGGCGACTAAGGTTTGAAGTGTACCTTCTATTGATTTGTAGAGAGGTGCGATGGTGCTTTGTCGCCCGTCTAGGCTCGTTCTGAGATTTCATATTTTAAGTACCCACTAGGAGGTTTGCCCATGTTTGCTTTTTCACGAACCTGTTTCGCGGGCCTCGTTGCCGCCGGTGTGATCGGTGTTGCTACGGCCACGCAGGTTGATGCCGCGACGCTTACGGCCGGCTATACCAATGGTGGATCAAGCCAATTGCTTGCGGCCAACGGTGGTGGCGGCGACATCTTGTTCAATGACGGCGCGGCCCTCGGGGGCGATGACGTCAACGGAAGCGGAGCCGATTTCTTTTCGGCCTTATTGGACGGCAGCGGTAGCTGGAGCATCGGCGAAACCGTATCCATCACTGGTTTAACGCTGCCGCTCGTCGACTCAGCGACAAGTGATGGCACGTTTACCTTCAATATCCGCGAAGGCGCTGGCGGTGGCGGAGCCTCTGGTACAACCGGCCTCGCCTTGCTCGGATCCGCAACGGCGACGTATACCTCCGGTGGCGGGACTTCATCCTACTTCGTCAATTTTGACACGCCTGTTACTTTCGTCGCTGACGCAAACTCAACAAGCATCGTCATTAACTGGTCATCCACAGCCACGATGCGGTGGAAAAAGCCGAGCAACACGGTTGCGGGTGGACTGCCCGTCGTGAACTTCAACAACGGCAACTTTGTCGGGGGTGACGACACGGTGCGCATGTCGATCGCGGGTACCGTCGTCCCAGAGCCTTCATCACTCGCACTACTCGGTCTCGGTGGTTTGCTGATTGCACGCCGCCGCCGCGGCTAAACCGATCGATGCATCCGCATCGTCTTGCTTGACGAAACGCAGTGGGGCCGTGAAAGCAGCCCCACTGAATTTGAAGGATCCGATGGGCTCGGCCTAACCAGCCGGGGCCCATGCTTGGGTCAGGGCGTGCCGCTGCGACTCACTCCAGGTGCAACCACATGAACACACGACTGATGCTGGCATTTGCTGCGGTGTTCGGTCTTGCGTTGTTGGTTTGCTCAGCAAACGCTCAAGACAAGCCCAATGTCTTGATTATCATCTCCGATGATGCGGGCTACGCGGACTTCGGCTTCCAGGGCAGCAAGAAAATCCCAACGCCCAACCTTGATGCCCTCGCCGTGCGTGGCGTGGCGTTCTCTAATGCGTATGCCGGCTCGGTCTGCAGCCCGTCCCGCGCGATGCTGGCCACGGGCATGTACACCGCCCGCATCGGCTACTCGAACAATATCTCCAGCAGCGGGTTTGTGACCAAACCGATCACGGAAACGCCGAGTGTGCAGGGCCTGCCATGCAAGGCGGTGACGATCTGGGAGCGCATGCAGTCGCTGGGCTACGCCACCGCGTGTATCGGCAAGTGGCATCTTGGGGCGCATCCTAACAGCCAGCGCAACGGCAAACTCGTCCTGGGCAACGTCCCGCAGAACCAGGGCATCGAACACTTCCACGGCATCATCGCCGGCTCACGCTCGTTTTGGGTCGGAGAAGCCCGGGGCACACAGGCGCTGCGTCTAACCGAGTCCAACGGCAAGGGCAAGGTCACCGAAGACAGGGTCGTCGAAGCGGACTATGCCGGGCAGTACGTCACCGACACCTTCGGCGACATGACCGTCGACTACATCCGCAAGCACGCGGCAGGCGACAAGCCCTTCTTTATGTACAGCTCGTTCACCGCGCCGCACAACCCGATGCACGCGACCAGGGAAGACATCGCGGCGATCGCCAAGCTCGGCCACGGCATGAAAAAGAACCGCGAGATCCAGGCGGCGATGCAGCTCGCCCTGGACCGCAACATCGGCAAGATACTGGGCTCGCTGGATGATCCGAACGGTGATGGCGATACCGCCGACTCGATCCGCGACAACACGCTGATCCTTTTTATTAACGACAACGGCGGCGACAGCCACGACTCCAACCCGAACTACTCGAGCAACTTCCCGCTGCGGCACGGCAAGGGCTCGCAGTGGGAGGGCGGCATCCGCGTGCCCATGATCGTCGCGGGCTGGGGGCTCGACGCGGCGTATCAGGATGACGACGTCGACTTCTTCGACCACCCGGTGCACATTATCGACCTGTTGCCGACGGCGTTCGCTGCGGGAGGCGGGGTGTTTACCGAGGGCGACGTGATCGATGGCGTTGACCTGCTGCCGTTCATCAATGATCCGAGCAAGGGCGAGCCGCACGAGTCTTTGTTCCTGCGCCGTTACTCCGGCCTGCAGCACGCGGTCCGCAAGGGCGACCACAAGCTGATCTATCGCCCCGGCGATGGCTACCTCTTGTTTGATGTCGTCAACGACAAGGGTGAGAAAACGAACCTAGTCAAAGAAAAGCCGGAACTTGTTGAGGGAATGAAGCGCATCATGACGGACTACGACGTCCTGATGGATAAGCCGCGCTACGACAACATGGCGCTAAAAGTCAATGGCTTCTATGACTTCCGCTTCCGCGAGGGCGTGGACGCGTCGGCACGCTGGTCGGAAGAGAACATCTGGATCGACTCGGACAAGCCTGTCCAGGCGACGCTGACGCCATACGACTCGTGCCCGAATACAGCATTGATTTTCCGAAATCGTGATGTCGCCGGCTATGAATCGATCAACGATCTGCGTCGTGTTGGTGGCCAGCCATTCATCGCTAACCGCCTCGTGTTCATTCACCGTCAGACGCCCTTGAAAGGCAACGGCACCGCGACGATCGCGGGTCAGCCGGTCCTGCTCGCAAAAGACCTCAAGGGCAAGGCCCCCAAACTCGTGCTGAACACGGACAAGCCCAACGCGCAGACGTACACGTTTGATGTCCGGCTCGACCTGCACATCTATGACCATCTGCAGGTCCTCGGCAACGGCAACCAGAGCTTTGTCATCAGTGGCGACCTCGTTGAACTCCGTGAGGGCCGATCACTGACCAAGACCGGCACCAGCACGCTGACGCTCAAGGGCAAGAACGGTCTGACCGGTGCGATGAATATCAAGGAAGGCGAGTTCGTTGCGGGCAACGGTGCAGCGCTGGGCCGAGGCGATCTCAGGCTTGGGCAGAACGGCACGCTCCTGGCGACTGGCGCGTTTAACCTTGATCCATCGCAGGCGGTGTCCATCCAACTCGGCACAAACCGCGGCACAAGCCCATCCATCGACATCCAGGGAAACGCATCGCTAGCCGGCTCGTTGTGCATCGATGCGAGCCAGATCAAGCCTGAGCCCGGGCGGCGATACGTGCTCATCCGCGCGGGGGAAATCCAGCAACGGTTCGACACGATCGATGGGCTGCACATGAACGAACAGTATGAACTAGCGGTCGAGCAGACCGCGGCCGAATTAGCCGTCGTCGTGCGACGCATCTCAGATCAGGCGGCTGACCCGCGGCGTCTCGTGACACGGTGAATACGCAACGATTAAGTCTTTCCCTGCAAAAGGTTTTCTATGAAACGTCAGAACGCATTTACCCTGATCGAATTGCTGGTTGTCATCTCCATCATCGCGCTGCTGATCGCGATCTTGTTGCCCGCACTCAGCTCAGCGAGGCGATCCGCCCGCGCGATGCAATCTAACACGCAGATCCGTGGCATCCAGCAGGGTATGTTCATCTACTCGCAATCAAATAAGAGCTTGTACCCCGGTATGGTCAAGCTAACGACCGACGCAGACGAGGCTCTCCTTCAAGCGTCGAGGGTTCGGACAATCACCTTTGCTTCCGGTCAACGGGCAGGCGGCGATGTGCCGACGCGCTATATCATTTGCCTGGAGAGCGATATGTTTACGCCGGATTATCTGATCAGCCCATTTGAAGTCTTGGCCGCAGTGCAAGCTTGGAAAGACAATGGTATTCGCGAGTACACCCCAAACGCCGCGATCCATTCCTATGCGCTGCCGAGGATCATGCGTGGTGGCTCTGAGATGTCGCCAGGCCGAGCATTCGAGTGGCGTGCCGAGGCCAACTCACAAGCCGTCGTTGTGAGCGACCGTTTATATCGAAACGCGGGCGCAACCCCAACGGTCAACCGAGAAGATTCCAGCACTCATTACAGCCTGCAATCTACTAAACAGGCTGGCCAGTGGACCGGTGGGATATCCTTCAATGATAACCATACCGAGACCTTTCAGACATCGGAGATTTCCGACACCCTATCTTATAACCGTGTTAAAACAACTGGTCCGGACAACATCTTCTCAAACGCAAGGGCAGGTGCGGCGCAGGGCACGCCTGCAGGTAACGAAACTGAGCACAACGCCCAGCAGATCATTCGTCAGAACGACACCGGCCTTTTCCCAGCACCTTAAGAGCGGCTTGTTTCAACTTATTGCTATCGAGCAAGCTGAAGCTCTATTGCTTCTGGGCTTCTGCTAAAACGCGATGGATCGCTTGTAGCGTATCGGTGTCATCACTCAGCCGCATCTCGTACATCTGTCTTGCGATCACCTGGGACATCGCTGTCATCTCGGGGTAGGGCTGGTCGGTGATATCGATGAGCCCGATCTGATAGTTCTCGTTGGGCCGGCCAACCGTGGATTGGTCGGAGTAGGCGAACCAGTGCGTGCCGACGATGTTGGGGTGCAGCAGGCCCGCGGTGACGTAGGCCCCGAAGCAGCGAGACCGTTGGGCCTGTCCGTGGACCGGCGAGAGTGACATGCCAACGACGCCGCGATCGAGCGTGCCGAAATGAAACTCCGTGATCATGACTGGCAGGTCGGCGTCTTTCGGTAGTTGAGCGGTCCCCGCTAGCGGCGCGTAGTGGTTAATGCTGAACACATCGACGTGCTTGGCAATCTTCTCCGCAACAACTGCCGGGCAGGTATGAACGCGCGAGCCGAGATAAAGATGATCCGGCAGGTGCTTAGCCAGGGCTTGTTTGCAGAGGCGGTAGTACCGATCTGCTACGAGGCCGAAGAGTTCAAGCCGATCGGCTTTCCACTTGTTACCCTTGCCGGGATCCAAGGCGTCCCAACTCTTGACGTCCGTTCCCCAGGCCTTATTCAGCGATTCGATCGACGGGTACGATTGCTGTAAGTGACGCACAAAAGCACCGTAGGCCGGCTGTTGGGGGCCTTTGAGGATGACACGCTCGGGGTAGTTGTTGTGCCAGACGATTTCGTTGTCAATAAAGACACCGATCATCCACGGATCGTTCGCGCGTTGTTTTGACAGCGAAGCGACAGCGTCATTGAGGCGCTCCTTGAAGCCGGCCTCGTAGGGGTCTGGCGTATGTTCTAGCGCGTGTTGCCCGGGCCAGATGTGGAGGATCTCCGTATGTGGCGTGCGTTGGTCGTCAAGTAATTCAGCATCCGACCACGCACCAAGCGTGTTGAAGCCCCAGGCTTTTAGCCTGCGGTGCGTAATGTCGCGGGATGTTGCCTCCCAGTCTTTGCCGTATTTCCGCATGGTGTTGAGCCTGAGGAAGTCGACCGCCCGCCCCCACTCGCCGTAGGGCTTGTAGGGGACGATCGCGGCGTCGTGTTCTGGTGTTCCTGCTTCGGGCAGTTCTACGAACAAGGCGTGGCGATCGGGTGATAGCGGGGCGATGGCTCGATTCCCAACCGTGCAGACGCCGTTCGACCAGAACAGCCGGCCCGAGGGGTCGACGAGCCACCACTTATCTTTGTGTTTTTCAGTGCGGAAGTAACCGGTTGCCTCGAGTTGGGGGCCGTTGAGGTAGCCGCCGAATTGGTTCCGGTCATCGATCGTAGGCCCGGCCCGAAGTATGTCGGCTTCTGCCTTCACTTGCTGCTTCAAACCATCTTCAGTCGCGACCTTGCTGGGCCAAGTGAAAGGGATCGACTGTCCGAAGCGGTCGATATGCGGCAGATCCAGGAGAGATTGATTTGCCTCTTTACCGTATGGCCATGCGAGGTGGGCGGTGATCGACTGGAGCTTGATGCCCGGGTCAGTGGATTGGATGACCAGTCGGCAACTTCTTACGTTGGATGGGTCAAATGATTTCCAATGCGAGCGCCAGCCGTTGGGCTTGGCCGAAGCGGGCTCGAACGCATCCGGGCTGTCATCCTTGTCCCAACTCCTCGGGTAGGCAACCGTCAAGGTGCCGCTTTCACCGGGGAGGATGTAGGCCTGGCTTTTAGAACTGTTGGCCCAGTCAGCCGCACCAGGGTTGTCCAGCCTTGCGGTAATAAACACTGTCCCCGTGCCTGCATTTTGAAGGCTAATGCTAAACAAGCTGAATGCCGAGACATCCCATTTCACATCAGGAGGACCGATGATCACTGTTGCTGATTTCTGGATTCTGCCTTGTAGATCCCAGCCTTCTTCAGGAGAGCCGCTTGCCCGGAGTGTTGGCGGCAAGCTCTTGATCGCGAGGTCGAGTTGTTTGACGGATTTGAAAAGATCCTGTCGAGTGGTAGCGGGCGAGGTCGGTTGGATTTCGGATTCTGCGGCCCTGGATGAGGACGCCAGTATCCCGCCACAAAGCAGGGCAGAACTCAAGCCAGCGATATGGTATTTTTTAATATTTCGAAACATGTGGGTCTAAGTATTGAATGCGGTACCAGCCGGTGATGCCCTGGATCCGAATGATGCGTTTTGTCTCACATTCGCGCGTGAGCAAGAT
>JAHQVV010000110.1 GCA_019634195.1 Phycisphaeraceae bacterium | reverse complement strand
TCTTCTCTTCGAAGCGGCGGATGAGCATCATGTCGTAGAGCATCTTGACGAGCTGGTCGTCGGAGAGCTGATCGGAGGGTCGGCCGCCCTTAGCGACATCGGGGTCGGACGGGCTGGCGTTGGTCGCGGTCATAGGGTCACCTCGGGTCGCGGTGCGCGGCACCGGCGGGTCGCCGGGGGCTGCATAGTCCTTCAGGGACGGGCTCGGTCCGCTGGGACCGGCCAAGCACGCAGCGTATACCACTGGCTCGGCAGGCGAAACGACACCCGTCCAGAGCACTTTAGTTTAGATCGGCCAGCAGGGGGCAGCAAGTAAGTACCGGCGGGCCTCCGACACCTAATTTAAGGCAAGCCTGAGCCTCAAAAAGCGCCCCTGATCCGCCTGCTCGTGTAAACTCCGCACTGTCCATCCAGGAGCTCATGCTTGTCCCCGGCCTGTCACGCCCTTATCCGGCTGAATATCCCGATCCTGTTCCTGCTCATCGTTCTGGTCACGATGACCACCGCCAGTGCGCAGGCCATCGACCCCGAGGGCCGGCTGGTCCGTGAGGTCCGCGTCGAGGGCCTGGACACGACGCCTAAGAAGCTGGTTGAGAACACCGTCCGCACCGCCGTCGGCCAGCCCTACCGGCAGAGCACCATCAACGAGGACATCCGTCGGCTGACCTTCCTGGGCCGATTCGACACCGTCGTGGCCAAGGTCGAAGACAACGGCGACGGCTCGATCGATGTCATCTTCTCCGTCACCGAACAGGCCCGGCTGCTGGCCATGCGTTTCGTCGGCGCCAAACGCCTCAACGCCGAACAGCTGCTGACGCTTGTGCTGCTCAAGCCCGGCGACCCGATCGACAAGTCACTGATCGACCGCGGCGCGCGCGCGATCGAGCTGGCCTACGCCGAGAAGGGCCACTTCGCCGCGTCGGTGAGCTACGACAAAAAGGCGCTGGACGAGAAGCGCGAGCTGATCTTCCGCATCACCGAAGGCCCGCGCGTCCGTGTCACGGAGCTGCGCTACGAGGGCAACCAGGTCTACGACGACGACCGCCTGGCCAGCCAGGTCGGGCAGGAGTCGTACCTCTGGCCGTTCGTTGCCGGGTACATGGACCGCACGCAGCTGGACATCGATGTCGCGGCGATCCGCAAGTACTACCAGGACCGCGGCTACCTCAACGCGCAGGTCGGCCGACGCATCGACCTCTCGCCGAGACAGAACCGCGCGATCGTGACCTTCGAGGTCAACGAGGGCAAGCAGCACACCGTCCGCGACATCCAGGTGCGCTTCACCAAAGACGGCGCACCGTTCACCGACCAACTCATGAGCGAAGACCAGATCCGCATGGTGCTGAGCCTGATTAAGGGCGGGGTCTATAGCGACGACCGACTAGCCGACTCGCAGGAAGCGGTCCGGCTGTGGTACGGCGAGATCGGGTTCATCAACACCCGCGTGTCCATCAACCGCACGTTCGATCCCAACCAGCCGAAGGTCGATGTGGTGGTCCAGATCGACGAGGGCACCGGCCCGACGATGGTCGACGACATCGTGATCATCGGGCTGACCCGCACGGATCAGAAGGTGCTGCTGCGTCGCGTGCGTGGGTTGGAACCGGGTCGGCCGGTCAACCTCCGCGGGCTCGAAGAGACGCGCCGGCTCGTCCGCGAAAGCACCTGGTTCTCCAACGGCACGATCACCGCGCTGGGCAATGAAGACGACCTGTACCGCACCTTCCTGATCGAAGCGGAAGAAAAGAACACCGGCAATTTCAGCATCGGGGCAGGCCTGAGCTCGGACTCGGGCGTCTTCGGTGCGATTTCGCTGGAGCAACGCAACTTCGACATCGCCGACTGGCCCGAGAGCATGGACGAGTTCCTCGCCCAGCGCGCCTTCCTCGGGGCCGGGCAGACGTTCAACATCACGCTGCAGCCGGGCAACGACATCAGCAACTACTCGATCGGCTTCCGCGAGCCGTACCTGTTCGAGACCGACTACTTCTTTGATATCTCCCTATCCGCGTTCGAGGCGGTCCGCGAGGACTTCGACGAGGGCCGCATCGGCGTCCGCACCGGGTTTGGCCGACGGCTGGGCGATGTGTGGACCGGGTCGGTGCGGTTCCGCTTTGAGCAGGTGGACATCAGCGACATCGAGCCGGAAGCCCCGGTCGACGTGTTTGCCGTCGCCGGCGAGAGCGACCTGAGCGCCCTGGGGCTCAGCCTGACACGCTCGACCACCGACTCGAACATCACCCCGAGCCGGGGCTCGCGCCTGAACCTCGGGCTCAACCAGTTCGGCGCGGTGGGCGGGGACTACGACTTCACCCGGTTCTCCGCCGGCTACAGCCAGTTCTGGACGCTTGATGAAGACTTCCTGGGCCGCAAGACCATCGTCTCGCTGCAGTTCGACACCGGCTACATCCCCCAGGACACCAGCGACGTCCCGCTGTTCGAGCGTTTCTACGCCGGCGGGCGTGACTTCCGCGGCTTCGCCTTCCGTGGCGTCGGGCCACGCGGCATCCGCAACGACACCATGCTCCTGGGCGACGACCCGGTCGGCGGGCGTTTCCAGTTCATCAGCCGGCTGCAGTACGAGGTCCCGGTGTACTCCCAGTTCGTCCGCTGGGCCTTCTTTACCGACCAGGGCACGATCCAGGACGACTTCGGCTTCGACCAGTGGCGCGTCTCGGTGGGCACGGGCGTGCGTCTGCGGATCCCCTTCTTCGGCCAGGCCCCGATCGCGATCGATTTCGGCTTCCCGATCCTCGAAGAAGAAGGCGACGACACGCAGATCCTCAGCTTCAGCATCGATCTGCCGTTCAATTAAGCCTATATACGAAAAGCTCGGCTGGGGCCTCGCTTGCCAATATCTCACTCCGGGGCTCATCAGACGCATTACGGTTGTTAGAAATCGTGTGGGCAACCGGTGTGTATCGGCGGGGAGGCTATCATTGCTAACCCAATTCTCATTAACACGCCTGCTTAGCACGCCCCCATGAGCACCCTCCGCAAACAAGAACCCGCCGGGCCCGGCCTCAAACGCATCGCCTGCGCTCAGGTCGAATCGGCCATCCGCTGCCTGACGCGACAGGCCGACCAGGGTGTCGCCGCCGCGGAGGCGATCGATCAGGCCAGGGCCGTGCTGGCGCTCGTCGAGCCCGACCTGCCCCGGCCGGTGGCCCGCCGCGACCAAGCGATCCTGACCCGGCTCAGCGACGGGCTCGCCAGGCTGACCGAGCCGGTCCTGCTCGCCGGGCAGCTGGGCCAGCGGTACAAGAAGAACCCCCCCGACTCGGCGTTGGCCTCGGCCGTAAAGACGCTGCGCAAGCGCTGGGCCGCGGGCGGCCAGTCCGGCAGCGCGATGAGCTCCAAGGCCGGCAGCTTCAACCCAGCGATCTACCGCCTGGTCGCGGACATGGCCGAACTGCGTGGCCACCTGGGCGGCTGGCCCGTGGACGCGATCGCAAGCGACCAGCCGCCGCGCGGCCTGCGACGCACCTACGCCAAAGCCCGCAAGCTCGCCAACGAGCCGATCACGGCGGCCACCCTGCCCGCCCTGGCCCGGGCCCTCATCGAACTGGCCACCCAGCTCGGCGTGGTCAGCAAATGCTGCCCATCCATGGTCAAGGCCCAGCGCAAGCTGATCACCCGGGCGACGGACGAACTGAACACCCTCATCATCAACGACAAACTCGACACGGCCCTGCGGGCAGAGCTGGGCAAGGGCGCATCCAAAGCCCTGCCGAGCAAAAAGCCCATGGCCCAGCGTGCCGCCGCCTGTTTAGGGCCCGACCTGGATACCGCGCTGGCCGAGACCCCCGCCGCGATGATGAAACGCATGCAGGCCTACTGGACCGCGTGGCGTAGCGCGTCAGCCTGATCGCCGCCGGCGGTACCGCTCACGCTCGGGATACACCAGGTCAAAGTCGTGGCTGCCCGTGATCGGCCAGAGCACCAGGAAGTGGTGCATCAGGTCCGACTTGATCAGCGCCAGGCCCAGGATCATCGACCAGACCGCGGCCTGCATCGGCCCGATCGAGGTGGCCAACACCGCGACGCCGAGGACAAGCAAAGGCACGCCCCAGTACCCGTGATGGATGCGAAAGCCCCGCGTCCAGCGGGCGACGTACCTGGCCGTGTCGCGCGTGGCCTGGACCTTAAACCCAAAGCGGAAGAGCACCGTCACCGCCTCGAACAGCAGCGCCAGCGCGATGGCCCAGGGCAGGATGTAGGTGAAGGTTAACGCGAGCAAGGCGGGTCCAATCGGGGACATTGGCGGGGAGACCAGGCCTAGGCCTGTTATCGACGATCGGCCGGGGGGTGGATTACCTGCTCATCACCAATACCGCTCAAAGTGCAGGTTGCCGTCTTTCTGACGGGGGCTCTTAACGGTAAAACCGTCACGCTCGACAAGCTCGGCCTCGAGCTGGTCGATCATCGCGGGGTTGCCGCACAGGAAGACGTGGTCGGTCTCGGGGTTGAGCTTCGCGCCGGTGGCCTGCTCGTACGTCCCGTCGCTGAACATCGTCGTCACCCGGCCGCGGTAGCCCGCGTAGCCGCTGTCCTCCGGTGCCCGGCTCACGGCTGGCAGGTACACGATACGCGGGTCGTCCTTGGCAAGCTGCTGAAAGTAGTCGCGGTAGCCGAGGTCTTCCTCGACGCGCACCCCATGGATGAAAACAAAGCGGTTGAACCTTCCGGGGGTGTCCTTGTACTGCTTGTACATGGAGAGGAACGGGGCAAGCCCGGTCCCCGTCGCGACGGTCACGAGGTTCTTGCCGTCGGGCACGTCCTTGATCGTGAAGTGGCCCTTGATCTTGGTGTCCATGAACAGCCGGTCGCCGACGTCGAGGTCAAAGAGCCTGGGCGTCAGCGCGCCCTCGTCCACCGCGACGATGTAGAACTCCAGCCAGCGTTTCTCGCTCGGCGGCGAGGCGATCGAGTACGCCCGGCGGACCAGCTTGACCCGGCCCGGCCGGCGACGCTTAGGCGCATCACCCTCGGCCTCTGCTTTCGCTTGCGCTTCCACCGCCTCGGGCGGCGGCATCAACGCCAGGTTCGCAAACTGCCCGGGCTCGAAATCCTTCTTCGGCCCCTCCCCTTCATAGGCGATTCGGAAGATGCCAAGCGTGTCGTGGAGGAGCTGTCGCTCGACAACCTTGGCGTTCAGCGGGTCTTGGTCTGCAGGCATGGGTAAGGATGGTAACGCAAGAGCGCCTATCCGCCAACGAATTCAACCTGATCCAGCGAGAGGATCTTGATCTGTGGTCGGCCGCGGTGGTCCTCGACCTCGCCGCTGACGCGCAGGGTCTTGCCCTTGAACATCGCCTCGACGCTCGTGTCCAGCGTCTTCGTCAGGTCGTCGAACATCACCATGTAAAACTTGCCACGCCAATCTTCGTGGAAGTTCAGGAAGCTGACCTTGCCGTCGCGCGACTCGCCGATGTCCACGATCTTGCCCTCGACGGTGATCTCGTGGCCGATGTACTTGTGGGCTTCGGTCCACGGCACGACGTCGGGGATGTCCGACGGATCGATCGGCTCGAGGAATTGATCCTCGTCGCTCAACCGCTTGGCGGCGATGAGCTGGGTGACCGACTCGCCCGCTTCGGGGAAGGCACTGCGTCCCGCGTGCCGGTGCACCGCGTTGGGTGCGGACGCGTCGATCTCGACCGCCGGCTCGGCTTGCCCCGCGGGCTCGTCCTCATCATCAGGCAGCAGCTCCAGCGGCGACACCACCTCCGGCTGGGCCGGCTGCTGCGTCGTCTCTTCGGCCGGCTCGTCCGCGGGCTCGTCCTTGCCGGGGCAACCGACCAAGACCAGCAGCCCGGCCAGC
>JAHQVV010000109.1 GCA_019634195.1 Phycisphaeraceae bacterium | reverse complement strand
CGGTCGTAGAACTCCCACATGCGGTTGCCGCGGAGGGTCACCATCGAGCCGACCTCGTAGCCGATACGCAGCTTGAAGTTCGAGACGGCTTTCTTGGCCTTCTTCATGATCGGGCGTTGGCCGGTGATCAGGGAGAGGTCCTGGATGACCTGCTCGCGGGCCTTGGGGTTGAGCTTCGTGCCGTCGAGTTGGTTGCCCATACCGACGGTGATGACGATCTTGTCGAGCTTGGGCATCGCCATCGGGTTGGTGACGCCGTACTCGGACTTGATCTTCTCAAGGACCGGGCCTTCGAATTGTGTCTTGATGCGGGGGGTCATGGTCTTGCTCTTTTGCGGCGCCACGGGATGTGCGTGGACGGCTTATGCGAGGTTGAGTTTGTTTACTTGGCCTTCTTCAGAACGGACAGTGTTTCGCCGGTTGTGGCGGCGACGCGGACCTTCTCGCCGTCCTTGTTGGTTTCGAAACGGACGCGGGTTGCTTTGCCGTTTTTGTCCACGGGCGAGATGTTGCTGATGTGGATCGGCATGGCCACGGAGACCACGCCGCCCTGCGGGTTGGACTGGGTCGGCTTGACGTGCTTGCGGCGGACGTTGATGCCGTCCACGATCACGCGGTTCTCGCCGGTGATCACGCGGAGCACCTTGCCCTTCTGGCCCTTGTCGGCGCCAGCGGTCACGATGACCTGGTCGTCTTTGCGGATGTGTCGTGCCATTGTTCTAGCCTCTAGCTCTTAGCGTTCGGCGTGCGGTCTTTGCCGGACGCGTTGTGTGGTTTGCTTACACGACCTCGCTGGCCAGCGAGACGATCTTCATGTAGCTCTGTTCACGGAGCTCACGCGCGACGGCACCGAAGATGCGTGTGCCGCGGGGGTTGCCGTTGTCGTCGATCAGGACGATGGCGTTCTTGTCGAAGCGGACGTAGCTGCCGTCGGCCCGGCGCACCGGGTAGTTGGTGCGGACGATCACGCCCTTGACGATGGTGCCGGTCTTGATGTCGCTGCCGGGCAGCGCCTTCTTGACCGAGCACACCACGCGGTCGCCCAATGAGGCGCTGGGGCGGGTGGACTTGTCACGGCCGGTCGACCGGCCAAGCACGCGGATGACGTACGCGATTTTCGCGCCGCTGTTGTCCGCTACGTCGACTCTGGATTCCTGTTGGATCATCGCTTGTTCCTTCGCGCCAAATCGGGTTTAGTCGCGGGTGGGTTGCTTGTTCGTTTCACGCGGCAGGCCGCGTCGGTTCATGCCGGTTTACCCGGCGGTCGGGGCCTCTGCGTTGTGGCTCACGGCTTCGGGGGCCTTCTCGAGCACGCGGACCAGCCGCCAGCTCTTGGTCTTGCTCAGCGGCCGGCACTGGGCGATCTCGACGCGGTCGCCCTCGCCCGATTCGTTGGACTCGTCGTGGACCTGGAACTTCGCTTCACGGCGGAGGCGCTTGCCGTACTTGGCGTGGACCTTTTGGTACTCCACCGCGACGGTTCGGGTCTTGTCACGCTTGGAGCTGGTGACGACGCCGACCTTGGTGCCGGTAACTTTTTTGGTATTCGTTTCGGACATCGGGCGCTTTCTTGGGGTTAAGCCTTGGTCAATTCACGCGAACGTTTTTCGGTGAGCAGCCTGGCGATGTCCTTGCGGATGTTGCCGGGCTCGCGGTTGTTTTCGAGCTTCTCGGTGACGGCCTGCTGGCGCAGCTCGTACAACCTGCTGCGGAGGCGGGCCGATTCTTCGGCGATCTCCGCGTCGCTCATCTTGTGTAGTTCTTCTTTTTTGATTGGCATGGGTCTATCCCAGTTTGATTGCAGTGCGAAGCCGCGAGCGGCGTATTACGCGTGGCGACGCTCCACGAAGCGGCACTTGAACGGCATCTTGTGCGCGACACGGGCGAACGCGGCCTTGGCCAGGTCCTTGGGGACACCGGAGATCTCGTAAATGATCGTGCCGGGCTTGACACGGGCGGCCCAGTACTCGGGCTCGGCCTTACCCTTACCCATACGCGTTTCCAAGGGCTTCTTGGAGATGGGCTTGTCGGGGAAGACGCGGACGAACAGCTTGCCTTCACGCGAGACGTACTGACGGGCGGCGATACGGCCGGCCTCGATCTGTCGCGCGGTCAGCCAGCCGCCTTGGGTCAGCTGCAGGCCGTACTCGCCGTACGCAACGAAGTTGCCACGGGAGGCGTTGCCTTTCAGCTTGCCGCGGTGTTCCTTGCGGAACTTCACTCTTTTTGGCATCAGGGGCATCGTTTATGCTCCAATCCGTCGCAGATGCTGCGAGGAGGTTTCTAAGTTCAATTCGATTAACGCCGTCCACGGGCACGGGGTCGGGCACCGGCGGCCTTGGAGGTGATCTCACCCTCTTCGACCTCGTGGTACATGCCCTTGTAGATCCACACCTTCACGCCGATGATCCCGTAGGTCGTCAGCGACTCGGCAAAGCCGTAGTCCACTTCGGCCTGGAGGGTCTGCAGCGGCACGGCCCCCATCCGGATGTCTTCGGTGCGGGACATTTCATGGCCGCCCAGGCGGCCGGACATCTGGATCTTCACGCCCTTGGCGCCGGCGTTGATGGCGGCCTCGGCCTTCATCTTCATCACACGGCGGAAGCTGGCCCGCTTAGCGAGCTGCTCGGCGATCGACTCGCCGACGAGCTGGGCGTCGGCGTCGGGGTTGGTCACTTCGACGCAGTTGAGCGACACGTTTCGGCCGGTCATGCGTTGCAATTCGCTGGTTAGGGCATCGATGTTCGAACCCTTGGGACCGATCACCAGGCCGGGACGCGCGGTCTTGACGATGATCTTCAGCTCTTCGCGGGTCCGCTCGATGTGGATGTCCGAGACGGCGGCGAAGGGGCCACGGCGGTTGAGTTCCTTGTCGAGGAACCTGCGGATCTTGAAGTCCTCAACGAGCAGCTCGCCGTACAACGCCTTGGGCGCGTACCAGCGGCTCTTGTGGGCCTCGGTGATCCCGACGCGGAATCCGAATGGATGAACTTTTTGTCCCATGTGTATCTCGGGTGTGTTGCGCGGCGGAGCCGCGTCGCTTCATTAAGTCAGTTACTTGCTATCAACTGCGATGGTCAGGTGGCTGGTACGCTTCAGGATGGGGTGGGCTCGGCCACGGTCCTTGGGCTGGAAACGTTTCATGGTTGGGCCGGCGTCGGCACGGGCGTCCGTGATGACGAGGCTGCGGATGTTCGCTTCGGCTTGGTCGGCGTTGGCGACGGCGGAGGCGAGGACGCCCTTGATCATCGCCGCGGCACGGAGCTTAGACATCGCGAGGATGGTCTCGGCTTCGTCGATGCGCTTGCCACGGATCATGTCCATGACGGGGCGGGCCTTGGTCGGGCTGATCCGGGCCATGCGGTATTTACTGGTGTAAGCCATCGTTGGGTCTCGGTTCCGTGCGTGTTACGCGGCAAGCCGCGGCGCTTCATGGGGTCGTTTACTTGATGCCGGCGGCACGCTGGGCCTTGGTGCCGATGGTGTGCGATCGGAAGTTGCGGGTCAGGGCGAACTCGCCGAGCTTGTGGCCGACCATGTCTTCGGTGACCAGCACGGGCAGGTGGCTCTTGCCGTTGTGCACCATGAAGGTGTGGCCGACGAACTCGGGCACGATGGTGCAGGAGCGGGCCCAGGTCTTGATCGGCTCGTGGCGATCCTGCTGGTTGAGCTTCTCGACCTTGCGGTAGAGCTTCAGATCGACGTATGGGCCTTTTTTCAGAGAGCGTGACATTCGCTGTTCCTAAAGGGTTTGCCGGGCAAGTTGCCCAGCGGGGTTCGTTTCGTTAGCCGCGGAGTTTCAGTTGGCCGTAACGCTTGCTGGTGCGTCGGCGGATGATCCGCTTGTTGGAGTTCTTGCCGCGTTTACGGGTGCCGCCACCCTTGGCCAGCACGCCGGTCTTCGACGCGGGGGGGCGGTTGCCCGACGAGCTGTTATCGCCACCACCCATGGGGTGCTCGTGGTGGTTCTTGGCCATGCCGCGGACGTGCGGGCGTCGGCCGAGCTTGCGGCTGATGCCGGCCTTGCCGAGCTTGGTCTTGTTGTGGTCGGAGTTGCCGACGCCGCCGATGGTTGCACGGCAGTTGACGGAGACCTGCCGGACTTCGCCGGAGGGCAGGACGAGCGTGGCCCACTTGCCTTCGCGGTTGGTCAGGCGTGCGTAGGTGCCCGCCGATCGGCAGAGCTGGGCGCCCTTGCCGGGCTGGATCTCGACGCAGTACACATTCAGCCCTGTGGGGATGAACTTCATCGGCATGCAGTTGCCGACCTTTGGCTCGCACTTCTCGCTGGACGAGATGATCTTGTCGCCGTCAGTGAGTTCCTTCGGGGCGATGATGTAGCGTTTCTCGCCGTCCTCGTACTGGACCAAGGCGATGTTGGCCGAACGGTTGGGGTCGTACTCGACACCGATGACCGTGGCGACCATGTCGTCCTTCTTGCGGGACCAGTCGATGCGGCGGTAGCGCTGCTTGTTGCCGCCGCCGATGTTGCGGTCGGTCAGCTTGCCGTGGTGGTTGCGGCCGCCGGTCTTCGTCTTCTTCTGAAGAAGGGTCTTCTCGGGCTTGGTCTTGGTCACCTCGCTATAGAGGTTGACCGAGGCGTTGCGCCGGCCGGGCGTGGTTCGTTTGTAGACGCGGACTGCCATGATTGGGTCTCTATCTAAAGGCGATCGCTCGCCAAGGGTTCTTAGAACAGGTCGATCCGGTCGTCCGCATGCAGCGTGACCAGGGCCTTTTTCCAACTCGAGGTTTTGCCGGGGCCAAACTTCGTACGGAAGTACTGGCCCTTACGGGTTTGGGTGTTGACCTTGACAACGCGGACGCTGTAGATCGCTTCGATCGCCTTGGCGATATCGCCTTTGCGGGCTTTCGAATCGACTTCGAACGAGTAGCGGTTCAGCGGCTGGCCCGCGTTCTTGCCGCGCGGGACTTCGCCCGACGCTTCGTAGGTCGATTTCTCGGTAATCAGCGGTCGCTTGATAACGTGGGTCGGTTCCATTACGCGGCCACCTCCTGCTTCGCGTCAACTTCTTTAACCGAAGCCGTTGCGCGAGCGATGTAGTCCTCGAATGCGCCCTTCTCGGCGACGAGGTATCGGTGATTGAGCAGGTCGAAGGCGTTGAGCCGGTCGATCTGGGTCAGGTCAACATGTTCGAGGTTGGCGGCGGACTTGGCTTCCACGCCGCGGGTATCGCTGAACGCGATGAGGCAGGTGCGATCGATCTTAAGGGCGTCGATCAGTGCCTTGAAGGCTTTCGTCGATGGCTTGTCTACGCCGAACGACTCGACCAGGCGGATCTCGCCGTCGACCGCTTTTGCCAAGAGGGCGTTGCGGTTGGCGAGCTTGCGCATCTTGGCGGGCATGTCCTGCCGCCAGGAGTGGCGGACCTTGGCCTTGGCGTGGCCACCACCGCGGAGGATGTTGGCCTTCTTGTCGCCGCGGCGGGCGTTGCCCGTGCCCTTCTGCTTGTAGAGCTTGCGGGTCGAGCCCTCGACATCGCTTCGCGTCTTGGTCTTCTGGTTGTCCGGCCGACGGTTGGCGTGGGAACGGACATAGGCCTGCTTGAGCAGCGCGGGACGCACCTCGCCACCGAGCTTCTGCTCGTCGACTTCGACGGTGCCGGTCTGCTTGCCGGACGTGTTGTATACGGGGATTTCGATCATCGTTATCTACCTACGGTGCCTGCCTCGGGAGGCATGCGTTGGGTTCGCCGCGAGGGACTGGCCGGGTGGCCGATGGTTAGTCCCTTGGACTCGGTTCAAGAGCCGTGTTGTTGCGACGATGCAGTTTCGGATCAAGGGCTGGCTATTGAGCTCAGCCCACCGACTTACGACGCCTTGGCGATTCTCGCCTTCTGCTTGTAAAGCCGCTTGGCCTCCTTGACGTAAATCAAGCCTTTATTCGCACCAGGGACCGGCCCCTTCACCAGGAGCAACCCCTTGTCTTTATCAATCCCAACGACCTGCACGCTGCGGCAGGTCACTTGTTCGCCGCCCATCCGGCCACCCATGCGGATGCCCTTCTTAGGCTTACCGGTGCCCAGGTTGCTCGATCGGCCGCTGACCGCACCGGGCGAGCGGTGCTTCCGCTTGACGCCGTGGCTGGCCTCCTGGCCCTTAAAGCCGTGCCGCTTCATCGGGCCCGCAAAACCTTTGCCCTTGCTGACGCCGGAGATGTCAACAAATTTGACTTCTTCAAACACGTCGACGCCGATCTCCTGGCCAAGCTCGAACTCGGCCGCTTCGCCTTCGCCCAGACGCAGCTCGCGGTGGAACCGCTTGGGGCTGATGCCCGCTTTTGCGTCGTGGCCGATCATCTGGAACGTCGAATTGCGGCCCTTGACGTCTTCGAACGCGACCTGCACCGCGTCGTAGCCATCGGTCTCGGTGGTCTTGACCTGGCTCACAAAGCATGGGCCAGCCTGGATCACGGTGACCGGGATGTTCTTGCCTTCGTCGTCGTAGAGGCGGGTCATGCCGACCTTACGACCTAGGATTACGCTTGCCATCTTGGAGTCTCCTGGGGTGCCTTTAGCGGATCGTGACTCGCGTCAGAGGATCATGCCCCATGTTGAACTGGATCTATCGAAATTACTTGCCTATGCAAGGATTTTCACAAACACGCCGGCGGGAACGATCAGCCGGTTCAGCGCCTCGATCGTGCGGGGGCTGTAGTCTTTGATGTCGATGATCCGCTTGTGGGTGCGGATCTCGAACTGCTCACGGCTCTTCTTATTGACGTGCGGGCTTCGCAGGACGGTGTAGCGTTCGATCCGCGTGGGCAACGGCACGGGGCCGGAGACCTTCGCGCTGGTACGCTTGGCGTGGTCGACGATCTCCTTGGCGGACGAGTCCAGCGCCTGGTGATCGTATGCTTCCATCCTGATTCGAATCTTGCCTGCCGTCATGTCAAAGAGCCCTTAGTTCGCTTTTCAGCGGTTTCACCCCGCCGTTGGATCAGGCCGCAAACACAGCAACCAGCCAGTGGCGAGCCGCATAGTGTATCTGCTCCAAACCCCCTGTCAACTCAAGACCAAACCAAAACATAAGATAATATCCACTCAAACCGCCCTCTCGGCCGCCCCGGCCCGCGTATCCCCCATCTCCCAAGCCCCTGCCCCAACGCTCTCCCCCGTACGGCCGCCCCTTTCCGGTGGTGCCTGACATGCGTCGCCCCCATCGCAATGCAACGCGCGTCAGGGTGCAGGCTCATGGCTATAAGTTGGTAGCGTTCGAGACTGCCCTCTCCCCCGTCCTCAAGGACCGGGCAAGACCACCCTCATAACTACCTGGACTGGCTTTAGCAAGGGGCAGGCAAAAGCCTAAGTGGCACAAAACTCCGAGGAGCAAGAGGCCACGATCAGTTGGTGACGTCGAGTTGTTTTCTCCCTAACCACGATGTGCAAATAGGTTGGGTCAGGTGATCACGGGTGATCGTCTTCGCAGCAGGAGGGTAAACCCACCCAGCCCCAACAGCGCCAACGTCCCCGGCTCGGGCACCGCGGTGAGCACGACGTCGTTGCCGTCGCCGCCGAGGTAGCTGATCTGGAACTGCGCGCCATCAACCGCAGGGAGCAGCGCGCCTTCGTCCAGGCCGGCGAACTGGCCGGTGAGCGTGCCGGCGATGTCGAGGATCTCGAAGGTGTCGCCGAGGTCGGGGGTGAAGCCGGTGAGCACGTCGACGGTGAGTGTGCCGTCCAGCGCGGCGTCGCCCTGGATCAATAATCGGTCGAACTCGCCTTCGAGCAGGCCTGCCAGTTCGATCTCCAGGGCCCCGTCAGCCTGTTGTGTGTAGCCGCCGCTGATGGTTGTGGTGCCGGGCGAGGCCCCCGGCGCGAGTGTGCCGCCGGCGTTGGTCAGGTCGCCGATGAAGGTGTTTGTGTGCAGCGTCCCGCCGGTGAAGTTGAAGGCACCGCCGCCGGCCCGGTCGATCGTGTCGGCGGTCAGTGTCCCGCCGAAAAGTGAGATGGAACTGTTATTCTCCGCCAGGTCCGCCGTCCCGCCGATGGTCACCCTGGCGCCACGGCTGATGTTCAACGCCCCCGCACGCCGGAACGTCAGATCGCCGCTGTTGAGCCAACTGGAACTCGAGCCGGTGACCTCTACGGTGCTTGAAGAGAAGAAGCCTGACCCTAACGAGGTGTTGGCACTTAGGAGCGACCCGCCGTTGTTGATCGTCACATCGGCATCGCCGGCGAACCCGATATCAAAGACCGGCGCCGTGATCTGCCAGATCGAGTTGACCCCTGTCACCGTTATGCTGCCTTGGCTCGAAGCCTGCCGGGCGATCCGCACAGCGGCTCCGGAAGCGATCACCCGCCCGGCGCCCCGGATATCCAGGGAGCCGACCGAACCGAAATAGTCGGCCACAATAAAATCACCGCTGGTATGGTTGATTTGCGCGCCGCCGAAGACGGTGACGCCGGTGGGCAGGGCTTGTTGCGGCGGGGGATTCGCAGGCGTGATCTGGAAATTGCCGTTCGCTACGAGATTGAATGTCGTCCCGCCCGTGCCTCCCCCCAGTGTCAGTTGGCCGCCGGTTGAGAGGGCCGTCGTTCCTGTAATGGTGTAGATCACATTCCCGCCATTGGGCCGGAATGAGGGCATGCTCCGATTGCTTATGTTCAGCCCGGCGTTTACCGGGTCGGAGTCGAAATCCACGGAGTAAGCAATATTGAGGTTTGTGAAAAACGCGGTATCGGCCGCTCCGGGAGGCCCCCCCGGGCCCCACGAACCGGCATCACTAAAGAGCTGGGTGGCCCCCGCGGGGCTTTCGTAAAAGACGCTCTGGGCATGCGCTTCGCCGGGCAGCAGGGCTGTCGCACACGCGGCCAGCGCGCCCAGGAGGCGCAGGGATGAGTAGCCAGGCCTACGGGTTGGTTCAGTTGAAATCATGTGATGATCAATTTCTTGTAATAAGGAATCGTGTGGCTTGTTTTACCGAAATGGTCCCGCCGGGAACCTGCACACGAGACACGCCCGGCCGTGCCGCGTAGTTTGTTTGAATGCGCTTGTTTGTTTGGTCTTTATGTCCGCCTGTGGCTGTTTCGACGCGACACTACCAGCATGCCCAGGCCGACCAGCGCCAGGCTCGCCGGTTCGGGGACCAGCGTCAGCGATGTCAGCGTCAGCGTGGGGTCCGGCACGCCCGACACGTCAAAACCGAGGCGGATCAACCCCGAAGAGGCCAACGAGAAGAACGCCGGGTCGGTCGGCAGGGCGGTCCCCGGAAACACCGAACCCGGGCCGCTGATGATCAGACTGAACCCGTCTTCGATCTGCACGCCGCCCAGCGTGGCTTGCTTCGAGAGGGAGTAGCCATCGGACGGCGTATTATCGGCAACGGTAATCCCCCCACCTGGAAGGAACACCAATTCGTCCGTACCGACCTGGATCGGGGTAAACGCGATGTCCGACAAGCCCTGGGTCATGTAGGTCGCGACGTTAGGGAGCGGCAGGTTAAAGACCAGCAGATCGGGGTCGAACGTGTACTGCCCGGTGACTTCATCGCCGGCCAGCGCCCCGTTGAAGTCCTGGTCCCACTCGGCGGTGTATTGGAACGTGATTGGCGCTGCCCATACGAGTTCGCAGCAGGCCAGCGTGATTGCCGCTGCCGAGGCAAGGCAGAAAGTCTGATTGGTTCTGGATAATTGCAATTTACCTTTTCCCTGGATGATGGTTAGGGCAGAGCCCGTTTTGATTAGCGTAAGTGGTCCGCGGCGATGCAAGATTTCCGTCACAAAGCCGGCTAACTTGCTCAGGCCTAGTCTTACGGGTTCGGGATGTTCAACAGGCACAAGCCGTTGAATATTCCCGCATGAATCAAAGGCTTCGCATCACCAGGGCGACCGTTTGCGATATACGTCGCAGCGCCTTCTGTTCCGGAAGTGACGGACGCTTGTTTTGTGTGAAAATAGGGGGTTTGGGCGATAGGCCGGTCGCGGTTGCTGAAGGGAAAAGGGGCTGTCCTGCTCTGTAGAAACCCTTTCCAAACAAAACGATCATCAGGTTGTGGGTCAGCACCATCAACAAGCACAAACGCGATGAGCCTGACAAGTTCCTGGACTACCGCGTCAGTGAAGAGGCAATTAAAGCGTTTACGCACAGTAGATTCCGTGCGCGCTGGGATCGGGCATTTTTCTAAAAATCGCCCCGGCTGACCTCGTCCAAGACGTGCTCTGCGACGTAAATCGGGATATCGCCGATCGCACCCAGGGCGATCGCGTCGCTGGGACGGGCGTCGATATCGACCATCTCGCTGCCCCTCCGCAGGTAGATGCGGGCAAAGAAGGTGTGCTCGCGGAGGTCGTTGATCTCGATGCGGTCCAGCTCGTAGCCCAGCTCGGCGATGACGCTGTCCATGAGCTCGTGGGTCTGCGGGCGAGG
>JAHQVV010000108.1 GCA_019634195.1 Phycisphaeraceae bacterium | reverse complement strand
CCTAGGCATCGTCTTCATGAAGATCAACGGCCCGGCGATCGGCCACGGCGTCACCTCGCTGGACCCCAACGAAGCCCCCAATGCCTCGGCCCGCGAAGAAGTCGAGAAGCTCAACCTCGCCTTCGAGATGGGCGACAACGTGCTGATCTACCTCGACGACATCCAGCACACCAACCCCGAGCTCCTGCAGAAGTTCATCTCGCTCTGCGATGCGCAGCGGCGGATCGAAGGCGTCTACAAAGGCAAGACGCGGACCTACGATCTGCGCGGCCGGAAGGTCGCCGTCGTCATGGCGGGCAACCCGTACACCGAATCCGGCGAATCCTTCCGCCTGCCCGACATGCTCACCAACCGGGCGGACACGTACAACCTCGGCGACATCATCGGCGAGCACGGCGACGCCTTTAAGCTCAGCTACCTCGAAAACTGCCTGACCAGCAACCCCACGCTCAACGCGCTCGCCACGCGCAGCCAGTCCGATGTCTACGCGATCGTGAAGTACGCGGAGACCGGCAGCCGGGAGGGCCTGGAGTTCGAGGGCAACTACGCGACGCAGGAGATCGAGGAGATGGCCTCGGTGATGCGTAAGCTCTTCAAGGTCCGCGATGTGATCCTGTCGGTGAACCAGCAGTACATCATCAGCGCGGGACAGGAAGACCAGTACCGCACCGAGCCGCCGTTCCTGCTGCAGGGTTCGTACCGGAACATGAACCGCCTGGCCGAGAAGGTCGTGCCGGTGATGAACGACGATGAGCTGATGCGGCTGGTCATCGCGACGTATGAGCAGGACGCGCAGACGCTAACCACCGGCGCCGAGGCGAACCTGCTCAAGTTCAAAGAGCTCATCAACGCCATCACGGATGAAGAGCAGCAGCGCTGGGCCGACATCAAGCAGGCCTTCCAACGCAACAACGCGGTCAACGCGCTGGGCGGGGACAAGACCGCCGCGGTCGTCGGCCAGCTCACCGCGTTCAACCAGGGCCTGGGCGGGATCAAGGACGCCATCGGCACCGCGGTCGCCAAACTCGCTGAAGCCAACACGCAACCCGACTCAGACGAGCAAGATCAACCCACGCTGGGCGAGCAGCTCGCGCCGGTCTTCGAACACGTCGCCGGGCTGGGCGATCGCTTGGACGGCATCCGCACCGCGCTAGATGCGGGCGCAAACGAGCTGGCCAAGGCCGCGACCGCGAAGCCAGGTCCCGCGGATGAACAACCAGCCAAGCCAAAGAATGCCGCCCCCACCAACGTCACCGCGAAGCTCGACAAGAAGACACTCGACGCCATCAACGAGCTGACCGAGAAACTCGGGAACCTCCCGATCGTGTCGCCATCGGCAGAGGCTGCTTCAGCACCCGCGTCGGCCGCAGCCGCAGCAACACCTGTCAACGGCGGGACAAGCCCGCCTGCTAACACTGCACCTTCACAACAAGAGATCACCGTCGTCAACAAGATCCCCGCGACGTTCCTGTACGTGATGAAGGAGCAGTTCGCGTTGATGAAGGGCTGGCTCGAGCCGTTGACGCGGATCACCGCCGACCAGGACGACCAGCTCAAGGGCCTGCACGACAAGATCGAGCAGGTGCTGGGCAAGTACGACACGATGATCGACCGGCTCGAGAAGAACAGGCCGGCCGGGGGCTCGGAGGCGGACGTCGTGGACGACGACGCCTAGGGGCGAGAAAAACCGCGGTAAGCCGCAACAAATCGCGATTGCTAAGGCCACAGAGCCGATCGCGACGATGTAGGATGAGACGACGCCGAACACCGGAACACCCGGAACCCTCGGCAGCAGCCCACGACGGGCAGGAGACCACCGATGATCAAAGCGATTGGCCGATACTTCCGAGCACTGGGCTACCTCGTCACCGGGCGTGTCGACGCCGCGCGCCGCGCCATCTCGACCAGCCCGCACGTCGTCAACGCTACCTTTGACCAGATCATCGAGTCCAAGCGCAAGAGCGTCCAGCAATACAAGGACGCCATCGCCCGGCTGATCGTCCAGCACGAAGGGAAGATGAGCAAGATCAAGTCGCTGTCCGAAGACGTCAACCGGCTCGAACAACTCAAGGAAGGCGCCGCCGCCAAGGCCCGCACCGTCATCACCGAGATGAAGACCACCGGCGCAACCGTTGAGCAGATCAAGGCAGGCGAGGACTACCAGACCTGCATGAACGCCTTCAACGACTTCAGCGGCAAGATCAACGAGAAGACCGAACGCATCGCCGAGTACGAGGGCGAGGTCACGGAGATGGACAGCACGATCTCCGGCCACAAGATCCAGCTCCAGCAGATGCTCCGCGAGATCGAGAACCTCAAGGAAGAACAGGCCACCACCGTCGCCGAGATCATCACGGCCAAAGAAGAAGCCGAGCTCAACGACATGCTCTCGGGCATCAGCTCCGACCGGACCAGCAAAGAGCTCGCCGACATGCGCCAGCTCCGCGAAGAGATGAAGGCCAAGGCCACCGTCAGCAAAGAACTGGCCGGCACCGACACGAAGGTCCAGGAAGCCGAGTTCATCGAATACGCGACCAAGCACAAGGCGAGCAGCGAGTTCGACCAGTTGATCGGCCTAGCAGGCGAAGCGGACAGCGCGTCCAAGGATGCGCCCGAGCAGGCCGAGGGCGAGTCGAAGCTGCCGGAGTGATTCGGTATTGCCTCACGCAGAGGCGCGGAGGCGCTGAGCAAGGCAATCTATTTTTCTCTCCGCACCCCTGCGCCTCTGCGTGAGATAAAACGAATGCCGATAAACGCCCCCAAGTACAGCTTCTTCAGCGACCTCGCGCGGATCGTCAACGCCGGGCAGTCGCGGAGCGTGCTGGTGACGGGGGATGTGCACGACCTCTTCTTCGTTAGTGACAAGCCCAACAAGCTCGATGATGTGGAAGGGCAGCAGGGCGACGCACTTGCCGGCGAGTACCTGCCGCTGATGCCGTACCTCTGCAAGCAGTGCGATATCCCCGGCACGGTCGTGCTCGTCTATGAACTCAACGGCCCGATCCGCTGCGTCGATGCGGACGACCATAAACAACTCCGTGAGGCGTGGATCACCTGGAAGACCGGGCTCTCGCCCGACCACTTCACGCTCAAGGCCCTGACCGACCCGGACGCGGGCAAGAAGAAGCAGCAGCTCGAACAGAGCTTTGACCAGCACATCGCCGAGGCGACCGGCAAGCCGACCGTCGCGCTCGAGCTGCTCCGCCAACTCACGCTCTGCGCTCAGCACGCGCGCCGACACGCGCTGCGCAAGAGCGACGGCTTCAAACTCATCATCCTCATCGAGGCGGCCGACCTGCTCATGCCCGCGGGCGATGGGGGCATCACCAAGCTCGGGCAGGCCGACCGCCACCGCATCGCCATCATGCAGGACTGGCTCAGCGACCCGGGCTTCATCGAGGGCGAGGACACGCTGATCATGCTCGCCGAGTCGCGTAGCGCGGTGCACGGCCGGGTGTCCAAGCTGCCGCAGGTGCTGAGTGTCTCGGTGCCCTCGCCTGACGAGCAGGTACGCCGGCACTACATCGATTGGTTCGCCGTGCAGCGCGAGAAAAGTAACAAACCGGTTCCGATACTGGCGGGGTTGACAGGTGGGGTGGGCGTCTTCCCCGTCAACGAGTCGCAGCAACCCGTGTCACAGCGCGATGACGGGCGGGACGCCCATCCCACCAATACACTCGCCGCGCTGACCGCCGGGCTGTCGATCCACGCGCTGCGGCAGTTGCTCGTGCAGTCGGCGTACAGCCAGGAGCCGATCACCGCCGAGCAGATCATCGCGCAGGTCGAGTCCTACATCCTCAGCCAGCTGGGCGAGGACGTCGTCGAGTTCTCCAAGCCCACGCACACGCTTGAGCACGTCGTTGGCTACACGCGGCTCAAGGCGTTCTTGGAAGACGAATTGGTCCCGCGCATGCGCGCGACCGGCGACGCCGCGCTCCCGGGGGCCGCGATCGCCGGGCCGATCGGCGCGGGCAAGACGTTTATCTTCGAGGCCGTCGCCGGCTCGCTGGGCCTGCCGGTGCTGGTCCTCAAGAACATCCGCAGCCAGTACTTCGGCCAGACCGATGTGATCTTCGAGCGGCTCCGCCGGGTGCTCGAGGCGCTGGGCAAGGTGATCCTCTTCGTCGACGAGGCCGACACGCAGTTCGGCGGCGTCGGCGCGGACGCGCACGCCACCGAACGCCGGCTTACCGGCAAGGTCCAGGCGATGATGTCCGACCCCAAGCTCCGCGGCAAGGTCGTCTGGCTGCTCATGACCGCGCGCATCGAACGGCTGTCCCCCGACATCCGCCGGCCTGGGCGTGTCGGCGACCTGATCATCCCCGTCCTCGACTCCGAGCCCGGCAGCGACGACCACCGCGCGTTTGTTCAGTGGGTACTCAAGGCCGTGAAGCTCGATGACAGCAGCGACGCGGTCGCGGGCCTCATGGACCTGACCACGGGCTACTCCTCGGCGGGCTTCGCGGCGTTGCGTTCCCAGCTCAAGTCGATGCAGGTGCTCAGCGCGACTCCGCTGACAATGGATGAGGTCACCGCCGCGGTGCACGACCTGCTCCCCGCCGACATCGGCCCGACCCGCCGGGTCCAGACCCTGCAGGCACTGGTCAACTGCACCCGCCGGTCGCTGTTGCCCGACCCGGAAGTCGATGAAAAGCAGCGCGCCGCTTGGTCGCAGGAATTGGAAATGCTGGACCGATCCATGATGTAACGCGGTTTTTTAAAACACGATGCTTTGAGACTGACGACCGCCTGATACAATTGAAACACCGCCTGGCCGGCACCTTCAGGAGCCCGCCATGCGCCAGAACTCATTTAATATCGTCGGCCTCGCGGTTGCGTTGCTGTGCGTGATTGTGTTTGCCACGATCGCGGTTGCGGTCAGCGAAGCGAACCGAAGAACCGGCCCACGCATATTTCAGCAGTCCACACAGTTGCGCGGTATTCATCAGAGCTTGGTGACTTATGCCAATTCAAACGAAAATTGGTTTCCCGGTATCGATGAGTTAGGCGAGGATGCCCGTATCACGGTCGAACAGCGGTTTCAGATTCTGATTGAAGAAGACTACTTCACGCCCGAGTACGCCATCAGCCCATCCGAAACCGAAGATGTGACCGAGTGGGATGCGCACGAAGACGGCAAGGATCCGATCACTGCAAAAAATTATTCCTTCGCCATGCTACAAATCCCAAGCGAGGGCGGCAGGCGAGAGGAGTGGAGCCAAACCGTCAACAGTCAAGCCATCGTAATCTCCGACCGCAACACAGGAACTCAGGCGATGCCGTCGAGCATCCACACTAAACCCGGTGAGCAATGGCGTGGCAGCGTACTCTGGAACGACAACCACGCGGGCTATGAGCAAGAGGATGTCTTCGAGACCAAGTACGGCGGCGGGTTGAATCCAAGCGACAAGCTCTTTGAGGCTGAAGGTGAATTCGACGCCTTGATGATCCACTCCGGCAACTAAACCCCATGTGTAGCGGGTGACGCGAAGCGTCCCGTGCGATTCGTGACAGATGATTCGAATGGGACGCTTCGCGTCACCCGCTGCACATGCCCCACAGCCCCCAAGGCCGGGTTTTGTTAAGGACCCGCCGTGGTTGCCACCGCGGGACCGACTTGGTATAGTGCTCGGCTCGCTACAGAACGCCCCTAGCGCCCGGGATGGGCTTAAACGCAGGATAACGACATGGCCAAGAAAGAAATCTCCTCGGTCTTTAAGATCCAAGCCCCCGGCGGCACCGCGACCCCTGCGCCGCCGATCGGCCCCGCCCTCGGTGCAAACGGCGTCAACCCCGGCCAGTTCATCACCCAGTTCAACGCCGCGACCGCCCACCTCAAGGGCAAGCCCGTCGGCTGCGTCATCACCGTCTACAAAGACCGTTCCTTCGAGTTCGAAGTCAAGAGCCCCCCGGCGGCCGTCATGGTCCGCGACGCGGCCGGCGTCGATAAGGGTTCGGGCGTCCCGAATAAGACCAAGGTCGGCAAAGTCACGCAGGACCAACTCCGCGCGATCGCCGAAGAGAAGGCCAAGGAACTGACCGGCCACAGCACCGAGGCCATGATGCGCACCATCGCCGGCACTGCCCGGTCCATGGGCATCGATGTCGTGGACTAATAAAAAAGGGCGGCTTGCCGCGCTATTGACAATCAACACCCGCTAACCACGAGCGGTGAATCGTGGGAGACGAGCCTCATCGAAGGCAACTCGAAAGGAAACACGGATATGCCATCTCGCAAGCCAGGCAAGCGTTACAAGGCCGACGCCGAACGCGCCACCAAAGACCCCGTCCCGCTGGTTGAAGCGGTCAACCGGGTCAAGTCCTTCAAGAAGACCAATTTCGATCAGACGGTCGACCTGTGCATGCACCTCGGTGTCGACCCTAAGCAGGCCGACCAGATGCTCCGCGGCGCGATCTCGCTGCCGCACGGCGTCGGCGGGGCGGCCAAGCGCGTCGTCGCGTTCGTGCCCGATGACAAAATCGAAGAAGCCAAGGCCGCCGGCGCGGTCGAGGCGGGCAGCGACGAGCTGGTCAAGAAGATCGAGGGTGGCTGGACCGACTTCGACGTCGCCGTCGCCGAGCCCGCCATGATGCGGGTCGTCGCCAAGCTCGGCAAGCAATTGGGCCCCAAGGGCCTGATGCCCTCGCCCAAGGCCGGCACCGTGACCCCCAACGTCCCCCAGGCCGTCAAGGAATTCGCCGCCGGCAAGGTCGAATACCGCACCAAGGACGACGGCGGCAACATCCACGTGCCCGTCGGCAAGCAGAGCTTCAGCCCCGAGCAGCTCGTCGAGAACGCCCAGACGATGATCGACCACATCATCAAGATCAAGCCCGCGGCCGCCAAGGGCACGTACCTCAAGCGCGTCACGCTCTCGGGCACGATGACCCCGTCCGTCGCCGTGCAGGTGTAACGGGGCACGCGGCGGAGCCGCGGCGCTTCATGTGAAGCGTTGACACGACAATTGAAGCGACGCGGCTTGCCGCGTTCATCCGCTACGCAAACGACTGAACCAAACACGCCAAACGAAAGGCAGGGCCCACCATGAGTAAGCCCGTTAAAAACCTCATCACCGAAGACTACAAACGCCGCTTCGAAGGCCTCACCGGGGCCGTCCTTGTCGACGTCCGCGGCATGGAAGCGAACGACAACAACGAGTTCCGCTCCGGCCTGGCCGAGAAGCAGATCAAGATCACCGTTGTCAAGAACAGCCAGGCCAAGCGCGCGTTCGAAGGCACCGACCTCGAGGCCCTAAGCGAGATGCTCGACGGCCCGTCGGCCCTGGTCTACCCGACCGCGGAAGACACCAGCGTCGTCAACGTCGCCCGCGAGCTCGTCGACTGGGCCAAGAAGCTCGAGACCCTCGAGTTCCGCGGCGCACTGCTGGACGGCATCAAGTTCGGTCCCGACCAGATCGAGGCCCTGAGCAAGTACCCGACCAAGGAAGAAGCACAGGCCAAGGTCGTTACCTTGCTCCTGTCCCCGGCCCGCAACCTCGTCGGCGCCGTCAAGGCACCGGCAGGCAACATCGCCGGCATCCTCAAGACCATCCAAGAGAAGCTCGAAGCCGGCGAAACGATCGGCAAGTGATCGGCTTTGGCGGGATGGGCGTCCCGCCCGTCTCGAAGTTTGAGAGATACAGATGACGGGCGGGACGCCCATCCCACCCAAGGCAAAAGATTTGACAACCCCCGACTCACGACTGGCCCCTGGGTTAAAGACGGACACCGTGTCCCGACCTCTCGTGAACGACTTGTAAAGATTGGAAGTTAGATATGTCCGAAGAAGCAACCGCAACCGTTGAAGTGTCCGCAGAAATCAAGGGCCTGGCCGAGTCCATCGTTGGCCTAACCCTCAAAGACGCCGTTGACCTGGCCGACTACCTCAAGGCCGAGTACGGCATCGAGCCCGCCGCAGGCGGCGCCGTGATGGTCGCCGGTGGTGGCGGTGGTGGCGGCGAAGAAGCCGAAGAGAAGACCTCCTTCGACGTCGTGCTCAAGGGCGACGGCGGCAAGAAGATCCAGGTCATCAAGGCCGTCCGCGAAGCGACCGGCCTGGGCCTGAAAGAAGCCAAGGAAATGGTCGAAGGCGCCCCCGCCAACGTCAAGGAAGGCGTCGACAAGGAAGAAGCCGACAAGGTCGCCGAGGCCCTCAAAGAAGCCGGCGCCGACGTCGAAGTCAAGTAAGACCTGGCCGACACACCCGTCAATCCATCGAATAACCCCCGCCTAAATGGTGGGGGTTGTTTTACATCTGTCATCTTGCCCCCCGGCACACAAACTCACGACTCACGCTGCCGTTTCTTCGTCCGACTCGCAGACCAAATAATCGCTAATCCGGATCTCCTCGTCTAGATTCACCCCCGACAAATGAATCCGGCCGGTGATATGCCTGCACCAACGGATGGACCCGGCAATCGGCGTGATCCCCTTGGCGACATGCCGCATCCAGCAGATGCAAGGCGAATCCGGGTGCAGGTACATCCCATGAATAAAGCCTAGCCCCCGAACACTCAGGTCGTGACTGCGTGCCAGAAGCCGTAGGTTCGTCCCCCCGGGCTGGGTCACTTCGATCACGATTTGCAGCAAACCGAGTGCTTCGGCACGGCCATAATGTCGCCGGTCGCCGGACTCGGGGGGGGCGCCGCTCGAAATCCGCTTAATGTGCTCAACAACGCTGATCCACTCGTTGTGGCTGAACTTAAGCGTATCCAAAGCGACCTGCTGGGCCCCAGACTCCAT
>JAHQVV010000107.1 GCA_019634195.1 Phycisphaeraceae bacterium | reverse complement strand
CCTGCAACCACGCCTCATTCCGGCACCGCGCGGTGCCCGCTGCCGCTTTATTGGCCCGACCCGAGAACCGACCGATCATGGAACCTGCGAGCGTCAAAGTGACCATCACGAACAAGCTGGGCCTGCACGCCCGGCCCGCGATGGCGTTTGCCGACACCGCTGCGCAGTTCCAGTCCGACATCTACGTCATCAAGGCGGGCAACAAGTTCGACGGCAAATCGATCATGAACCTCATGATGCTCGCCGCGACCCAGGGTACCGAGCTGGAGATCACCGCTACAGGCTCGGATGCCAAAGATGCGCTAGGGGCGCTTTGTCAATTGGTCGAATCTAACTTCGATGAAGATGCGTAGTTGCATTAGCTCAGTCAGTAGAGGGCTTGATAAGACGGCTTTACTCTTGCTTCGCTTCCTTGAGCTGTGGTTTGGGGTCAGAGTCATGAATCTTCCGGATCCGCGGGTTGCGGTAGTGCATCTCTGCCCACTCGGCTTGAAGCGAAATCTGGCCTTTCGTCAGTGGTTTCCACTCGTCACCCACCTTGCGCTGCATCTGGTAGACCTCGTTGACCGTCTCACCGTTGACCTGGAAGATTGCATATTCGTCTGCTTTTACGATCACACGGATTGTGTTCCAGACATTGATCCCAGGCTTGGCCTTAGCGACCGCGACCGGGTTTCGTGAATAGCTCTTCTCACCCATTTTTGTCAAGACGCCGCCCTCTGTTACGGACGCGAATTTGTTGTTTTTCTGTGGCGTTATCAGGCGGTTGCTTGCTCCGAGTACCCAGAGGTCGCCGGAGATATATGGCCCGTTCAATTTGGATTCGCCGATCTGGCACTCGATGCTGATTGGCCAGACTTTTCTTGGGGCGTCTTTGTCGATGTGGAACAGGACGCCTGCGTCCCGGTCGTGTTTCTGCCGTGGAGCAAACCGTGGACCGAGCCAGCGGTAGTCGATTTCGAAGACGTATTCCGAAAATTCTTGTTCGGTGGTGATGACGGCAATGGTTTGTCTGCTGTCGGGCTTTGCGCCGGCATAGACATGGATGAGGTCATCTTTCGCCGTGAACAGATTTTTCTCGTTGTGCGCCCCCTTGTCCCCTATTGGCCGCACGGTGGTGTACCAACCGTCTAGTGATCCATCCTTCATCAGAGACTGGAATTGATCTGTGAGCTTGATTGCTTCTGTGTTTTGCTTATGGCCATCTTCAGCTGAAGCGGACATAGGTAAAGAGCAAGCAAGTAAAACTACAGTAATAAGTTTGAGCATACGGAACCTTGTGGGTGATGTAGTTTTTGAGCGATTAATGGGAGATACTGTGAAAGGTTATACACAGTTATGGAGACACTTTTGTACGGTTAGTATTACTGAATCGACGCCACGTCCGAGATATCGGGCTCGAAACTGCGTAACTGACAAATCCGATCGCCAGTGTCCACTGAGGATAGATCAACAGCAATAGGGCGACGATGACGTAGAGCGCAAGGGTTTGGATGTTGGCCTTGCCACGGAGGTAGCGGTTCATGAAATGCGTGTAGGGCAGCTTGCTCACCATGGCCAGGGCGGTGAGCAGGACGACGCCGATCATCGCGTAGCGGGTGGTCTGGATGAGCCAGTTGTAGTTGTAGCCCTCGCCGTAGACGAGGTGCTGCTGCAGGAGGATGAGTGCGGCGACGGTGCCGGCCGCGCCGGGTGAGGGCAGGCCGGTGAAGACATTGGGGTCGACCGTGTGTTTTTCATTCGCCGCGACGGTGTAACGCGCCAGGCGCAGCGCGGCGCAGGCGACGTAGATCAGCGCGACGATCAGCGCGAATCGGCCGAAGAGGTGGTCGTCGGAGTTGGAGAAATACGGGATGGCGGGGTCGATGAGCTTGATGGCAATGAACGCGGGCGCGACGCCGAAGGTCACCATGTCGGCCATGGAATCGAGTTGGGCGCCGAAGGCGCTGGTTGAGTTGGTCAGCCGGGCGACCCGGCCGTCGAACCCGTCGAAGACCATGCCCGCAAAGAGTGCCATGGCGGCGAAGGTCAGCGGCGTCCAGTTGAACGGGAAGTCGGCGGTGGTGGGCAGGGAGGCCAAGAAGATGGCCATGAAGCCGCAGAGCACGTTGCCCAGGGTGAGCATCGTCGGGAAGACGCTGATGGGGAGCTTGCGGACGCGCAGGCGTCGTCGGCGTCGCTTGCGTGGGGCGCTGGGCGGCTGGTTGGCTAGGCGTGAGACCATCGTCCTATTATAAGGGACCCGCGCCGCTTGATGATTCTTTTGAAACCTTTGGGACCGTCTCGGGATCGAACGGCTTGCCACACTCCGGGCAGGTCGGCACCTGCACCCCGAGCAACGGGTACGCGCAGTCCTGGCACAGCCAGGGCGGCGTGGTGTTCGCAAAGTCGTATCGGAAGGCCTGATAGATTGGGTACGCGAAAGCCGCGGAGAAAAAGATGCCGATACCCGCCGCTTCTAACGCCGCGTTGTAGTACAGAAAGGTGATCGCGATGAAGGTGTAGGCGGATGAAGCGAGCGCGGTGATCAGGATGCGCTTGGGAACGCCGCGGAAGGATCGTACGACGCCGAAGAACCCCGCGATCCCCGAGATGAGCAGGGCATAGAGTACCGAGTTGGGGTTGGCCAGGATCGCGATCCAGATCAGCGCGACCCCGATATACCCGCCCAGCGCGTAGCCGCACGCCACGTCGATCCGCCGTCGCTCGTATTTGGTTCGATTCTGCATGCGGCGTTGCCTTGCCTGTCAGCTATGATAGTGCGATGGATATGACGGAGACCGGTCGATTTTCAGAAGGGTCGGGTGCGAGCCGATTGCTCGCGCTGGTGCTTGCGCTGGTCTGCGCCTCGCCCCTGGTTTTTGCCGCGACGCTGACGCCCAGCGCCGCGGGCATGGGGACCCACACGCAGATGGGCCTGTCCGAGTGCGGCTTCGTCCTGGCGACGGGGCTGCCTTGCGCGACCTGCGGCTGCACGACGGCGTTTGCCCATGCGGCGGACGGGTCGCTGCTAACCTCGCTCATCACCCAGCCGTTCGGCGCGGCCCTCGCGCTGGCGCTGGCGATGATGGCGTTGATCGCCGGCTGGTCCGCGGTGTCGGGGATGCGGCTTGAACCGGTTGGCCGGTTGATGGCGACCAAGGCGTTTGTGCTGCCCTGGCTCGTGCTGCTGCTGGCCGCGTGGGGGTACAAGGCCGCGGTCGTCGCGGCGGGTGGCTAAACGAAGTATTGCGAACGATTGAACCCTGGGCCCTGTAGACGGCCTACACAGACGACGCCCAAGGAATTGGCATGAGCAGATGGATGAATCAAGTCGGGTTGGCACTGCTGGTTGGAGCGGCGGTGCTGCTGACAGGCTGCAGCGGCGCACGGTCGATGACGCAGGAAGTTATCGATGTGAAGGCTCAGTACCTGGACCTAAACAACCGCAGCGTCGCGGTCGTCGTGTCGATGAGCGACTACGCCGAGTTCAACCACCCCGGCGCGAAGCAGGGTATCTGCGAGGAGATGGTTCGGCGGATCAAGGCGAACGTGCCGGGCGTGACGCTGACGAGCCCCAACGAAGTCTTGCAGTGGCAGGAGGACAACCCGTACTGGGCGACACGGCCGCCCTCCATGCTGATCAATCAGCTCAAGGTCGAGCGGCTGGTCCTTGTCGAGATCGGCGAGTACCGCACGCACGAGCCGGGCGACAAGCACGTTCTCCGCGGCGTGATCTCCGCGAGCGTGAACATCGTCGAGGCCGAGGCCGACGACCCGGACAACTTCGGCGCGTCGTTTAGCAAGAACACCATGTACCCCGAGCCGGGCGAGTCCAAGATCGGGCGTGTCGGCGACGACGAGGCCCTGATCGAGGTCCGCACGCAGATCCGTTTCTGCGAATCCGCCGCGGGGCTGTTTTACGACCACCAGATCATCAGGTGACCCGATGCGCATTGTTGTTTACAGCCTTGTTCTGTTGTTTGCGCTCCTGCCGCTGGGCGGGTGCAGCTGGATCGCCGGCGCCGCGTACATGGTCGGCCCGCCGGAGAAGATCGAGGCGAAGTATGACCTGCCCGACAAGGCGACGCTCGTGATTGTCGACGACCCGCGTGGCCTGGTGACCAGCCCATCGACGCTGCGCCGCATCGCCACGGCGACACGCAACGTGCTCGAGATCGAGAAGGTCGTCGTCGACGGCGGCTTCGTTGGCCAGGACAAGCTGGCGGGCTACCGCTCAGAACTCGGCGACCGGTACAACAAGACCTCGCTCGCCGCGCTGGCGATTCATCTTGGTGCTAAGCAGGTGATCCACGCCGAGGTTACCGGCTTCCAGATGGAGTTCGGCGGTAACGTCATCCGCCCGGCGATTGGGCTGAATGTTAAAGTCTTCGACCTTGACGAGCGGGGCCGCGCCTTCCCGCGGACGCAGGACCTCGATTCCGGAGACAGCTTCGGCGCCTCGGTCTACTCGCTTCAGTCGCAGATGCCGGCCGAAGATCTCACCGGCGCAAGCGCCTCGCGCAGTATCGCGGTGCGTGACCTCGCCGACCAGGCGGGGCGGGATATTGCCCGTCTGTTCTTCGATTGGCGGGTGCCCCAGCCCGGCTCGGGGCTTGGTAAGCCCAGATGAGCCGAACGCTGCACGTCATTGATCAGCCCGGCGTCGTCGCGGAAGCCGCGGTGCTGCGTCTGTCCGCCGACGCGGCCCGGCTTGCAACGCATGGCGATAATGAGCAGCACGCCTGGCTCCTCTTCGGCGGCGAGGCGACACGCGACGCGGCAAGGGCCATCGGCCTGCGCGATGAGCAGGTCTGCTTGCTGCCTAAGCCCACTGGCCTGCACAAGCTGTTGCCCGCATCGCTCGCCAAACCCAAGCACTTGCTCGGCCAGGCCCACCGCGTGGTCTGCTGGACCGAGGGCGCCGCACAGATCGCCTCCCTGCTCGGCTGCGCCCACGTCCTGCGCCGAGTCCAGGACGCGACGCTTAGCCGCTTGGCCCACCGCATCACCCAGCAAGCGAGTCGCGATGCGTTCGGCACGACACAACAAGATCGTGCGGCGCTGCGTGAGCGGTGGGGCGTCGATGCGGGCACGCGCGTCATCGTGCTCATTGGCGACCGCTTCGACCGTATCAACACCAGCGACGCGATGATGGGCATCGCGCTGGCGCAGGAGGCCCTGCGCGCTGCCCAGCCCGGCCACGCGGATGTGCGTCTGCTCTGCCACCCGCTGACGAATCGCCGGCCCGAGGCGTCGGAGTTGTCCGGGTTGCTGTCGTTCGACTGCCACCTCATCCAGGAGGAAGCGGTCGCGATGCCCTGGTCGGTGCTGCCCGCCTGCGACGCCGCGTTGTGCCCGCTGCCCGAAGAGGCCGGCCTGTCGATATTGTGGGCCAATGTCATGGGTGTGCCGGTGCTAGCGCCGGGCGAGGTGTGCTTGCCGCTGCTCGATGAGTTGGAGCACTTGATCTCGACACGCAGCCGAAAACCCGGCGACATGGCCGACGCTCTGACGCAGTGGGTGAGCAGGCCTTCACTTTAAGCGACGATTGCGGATTGAGTAGCCGCGATGTTGCGCACCGCCGGCAATGCATGACACATCGTTATTCACTCGCCAGTGATGCGTCGCACCGCGGCTATTGTTGTCTGAATCATGCAGGTCTGCGGCAGGTTGCGTATAACTGCTTGTATGGCGGATCAGCCAACGACCTTTGCTTTCCCAAATCAAGACGCGCTGTGCGAACGCTGCGGCTACTCGATCAAGGGCCTGGCCAGCGATGCCGCATGCCCAGAGTGCGGCCAGCCGGTTGCTGAATCCTCGCCGACCAAGCGGACGCTCGTCCTCGCGGGCCCCTGGCTGACGCTCAAGCTCTACGCGCGGATGCTTGGCCTGTTTCTCTTGCGCCCCAAGCAATCGTTCCGGTCGCTTGCCATCCGCAGCGATGGGGTGATCCCCGAACAATTCCTCTTCAGGAACAGCTTCCTCGCGGGCCTGATCATCAGCGCGATCGTGTTCATCGGATCGGCTTTTATCATCCCGCCGCGCTTCCACACCATCCCGATCCAGAGCGCACTGATACTCTTTATTGCTTGCTCGATCGGGATCAGCCTGCTGACCTACATCGAGATGCTCGGCGTGACCGCTTTCAGCAGACGCCGCGGCTGGCGCGTCCCTTTCCCGCTTGCCCAGCGCATCTGCTGCCTCGCCTCCGTCGGCTGGCTGCCCGGGGCGGCCTTTGTCGGCCTGGGTATCTGGATGATCCAGGCCTTCGGCGTCGGTCGGCCGTGGTTCGACCACCTCCTGGGCCTGGTCCGCGTTGGCTGGCTCCTTTACGCCGGCCTCTTCGTCCTCTCCTTCCTCTGGTTCGAGACCCTCGTCTGGATCGCTGTCCGGCAGGTCCGTTTCGCCAACGCCTGGCCCGATTTGCCTCAGAGCACCCCCAAAACCTGACTACTTGCCCCCGCGTTCATACCCCCTTAACATGACGAGAGCGGGATGATTCCCCCGCCTGACACCACAACCGGCTTGGCCTCGCGCCGGGCCGATACAACTCGGCACAGTCGGACTCTATTTTGCCCCGGCGTGCAGATCACGCGGATGCACAAGCGGCCGCACACTCGGTAACCTCTGAGTGAACATAGATTAACGATGCTAAAAGGCCCTCTCCGGATTCCTGCAGACACCCGCCTAAGACCGTGGCTTAGGCCACTTTCCAAGACCGGTCCGCGCCCAATGTGCGCCCCGACCGACCGGCGACGCCTGCACGCACCCCACCGGACCCTCGCCTAGACGAAGCACGCATCGTGATCCCGTGATCCGCGCCCTGACCTCGGTCAGATATCGGCGAGCCCACCCCTGTGCCCCAGCCGGCCGGAACTTCCGCGCCGAGAAAGGGGCCCGCAATGAGCCTCGTAGGTCTACCCCTCCTGACCCAGCCCAGTGTCCTGCTGGCCGACAACACCACCATGATCGCGATCGGAGTTGGCATCGGCATTGTCGCCGGCTCGGTCGGCATGTTCCTGCTTCTCAAAGTCACCGGCATCGCCAACCTCAACGCCGCCAAGAAACAAGCCGAGGACCTCCTCGCCCAGACCAAGACCGAGGGCGAAACCCTCGCCAAGCAGATCGAACTGGACGCCCGCAACGAACAGGTCCAGCGCCGTGAGGCCATCGAAAAAGAACTCGAAACCTCCCGTGACGAACTCGCAGAGAAAGAACGCCGACTGGCCAAGCGCGAGGACAACCTCGACCGCAAGCTCGACATGCTCACCCTCAAAGAGAAGAACGCCGCCGATCTCGAGGCCGAGGTCAAGAAGCGCGAGCAGGCCATCGAGGGCAAGAAAGAAGAGCTCGACCAGATCGTCGCCGAGCGCAGACAACTGCTCGAAGAGTTCCGCACCGAGCAGAAGAATTCGCTGCTCCGTGTCGCGAACATGAGCGAAGAGGATGCCAAGCGCGAGGCCCTCAAGGTCATCGAGACCGAGGTCCAGCACGAGGCCGGCCAGCTGATCCAGAAGATCACCGACCGGGCCGAGGAAGAAGCCAAGGACAACGCCCTGAAGATCACACTCCAGGCGATCCAGCGCTACGCCTCGGACCACAGCTCCGACCACACCGTCACCGCAATCCAGATCCCCAGCGACGACATGAAGGGCCGGGTCATCGGCCGTGAGGGACGCAATATCCGCGCTTTCGAAGCCGCGACCGGCGTGGATGTCATCGTCGACGACACGCCGGGCGTCATCGTCGTGTCCTGCTTCGACCCGATCCGCCGGGCGGTGGCGAGCGAGACGCTGACCAAGCTCCTCGACGATGGCCGGATCCACCCCGCACGGATCGAAGAACTCACCGAGCAGGTCCGCGAAGACATCCAGCAGCGTATTGTGAAGTACGGCAAGGACGCGCTCATTGAGGCCAACATCCAGGGCCTGCACCCCCGCATCTCCGAGATGGTCGGCCGGCTGCACTACCGCACGTCCTACGGCCAGAACATCCTCAAGCACTCCATGGAGTGCGCCTACCTCTGCCAGGTCATCGCCGAGGAACTCGGCCTGGATGGCAACGTCGCCCGGCGGTGCGGCCTGCTCCACGACATCGGCAAGGCGATGGACCACGAGATGGAGGGCGGCCACCCCGCGATCGGCATGGAGTTCTGCCGCAAGTTCGGCGAGAAAGAAGCCGTCCTCAACGCCATCGGCGGCCACCACGACGACATCCCTCACACCACGCCCTACACCGCGATCGTCATGGCCGCCGACGCCATCAGCGGCGCCCGGCCCGGCGCTCGACGCGAGACTTTGGACCGCTACGTCAAACGCCTCGAACAACTCGAAGGCATCGCCAAGGACATGAAGGGCGTCCGCGAAGCCTTCGCCATCCAGGCCGGCCGCGAAGTCCGTGTCATCGTCGACCCCGCCCGCGTCGACGACACCAACTGCAACTTCATCGCCAGGGACATCGCCAAGCGCGTCAGCGAAGAGATGACCTTCCCCGGCGAGATCAAGGTCACGGTCTTACGTGAGATGCGCACGGTCGAGTTCGCGAAGTAAGGATTGCTTTGCGGTGAAACCAGTCTTGTCGGCTATAGTTAAAGCATGGCCGAGCCGCACGACCCAATCCGCTGCCCGCACTGCAAGGCGTTGATGCAGGCGGGGTTCCTGCCGACGAGCACGGGTATGCACTTCATCCGTGGCGACGGCAAGGCCGCGTCGCAGTTCGCCGAGGACCTGCCCGGCACACATTCAATCATGCGGTCCAACCGGCTGCTCGCATGGCGATGCAAGCGTTGTGAAATCGTCGTCTTCAAGTACGGCCGCAACAACGCGAAAACCGTCGACCGCCTGCTCAACGAGCAAGTAGACATCGAGCCTGTCCTCACTGAGGAAGAACTCAACGCCCAAGATGAAGCGATGCGGCTCCGCCGCGATTAACAGCCGCGACGAATACCATGCCTACCTACGAGCCCTTCGACTGGTACGAGACGCCGGTCTACTACGACATCATCTACGACGTGGACACGAAGAAGGATACGACCTTCCTCGAGCAGTGCTACGCGCAGCACGCCTCGGATGGAGGCAAGAGTAAGAAGCTGTCTATCCTCGAACCGGCCTGCGGCACCGGCCGACTCATGACCGAACTCGCCACTCGCGGCCACCGCGTCGCCGGCGTCGACCTCTCCAAAGGCATGCTCGACTTCGCCCGCAAACGCTTCAAAGAAAAGGGCGTTAAAGGCAAACTCATCCAAGCCCCGATGCAAGACTTCGACCTGCACAACTTCCCCATGAAGCGCCGCGGCTCCGCCGCGCAAACTAGAAAAGGCTTCGACCTCGCCCACATCCTCGTCAGCTCCTTCAAATACCTGCAAACCGAACAGGATGCGGCCGACTGCCTGAACGCTATCTGTGACCACCTCCGCGTCGGCGGCGTCTTGCTCCTCGGTATCCACCTCACCGACCCCGACGACGACAACCGTTACCTCGAACGCTGGCGTGCAAAGCGCGATCATCTAGACGTCATCTGCACCGTCCGCACCAACCCACCCAACCACAAACAACGCACCGAAGACCTCCGCAGCCGCGTGGTGGTGCGTGATCTCAAAAAACCAAACGCTGTGCCCAAACGCTACGAATCCAACTGGACCTTCCGCACCTACAGCCCCTCGCAGTTGCGTTCCCTCTTACGCAAAGCCCCACGCCTCAAACACATCGCGACCTACGACTTCCACCACGACATCAACACCCAGTCCTCACTGGACGGCGACGACCTCGGCGTCGTGCTGGTGCTACGACGAGAACGTTAGCGATCCGCTGGCACGCCCGTATCGCACTTGATACAGTCCAGCTTACTGCCGAGCATCTGCTCACGGCCTGTTTCACTCGTCACCCAAGGCCGAGACACCAACGGCGGACCATGCCGAACATGTTGGTTATGCCCACACGCAAGCTGCGCGACCCAGTGGTCTTCATTGTCCTGGTGATAGCCGGTGATGGGTTGTTTCATGGCTAGATTTGGGTAGGTTCTTGATTTTTGTACTTTGCGACAAGTTCTATATCGAGATTGGATCCGCACTCTGGGCAGTGCAGAGATTGAAGCCCATATAGCGGATAGCCACACTGTTGGCACTGCCATTCTTTGTAATAGTTCGGCGCAGACGCAAATGACCTGTTTGAAAGAACAAATACGGAAACGACAAAAATTGCTCCTAAAATTAAGAGCGGTGTACGAGCATCTCTTGGTCCCCAATCCGCGATCCATACCAGCAATAACAGGCAGAAGACCGAGAGAATGATGAAGTATCCGAAGCGGATGCCCGGTGGGTGCCGGTGTTTTGTACCCAAATGTAAGACGACGACACCGAGAGTGAAAATTATTGGGCCCGTGCCTAGTACACTCTCAACGCCGTAAACAATGATTGCTACGTATGAAGCCAGGCATGTGATCACTGTGGCGATCGTAAAGAACCCATAGGCCAGCGGCATTCGTTTTAGGGATTCAACCGGACTCATGGATATTGATATGATGCGAGTGGCGCCGCGTCCTCTTCCTTAATCCGCTCGATCCCCGCTTGCCAGTACTCGCGGAACTCTTGGGCGGTTTTCATTGGCTGGACGTTGCGACGTAGGCCGGGCCAGGGCTGGACATGCGCGGAGTACTTGCTCGTACGGAAGCGGATGGTGTTGACCGCGATGCGCTCGCCGCGGTTTTTCAGCAGGTGCTCGAAGTGATCCAAGACAAGTCGGGCCCGCTCATGACGCGGAAGCGGCTCAGCGGTCTTGCCTGTTTTTAAGTGATAAGCGATATCGCGGAACAGCCAGGGCTGACCAAACGCGCCGCGCGCGACCATGACGCCGTCGCAGCCGGTCGCGTCGATCATCGTCTTCGCATCTTCGGGGGTCTTGATGTCGCCGTTGCCGATGACAGGCACGTTGGGGTGGTGCTTCTTGACGCCCTCGACGGTCATCGCGATACCATCGAGTCGGACGCTCGGTCGGAACTTCATCGCCGTCGTTCGGCCGTGCACGGTGATTGCCTGCGCCCCGACATCGCACAGCCTGCTCGGCAGACTGTCCGCAATAATCTGATCCTCATCCCAGCCCAGCCGGATCTTGCAGGTCACCGGCACGTTCACGGTATCGACGACCGTCTTCGCGATCATCACCGCGAAGTCGGGGTCGCAGAGCAGCTTGCTGCCGCCGTTCTTCTTGGTGACCTTGTCGACGGGGCAGCCCATGTTGATGTCGATGATTGCCGCGCCCTGCGCTTCGGCCCAACGAGCCGCTTCCGCAAGGATCGCGGGCTCGGCGCCGTACAACTGCATCGCCACGGGCCGATCCTCCGGCGACGTCGCCGCCAGCCACTGGGTCTTGTGCGACTCATTCAGGATCGCCTGTGGGCAGAGCAGTTCCGTACACGTCAGCCCGACGGCCCCGTACGTGCCGTCGCCTGAGTCGAATCGCTCGTCACCAAGGTGTCCGCCCTCGCACGCCACGCCACGCACGCTGCGCACGACCAGCCGGTTGGCCAGGTCGTAGTACCCGGCCACGGGCGCCAGCAGCAGGTTGGTAGGCAGCGTCACGCCGCCAATGTTTAGCTTCATCGGTGTGTGCTACTCATCATCGTCGCCGCGTTTTAGGAACCCGCCGAGGCCTTCGCGGACTTTGTCGCCGAGGTCGTCTTCGTTAGATTCTTGCTCGTCTTCGCTGTTGCCGTCTTTGTCCTTCTTGTTGCCGCCGAGGATATCGCCGATGAGGCCGCCGACTTCGTCGCCCAGGTCGCCGCCGAGTTCTTCGCTGAGGCGGTTCTTGAGTTCATCCGAGGCCTTGCCGACATATTGATTCACAACGGCATTGCCAACATTTTTCTTTAGCGACGCGATGAGCTTTTCGTAGTCGATGTCTACCGTTGGCTCGTCCATTTCCCCGGTAATGCCGAATTCCAAGGGCATACTTGCGACGGGCGTCGGCTCAAGACCGGGCATGGCCAGCTTGGTGTTCTCCAGGACCAGCGTCAAGGGCAGGTTCAGGCCGTCGAGATCGGACCACTTGCCATTGATTCCCGCCTGCCAGGTCCCGCCGGTGAAGGCGGTGTTGCTGCCGACGTCCAGGCCTTCCATCGTCTCGTCGATCGACTGGTTGCGCAGGGTGAGCTTGAGCGTGCTCTGCATCTCCGCCTTCGCACGCGGCGCGATCGAGAGGCCTAGATCGAAGGTGTTCGCGCTGGAGTTCACGGCGATGTGGGGCTTGTCGGGCGCAAGCGTGGGGTGGGTCGAGAGGTTGGTCGCGTGGATGTCCAGCGTCTCTTCGTTTGGCCACTGGGCCCGGAGCTTGTTGATTTTTGCGTCGCGGACGAGCACGGTGGGCGATCCCTCGATCAGGTGCTCGGCACGGACGTCCGCGTGGCCGTAGAGGTCGGCCCACTGGCGCAGCCGGCCTTTCTCTTGCTCGTCGGCCGCGCCCTTATCGTCCGAGCCGCGCAGCTTCTCGAGCCAGTAGCGGAACGTGTCGAGGCGGTCCTTCCAGGTCTTGGCTTTGGCGAACCAGTCTTCGATGGTTTTGGCATCCTCGGGCACGCTGGGCTCGGGGCGTTTGCCGATGAGCACGCCGGGCCGGTCGCGCTTGGCGCCCTGCACGGCGTCGTCGATCAGGATCGTGTCGATCACGATGCGCTTGCGCAGCAGGTCGGCGGTCGAGACCTTGGCCTGCACCTGCTTGGCGCGGATCAGGTCGGTGGCTAGGTTGTCCGGGTCGGCCATGGCGAGCTGATCGACCGTGAGCTGCCCGTTGGCGAGGTCGATTTTGACGCCCTCGACGTCGACGGTCGCGCCGTGGAATGCTTCGAGCTGACCGCGGAGCAGGGTTGTGATCAGCGGGCCTGAGAAGAACTGTTGTACAAGGAAGAGCAGGCCGACGACGAGCACGGCGAAGACGACGCCGAGCGGACGGATCGGGTTGCCGATCTTTTTCTGCTCCATCAGCTCGGCGTAGGAGACCTTGGCCTTGCCGCCAAAGAGCACCCACATGACGATGCGGACGCTTCGCTTGGAGACGAAGTCTGCGTATTTCTCGCTGTCGGCCTCGACCTTGGCCATCTTCTTGCGGAAGGAACCGATGAGTTTCATGTACCCGACGCCCATCAACGCCCCGACGATGACGGCGATGACGGTGCCGCCCGCGGTGACGTAGTAATCAAAACCCATGAGCGCGGTGACGGGTGCGTTGATGAGCGTGGTGAAGAGGCCTTGCAGCGGGCCATCAACCAGGATGAGGCCGAGTTCAAAGGACAACGGCATCAGCGCCAGCGCGAGCAGCTTGGCTACGCCTGCGGTGAAGGTGGCGATGAAGAAGTTGGCGTTGAGGATGGCGAGCAGGAGGACGACGCCGACGATGTAGAGCGGGGCGTTACCGATGGGCGGGGCGAAGCCGATCAGCGAGCCGAGGATTGCTGCGGTGATGATCTGGTAGGGCTTGGCCTGGCCGCGGAGGGTCTTGCCGATCTTGCGGATGATGAGCATGGCGGTCTCGTGCTGGAGTGAGACCACATTGTAAGTCGCATCGTTGTAGCAACGGCTTAAAAAAGCGACCCCGCCGCGAGGCAGGTCGCTTTGTGCGGGTGTTTCCACAAGATTAAGGCTTGTCGTTGCCGCTATGCTTGGTTTGTTTGGGCTGGTACCAGCCGTTGAGCAGGGCGGTCATCGACTTGACCTTGCCGGGGAGGTCCTTGGCGAGGTTGTTCTTTTCGAGTGGGTCTTGTTGAAGGTCGTAGAGCTGAGGTGCGAAGTCCTTGGGCGGGTATTTCATCCGGCCGGGGTTGCCGTCGTAGGTCAGCAGCAGCTTCATGTTGCCCTTGATGACCCAGCGATACAGCAGCGAGGCTTCGGGGTTGTAGATGTCGGCGATGTCGTGCGCGAAGGATTCGCCGAAGATGTGGTCGCGTTCGATGGCCTTGTCATCGGTGAGGTGGGGCAAGATGTTCAGGCCCGGCCGGTCGTCGGGGATGCCTGCGCCTGCTGCGGCGAGGATGGTTGGGTAGATGTCGATGCTGGTGGCGAGTTCGGGCCGGTCGTTCGGATCAATCTTGCCGGGCCAGCGGTACATAATCGGTGTGCGGGTACCGCCCTCGTTGGGGCTGCGTTTGGAGCGCGGCGCGTACCCGCCGCCTTCGCGCTGGATCCAGCCGTTGTCGGTGACGTAGATGACCAGCGTGTTGCCGTAGACGCCTTTGTCTTCCAGGCCCTGCAAGAGTTGGCCGCAGGTCTCGTCGAACCAATCGACCATCGCGTAGTACTTGGCAATCGAGTTGTGCCGGCCTTCTTTCTTGTACTTATTCAGCAGCCGGTCCGGCGGGTTGTGTGGGGTGTGGGGCAGGAAGGGCGCGTACCAAAGGAAGAAGGGCTTGTCCTTCTCGATGGCTTCATCCATAAAGTTCAAGATAGGGCCCAGGCCTTCGCGGCCGATGTCCAGGCCGTCGTCGCCGTGGCGTCCCTTTGGTTTGGGGTATCCGCGGGTCATGCCGTGGGTGAAGCCGCCGCGCTGGTAGCTGCCTTCCCACCACTTGCCGGATTGGTGGCTGAGGTAGCCTTGCTTGGCGAGAGTTTGTGGAAGGGTTTCAAAGCGATCGATGTTGTCGATCAGCTGGGCCTTGGCGGACTTGTCTTTGTCTGCGACGTGGGCTTTGTTGGCGTCGGTATTGGCCGGGTCGTTGCCGGTGATCAGGTTGTGGTGTGCGTAGGTGCCGGTGGCGAGCGTCATGAGCGCAGGCCGGCACAGCGCAGTGGGGACGTAGCCGCGGCGGAAGAGCACGCTCTGTGTCGCGAGCTTGTCGAGGTTCGGCGTCTGGATGACGTCGTGGCCCATGAAGCCGTAGTCGGTAAATGAGTGGTCGTCGGAGATGATCAAGACGATGTTGGGTTTGTCTGCGGCGGCGGCACTCATGCAAAACAGCAGGGCGATAAGGATCAGCATCCTGTTGGTGTATCTTTTCATCGTGTGACCGATCCTCTTTTTGGGCCTGCCAGTGGCGAAGTGAGCTCTCCACGGGCTTGATTTTGAGCAGAGCCATGCAGTTTTAGCAAATTTAGCCGATACGTGAAAGAAGACTCTGGTTCTATCATCTATCATTACACCTGAATTGCTCTATCAGCATTACCCCTGAAGGAATGATCAATATGAACCTCCGCTTGTTGTCGCTCTTGGCGATCGCCGTGATCGTGCTACTTCTGGCTCCGACCACGAACGCCGCGCCCAAGGGCAATGCGGCCAACCCCGACCTGACTAAGGGCGAGCCGATCCCCGAGGGCTACGACCACGATTGGAACCTCGGCGCGACCGGGGCCCGCGGCTGGATGTTCAGTGAACGGCTGACCACCTTGAAAGCCCGGCAGATCGCGGTCACCAAGGTCCACCCCGGCTCGCCGGCGGACGGCGTGCTGGAGGTCGGCGATGTCATCCTCGGGGTGTTCGGCGAGCCGTTCGCTAACGACCCGCGCACCGAGTTTGGCAAGGCGCTGACCCGTGCTGAGGCCGATGACGGTGTGCTCGTTCTGCGGGTCTGGCGGAAAGGCAAGACGGGCACGATCCGCGTGAAGCTGCCGGTGCTCGGTGCGTACAGCGACACCGCGCCGTACAACTGCCCGAAGTCCAAGCGCATCTTCGAGCAGGGCTGCGAGGCATTGGCCAAGACGATGGCCGAGCCGAACTACCGCCCCAACCCGATCATCCGCTCGTTCAACGCGTTGGCGCTGCTTGCAAGCGGCGAAGAGAAGTACCTGCCGCTACTCAAGCGCGAGGCGCAGTTTACCGCCGACTCGAAGCCCGGCGGTTACGTCACCTGGTGGTACGGGCCGATCACGATCTTCCTCGCGGAGTACGTGATTCAGACCGGCGACACTTCGGTGATGCCGGGCCTGGAACGCCTGGCGATGGAAGCCGCGGAAGGCCAGAGCATCGTCGGCTCGTGGGGCCACCGCTTCGCCGAGCCCAGCGGCATCCTCAGGGGCTACGGCATGATGAACGCGCCCGGCGTGCCGTTGTCGGTTGGCCTGGTCCTGGCGCGTGAGGCCGGCGTCAGCGACCCCAAGCTCGACCTCGCTATCCAGCGCAGCGTCAACCTCGTCCGCTTCTACGTGGACAAGGGCTCGATCCCCTACGGCGATCACAAGCCGTGGATCCAGAACCACGACGACAACGGCAAGAACGGCATGGCCGCAGTGCTCTTCAACCTGCTGGGTGACAAAGAGGCCGCAGAGTACTTCTCGCGCATGAGCGTCGCGACGCACGGCGACGAACGCGACACCGGGCACACCGGCAACTTCTTCAACATCACTTGGGCCATGCCCGGTATCAACCCCTCGGGCCCCAACGCGACCGGCGCGTGGATGCAAGAGTACGGCGGCTGGTACTACGATATGGCCCGGCAGTGGGATGGCACGTTCATCCACCAGGGCCCGCCCCAGTCGCGACCCGACAAGTACCGCAACTGGGATACGAGCGGCACGAAGCTGCTCGCCTACGCGATGCCGCTCAAGAAGCTGCGCATCACCGGCAAGGGCAAGCAGGTGGTCCCGACGCTCTCTGCGCAGCAGGCAAAGGGCTTGATCGAAGACGGCCGGGGCTGGAACAACCTGGACCGCAATGCCTACTACGACGCCTTTACGGACGAGCAATTGCTTGGGCGTCTAAGCAGTTGGTCGCCGGTCGTGCGCGAGCGTGCCGCGATGGCGCTGGGCCGACGCAAGGCCAACGTGCAGCCCGCTCTTCTTGAAATGCTGAAATCGGACGACCTCTACACGCAGTACGGCGCGTGCAAGGCGTTCAAGTTTGTCCGTGGCGACAACGCCGCCGCGGTGCCGGTGCTGCTCGAGACGTTCGAGGCCGACGACATGTGGCTGCGCATCCTCTCGGCCGACGCGCTGGCGGGGATCGGCGACCAGGCACAGTCCGCGATCCCCGCGGTTCTCAAGCGGTTGGCGATGCCCGCGACCGAGGCCGACCCGCGCAACATGGAGCAGCGATACCTCAGCTTTGCGCTTTTCGACCGCCGCGGCGGTTTGCTGGGGCGGTCGATTGAAGGCGTGGATCGAGGCTTGCTGCTTGAAGCGGTGCGTGCGGGCTTGGTCAATGAAGACGGCCGGGCACGCGGTGCGCTAGGTTCTGTCTACGGAAAGCTCACGCTCCAAGAGATCCGCCCGCTGCTGCCCGCGATCCATGCTGCCGTCGTCGAGTCCGCGCCCAGCGGGATCATGTTCGCGAGCCAGGTTCGGAACGAGGGCCTGCAAATCCTTGCCAAGCACAATGTGGAGGAAGGCATGCAGGCTGGCGTCGACTACCTCGCGGAGTCCTGGGACCAGTGGGGGTCCGGCGGCCGAACACCGAAAATCCTCAACGCGCTGGTGCAATACGGGGCAAACGCGCAGCGGATTACCCCGCAGCTCGAACAGATCGCCGAGCAGATGGCCGCCGCTGACGCGAAGCGGCGTGAGCGTGCCCGCCGGCACGACGACAAGAAGGTCCGCGAAGCGATCGAGAAGATCAAGAACTCGGACAAGAAGCCCGAGATGATCCGGATCGGCCTGCCCCGTGTTGGGCAGGGCATCTCGCGATAGTCATCCGCTCGATCGATACGCGCCCGGGGTCATCTTCATCTGCTTCTTGAACTGCTTGACGAAGTGGCTCGCGTCGTGGAAGCCGCATCGCTCGGCGACCGAAGCCAGGTCCAGGTCGGTCCGCGTCAGCAGGCTGCACGCCGCGTTGATCCGGATGCGCGTCAGGTACCGCCCGGGCGTCATCTGGAACAGCTTGTTGAACTGCCGTGTGAACTGGCTGGCAGACAGATGCGCGAACTCGGCCAGCTCATCGACCGTGATCTTCTCCGCGTAATGCTCCGCGACGTACCGCACCACCTCGCTCATCTGCTCGTAAGGCCCGAGCACCGCGCCGGTCTTTTGCACGTCCTGCATCGCCCCGGCGACGCCGATCGCTTTGCCCTTGCGGTCCTTCAGCGGTGTTTTGGTTGAGACAAACCAGTTCAACGCGCCGCTCGCGTCCGGCACGAGCCAGACCCGATCCGCGATCGTCTTGCCGCCCGACATCACCTCGCGGTCCTCGGCCCGGTACGCGTCCGCCAACTCGGGCGAGAAAAAATCATCATCCGTCCGGCCGATGATCTGCGCATCATCTTTGCCCAGCACCTTCTTCAGCGGTTGATTCACATAGATAAACCGGCCTTCGGCGTCCTTCACGAAGAAATACACCGCGGGCAGGTGGTCATAGAGGTGGACGAAGACCTGCTCATCACCAAGGCGATTAAAAAAGGCCTGACGCAGTTGGCCGGGTGTTTGAAGTGGCCTGGGCATGCGCGTATTTTACCATAATTCAGTCGGTGCATACCTTGCCCAGCGTGTGCCTGTTCGTAGATAATCTTTATATGCTTAAATCTGCAACGATTCGATCGGTGCTGGCCCTGTTCCTGCTGGCATCTTCGCCCGCCCTGGCCGAGGACGCCGGGCGGATTTCGTACAACCGCGATATCCGCCCGATCCTCTCGGACAAGTGCTTTTCCTGCCACGGTCCGGACAACCAGCACCGCTCCGCCGAGCTGCGCCTGGATGTCGCCGAGGACGGCGAAGACTACTTCGGCGCCTACCTCGCCATCGAGCCGGGCGACGCCGAGGCCAGCGGCCTGGTCGAGCGCATCTACGCCAAGAGCAAAAAGCTCGTCATGCCGCCGCCCAAGTCGCACCTTGAGCTGAGTGAAGGCGAGAAGAAGCGCTTGGTGAAGTGGATCGAGCAGGGGGCGACGTACGAGCCGCACTGGTCGTTTGTTCCACCGAGCAAGCCCGAGCTTCCTGGCGTAAAGGACAGGGCCTGGCCGCACAACGCGATCGACACGTTCGTGCTCAAGAAGCTCGAAGCCAATCGGATCAAGCCCAACACCGAGGCGAGTAAGGCGACACTGCTGCGTCGTTTGACGCTGGACCTCACGGGCCTGCCACCGACCGCGGAGGAGCTCGGCGCGTTTCTTGCGGACGCGAGCGACGATGCTTACGGACAGGTGGTCGAACGCCTGCTCGCCTCGCCACACTTCGGCGAGCGCATGGCCCTGACCTGGCTGGACGCAGCGCGCTACGCGGACACCAACGGCTATTCCATCGATGACCACCGCGACATGTGGCTCTGGCGCGAGTGGGTGATCGATGCGTACAACCAGAACATGCCTTACGACCAGTTTATCGTTGAGCAGTTGGCGGGTGATCTCTTGCCCGACGCGACCGACACGACGCGCTTGGCGACGGGTTTCCTGCGCAACAGCATGAACACGCACGAGGGCGGCACGATCGCCGAGGAGTACCGCGTTACGTATATCGCCGACAAGATCAACACGGTCTCGACGGTATTCATGGGCTTGACGATGCAGTGCGCCCAGTGCCATGACCACAAGTACGACCCGCTGTCGCAGAGCGAGTACTACCAGATGTTTGCGTTTTTTGATACCGCCGACATCCGTGGCATGGGCGCCAACACGGCACTGACCAAGGGCGATGCAAACACCGCGCCGCTGATCCGCGCTTCGGGGCAGATCACTAGCGACGAGCAATACAAGCGGGACCTTCAGCAGCGTATCGCGACGCTCACGCGTTACCTGGTCCACCCGCCGGAGCTGGTTGAAATGCGTGCGAAGTGGGAGGCGGAGGTAAAGGCCGGTGCCCAAGGCGCGTTGCTTGAGGTTCTTTCGGTCTCACCTGCGGATCGCAGCGACGAGCAGTGGGGCGTCATCAATCAGGCTTTTGCCAAGACGACGAAACTCTTAGGCCGACACCAGAACACGATCAAGCGTGAGATCGCGATCCTTGAAAAAGATCTCGAAGCGGGGCGTGCGTCAGTCATGGTGATGAAAGAGAAAGGCCCGAGGCAGACATATGTCCTGACGCGCGGGGACTACAGCAACCCGGACAAGAATCAGCCGGTGGGCACCGGTGTGCCGAGCGTGCTGCCGCCGCTTGATGCATACATGCCCGAAGGCGGCCCGGCGACACGGCTATCGCTTGCCAAGTGGCTCATCGATCCGGAGCACCCGCTGACCGCTCGCGTCGCGGCCAACCGGCTCTGGCAGATGTTCATCGGACAAGGCCTCGTGACCACGCCCAACGACTTCGGCATGCAGGGCGCCTACCCGACGCACCGCGAGCTACTCGACTATCTCGCGATCGAGTATGTCGACAGCGGATGGGACACCAAGCAACTCGTCAAGCAGATCGTCATGTCCGCGACCTATCGACAGTCTTCTAAGGCGCCACGCGAGCTGTACCAACAAGACCCGGCCAATGAGTTGCTTGCCCGCGCGTCGCGCTACCGCCTGCCCGCTGAGATCATCCGCGACAACGCGCTGGCGATCGCCGGCAAGCTGGACACCCGCATCGGCGGGCCGAGCGTCTACCCCAGCCAGCCGCACGGCCTGTGGCGTGAGGTCAGCCACTTCGGCTACCCCCGTGCCTTTACCGCCCAAGCGTTCTACCCCAGCGACGCGTCGGGCCTGAACCGCCGGAGCATGTATACGTTCTGGAAGCGGACGAGCCCGCCGCCCTCGCTGACCGCGTTCGATGCTCCGTCGCGCGAGGTATGCACGGTGGACCGGGCACGGACCAACACGCCGCTGCAGGCGCTCGTGCTGCTGAACGACCCGGAGTACGTCGATGCGGCGAGAGCTTTGGCGCAGATTGCGAGGAAAGAAATGAAAAGCAAGTTTGAGCACCAAGTTGACTACATGTTCAGGCGTGCCACAGGGCGCACCACGACAGACGCCGAGCTTGACGCCTTAATGAAGCACTTTGGTCAAGCCCAAGAACGCTTCCACCAAGACCAAGATGCCGCGATCGCTCTTGTGGGTGAGAACGATATTTCACTCGCCGCGCTGACATCGACCGCCACGGTCATCCTCAACCTCGACCAAGTCATCACACGGGAGTAGTACATATGGACCCGATCACCGAATACCACCGCGGGATCACCCGCCGGCAGTTGTTCAACCAGGTGCGCAACGGCGTGGGTGCCGCGGCGCTCGCGTCGCTGCTGGGGCCCAAGGCTTTCGCCGCGGCGCCGTCCCAGCCCGCACCCGTCGTTCCCGCCGCGAGCCCGGGCTTGCCCGGTCTCCCGCACTTTGCGCCCAAGGCCAAACGCGCGATCTACCTCTTCCAGTCCGGCGGACCCAGCCACATCGATCTGTGGGACTACAAGCCGCACTGGGAAAAGGTCCACGGCAAGGCACTGCCCGATGAAGTCCGTGGCGATCAACGTGTCACCGGCATGACCTCGGGGCAAAAACAATTCCTCACCAACGGCCCGATCAAGCCCTTCGAGCAGCACGGCGACTGCGGCCGATGGGTCGGCAGCGGATTGATCCCGCACACCGCAAAGATCGTGGACGACATCGCCGTGCTCAAGGCGGTGAACACCGAGGCGATCAACCACGACCCGGGCATCACCTTCATCAACACCGGCAGCCAGCAGGTCGGCCACGCGTCGCTCGGCGCCTGGCTCAGCTATGGGCTCGGTTCTGAGAACGAGAACCTGCCCGGTTATATGGTTCTGATCAGCCAGGGCAGCGGCAAGAACCCCGGCCAGCCGATCTTCTCGCGCCTCTGGGGCAGCGGCTATCTGCCCAGCGAGCACCAGGGCGTCCGCCTGCGCTCGGGCAAGAACGCCGTGATGCACCTGAACAACCCGCACGGCGTTGACCGCGAGTTGCGGCGTGATCAACTTGATGCGCTGGCCGCGCTCAACGCCAAGCACGCCGAGGCGACCGGGGACCCGGAGATCGAGGCGCGAATCGCGCAGTACGAGATGGCTTATCGCATGCAGACCTCGGTGCCCGACCTCACAGACCTGTCGGATGAGCCGGACAGCACGTTCGAGATCTACGGCGAGGACGCACGCAAGCCCGGCACTTATGCGGCGAACTGCCTGCTTGCCCGCCGGATGATGGAGCGCGGCGTGCGTTTTGTTCAGTTGTTTCACCGCGGTTGGGACCAGCACAACTCGCTCGTGCCGCACCTGACCAACCAGTGCAAAGACACCGACCAAGCCAGCGCGGCGCTCGTGACTGATCTCAAACAACGCGGCCTGCTCGATGACACGCTCGTTGTTTGGGGTGGCGAGTTTGGTAGGACGGCCTACAGCCAGGGCAAGCTCAACGCCGGCCGGGACCACCACGGCCGATGCTTCTCGATGTGGATGGCCGGCGGCGGCGTCAAGGGCGGCGTCGAGCACGGCGTCACCGACGACTACGCGTACAACGTCGTTGATCAGGGGGTCCACATCCGCGACCTCAACGCCACGATCCTGAATCGGATGGGCGTCGATCACAACCGCCTGAGCTTCAAGTTCCAGGGCTTGTCCCAACGCCTCACCGGCGTCGAACCGGCGAAGGTTGTCGAGGAAATCCTGGCAAGCTGATAATCGCGATCATGTGTGGGCGCGTGTTGACAGATATTGATAAATCATTATCATTATAAGTGCGATTTTTATTTCCCATGCTTCTGCTTCGAGTTGGTATGTCACGCGCTGAGGCCTGCTTCATGGGAACGCTCTGTCATTCAATAACCCCCTCTCTTTTTGATTTGATAGGAAACAGCGATGACTCGACACATGAATGCGTTACGCAGTCCGATGGCCTTCTTAATGGCGGTGGGCCTTATTTTTGTTCTTGGTTGCAGCAGCGAGGACGGAAGCGGTGCCGAGACCGGCGTACTGAATGTCTGTGTCAGCTCAACCGACGTGGCGGAACTGGTCAAAGCCGTTGGCGGCGAGCACGTGAGCGTCACGGGCTTTGTGAAAGGCGAAGACGACCCGCACTCGGTCAATGCTACGCCTTCGATGGTTACAGCATTGGCGGAGGCCGATCTCCTGGTCGTGGTTGGGTTGGGGTTGGAAGAGGCCTGGCTCCCCGCGATGCTCGATCAGGCGGGGAACGCACAAGTGAAGCCTGATGGCGAGGGGTACCTGGATCTTTCCGGCAACATGAGGACTGTCGCTGGCCCTGAAGGCCGCGGGGTGCCCAACTCGTACCACCCCGAAGACAACCCGCACTACCTGGCCGACCCGGTCGAGGGTGTCAAAGCGGCCCAAGCGATTGCAGAGAAACTAGCTGAGCTGCGGCCAGAGTTGGCAGAAGCGTTCAAGAGCAACGCCGACGCCTTTTCTAACGAAATCATTGTTGCCTTGGTTGGCGACCATGTCGCAGAGAAGATCGACGCGTCACGCCTGGAAGAGTTGGCGATCGCGATCGAGACCAACGAACTCGACGCCTTCCCGCACCTCAAGGAAGACCCGGATGTATTGGAAGGGTGGCTTGGTAAGCTTAAGCCTTACACCGATACGCCGGTGGTTGGTGATCACGATCTCTGGCCGTACCTGGCGCGTCGCTACGGGATCAGGGTCCTGAACTACCTCGAGCCCGAGCCCGGCGTGCCACCCACCACGCCGCACCTTCAGAAGGTGATCGCGGCGATGAAAGAATCCGATTGCAAGATCATCCTGACGGTCCAGTACTTTGATCCGCGCCACCCGGCGTTTGCTGCCGAAGCGACCGGTGCTGCGATTGTGCAGATGGCAAACCAGCCGGGGGGCCGGCCAGGCACCGACTCGTACCTAGACTTTGTCAATTACAACGCCGAGCAATTACTACAAGCCCTTCGTGCGCAGGCCGAGCAGTGAGTGATACGACCCCGCCGGGCAAGGATCATGCTTCCGTCAAGCCCATCGTGGAGTTTGAGGGTGTTCAGTTGGGCTACGCGCGAGCGACGGTGCTTCAGGACGTCTGCCTATCGATTGAGCCGGGTCAGTTCTGGTGCTTTCTCGGGCCTAACGGCGAGGGTAAGACCACGCTGATCAAGGCGCTGCTCGGGGCCTTGCGTCCTAAACGTGGGCGGTTGTATCGTAACCCCGAGGTCTTTGGCAAGGGCCGGGTGAGCTATGTCCCGCAACGGCTGGAACTGAATCCCGTCCTGCCCACCTCCGTGCGCGAGTTCATCCTCACCGGCTTGGCGGGGATCCGTACGCATGCCGATCAAAGGCAGAAACGGCTCGACCGCGTGCTTGAGATCGTCGGGCTCAGCGCCTCGCGACGGCGAAACTACTGGACGCTCTCGGGCGGCCAAAAACAAAAAGCGCTACTTGCGCGTGCCCTGATCCGGGACCCTCGGGTCTTGATCATCGATGAGCCGACAGCGGGATTGGATTTCGCGGCGGCCGAGACTGTTTTGGCCGTCCTGGGCGATATGCACGAGACCTATGAGGTGACGATCGTGTTTGTCACGCACGACCTGCACATCGTGACAAAGCACGCGACACATGCTGCCCTTTTCCGAGGGGGCAAAGTCCGCAGTGGTGAACTGGCCGAAGTCATCACCAGCGAGGAACTCGGGCACACCTTTGGCGTGCCTGTGCCGGTTGCGGCCGGTCCGGGTGGTCGCCCGCAGATACAGGTAGCGGGCGCATGATGGACTTCTTCAATTCATGGCCCCTTTTTTTTCGTCCTTACACGCTCACGCTTCTTGCAGGTGCTGTGCTGGCGATCATCGGTGTTGTCGCGACCGCGCGGCGGCAGCTCTTCATGGCGGTGGCGGTCGCGCAAACCTCCCTGATGGGCTACGCGGCCATTGCTTTTGTCATGGGGGCACAGGTTGAAGGAGCGTTTGGGGCCGGAGCGCGTGACGCCGTCGTGATCGCAACCGCGGTCCTGGCGGCGATGATCACGATGCTCGGCGGGCGAGAGAACCAGGGCGCTGACGGCGGCCGCCTGGACGGCGATGAACGCACCGCGTGGGTCTTCGTGACCGCCGGATCGCTGGCCGTGTTGTTCCTCGCTCACGCGCCGGCCGGCATGGAGCAGGTCAGACGCCTGCAGGTCTCTTCGGTGGTTGGCGCGACGTGGATCGACCTGTTCCTATTTATGGCCCTGCTCGCAGGGATGGTCATTTCAGCGCTCTGGCTGATGCGGCCGCTGATCCTGCTTCTATCCGACCCCGTGTTGGCCGCTGCGATCGGCATCAAGGTTTCGCGCTGGAACATCGTGCTCGCGATCCTGGCAGGCCTGAGCGTTGGCTTGGCTGTCCGCTCAACTGGCGTCCTGTTTGCGTTCGGGGCGCTGGCGATACCCGCCATGATCGCAAAGCAGTTCTGCGGTGAAGTGCGCAGCTTGTTCTTGCTATCCCCTGTCCTCGCAGCCACGCTCAGCTTCCTGGGCCTCTGGGCAGGTCATGCCTGGGACCTGCCGCCCGGTCAAGCGGCCGTCGGTGTGATGTGTTTGACGCTGCTCGTCACGCATGCCTCACGACAGGCCTGGGACCGCATGGGCGTCTGAAGAAGGATAGGGTGTCGCGTTTAACTATTTCGGAAAAGCGGACAGGGTGGGATTCGAACCCACGAGGAGCTTGCGCCCCCACACGAATTCCAATCGTGCGCCTTAAACCGCTCAGCCACCTGTCCAAAGGTTCGTTGCCCCGCGGCGGGCCAAGTATGCTACCGGATTCAGCCGCAGGATCAAGCCAGCGGCCTTGTTTGCCCCTTTGGACCGACGCGATGACCGCCGAGCAACCACGCATCAGACTCAACGGCCTGCTGGTTATCGATAAGCCCCTGGGCTGGTCGTCGATGACGGTGGTCCGCAAGGTGCGCGGCGCGGCGGGCGGCCGGGTCAAAGGACCGAATAAGCTGAAGGTCGGCCACGCCGGGACGCTGGACCCGCTGGCGACGGGCGTGCTGGTCGTCTGCCTGGGCAAGGCGACGCGCTTCGTCGATCGGCTGATGGGCCAGGGCAAGGTCTACGACGCAGTGATCGACCTCAGCGCGTCCACCGCGAGCGACGACGCGGAGATGCCCCGGCAGGAGGTTGAAGTGGATCAGCCACCGACGGCGGATCAGATCGACATGGCGCTCCTAAAGCAGACGGGCCTGATCGAGCAGGTGCCGCCGAATTTTTCTGCGGTCCACGTCGATGGCAAGCGGGCGTACAAGGCGGCGCGGCAGGGCGAGACGCTCGAGCTGAAATCAAGGCGGGTCCGTGTCGATGCGATCGAGCGGCTGTCCTACGCCTGGCCGAGGCTTGAGCTGCGGATCACCTGCGGCAAGGGCACGTACATCCGCAGCATCGCGCGGGACCTGGGCAAGCTGCTGGGCACCGGCGGGCACCTCACCGCGCTGCGCCGCACCGCGGTCGGGGGCTACACGATCGACCGGGCGTTCACGGTGGATGACCTGGCGAACGGGCTGACGCAGGAAGACTTGCTTCCGATGCCAATCGGCGACACGCGTGATGGTGTGTAGCGGGTGACGCGCAGCGCCCCTTGCAAGCCATCTGTCACGATTCGCACGGGGCGCTGCGCGTCACCCGCTACACATTGATCTTCATCACAGGTCTGCGGGCATCTCATCTTCGCGTTTCTTGAAGGTGATCTTCATCAGGATCAGCCCGAACTCGAAGAGCAGGTACAGCGGGATCGCCAGCACGAGCATGCTCAGCGGGTCGGCCGGTGTCAGCAGCGCGCCGAGCGCGAAGCAGACGAACAGCGCGTACTTCCTGATCGATTGGATGCCGCGGGGGTCGAAGAGTTGCGTCCAGCCGAGTACGAGCATGATGACGGGTAACTGGAACGCGATGACGCTGCCAAGCATCATGAACGTCGCGAACTTGATGTATTCGCTCATCGTGGGCAGCGGGGTGATGAGCTTGGTCGAGCGCTGCGCGATGACGCTGACTTTCCCATCGAAAAACATCTCGATGCGGCCGCGCGAGTCGTTGATCCACCAGGTTCCCTCGGCCGGTTCCTCTGGTCGTGATTTGAAGATGGGGATCTCTTGCGCCTCGGTTGCGTAGACGAAGTCGTCAGGGCGCTTGGGTTTGTCGTCATCGACATAAGCGCTGCCGGCCATGCTGGTTATCCATGGCGGCTCGCTGGTGAGTTCCATCTCGGGGTAGAAATTGACAAAGTTCAGGAAAAAGAGAAGCGAGATCGGCAGCAGGATGTAGTAGGTGAACAGCACGCCGAGGAAGGTCATGATCGTGCTGAAGGGCGCGAGGATGTGCACGGCCTTCTTTTCGTGGTCATACAGCCCGACGACGATGAACTGCCAGGCCTGCCAGATGATCCACGGCGCGGAGAGGATGACCGCCGCGATCAGGACGACGCGGAGGTAGACGCTGGTGAAGCCCGCGGTCGGATCGGTCTGAATCGGTGTGCTGCCCGGGAGCCCAACAATGTCCTGTGCGTGTAGCAGGGGCTGGGCCAGCCAGCTGATGATTTCAAAGCCAAAGTAGATTGTAAAGACCAACGCGATGACCACGCCGATGAGCATCTTGATGATCCGGCCGCGCAGCTCGTCGAGGTGATCGCCCAGCGGCATGGTCTGGTCACTGCCGAGCTTGTAGTGCCCCTCATCGTCGAGTTCGCCCCGGTGATAATCCGGGTCTTGCGAAGGGTCGTGCTCGTCGGGCTGGTCCAGGGGCATGGCTTATGGAGTCGGGAGTAGACAATCGGGTGTTGGCCGGCTCGTCTTGCAGGGATCGGAGATTTTAGCGTTATCGAGGGTTGCGGGTTGGTTGGTGGCTCGTATTGTTTTCGTAGACTTCCGGAGTCCCCGCAATCAGACGATCAACATCGCGTCGCCATACGAGTAGAAGCGGTATCGCTGATCGACGGCCTCTTGGTAGATCGCCATCAGCCGATCCAGGCCGATGCCCGGCAGGGACGCGACCAGGGCGAGCAGGGTGGACTGGGGCAGGTGAAAATTGGTCATCAGGTGGTCGGTGTAGCGGAAGGCGAAGCCGGCGTCGGGGCGGATGAATAGGCTGGTGCCGGACGTGATGCCGTCGGGGTAGGCGTCGGGCGTTAGCGCGTCGTCGGGCAGGGACTCGAGGGCCCGGACGGTGGTGGTGCCGATGATGATGAGCTTATTGCCGCTACCGCGGGCGGTTGCGATGGCGTCGAGGGTGGCGCGCGGGACGGAGTACGACTCGCGGTGCATGTCGTGGCCTTCGAGCTGCTCGGAGCGGACGGGCGCGAAGGTGCCCAGCCCGACGTGAAGGTCCACGGCCGCTCGCTGCACGCCACACGCGCTTAGCGCATCAAGCAGTCCCGGGGTGAAGTGCAGGCCCGCGGTCGGTGCCGCGACGGAGCCGAGCGACTGAGCGTAGATGGTGTTGTAGCGGTCTTGGTCGCTGGCGGTGATCTCGCCCTGGCCGAGCTTCTTACGCTGCTTGCGGATGTAGGGCGGCAGGGGGGTCCTGCCGAGGCGATTGAGTACGGCCGCGGTGTCCTCGTCCGCCCGGAGTTGAGCCCGCCATTCACCATTGCCCAGCGATTCGACCAGTTCGATGTCGGCCGGCTCAGCGTCATGGTGCTCGCTAACGAGTCGGATCGTCTCGCCCGGCTTGAGCGTGCCACGCGACTCGAGCATGACGCGCCATTCACGGCCGCTATCGGCGTTGACGAAGAGCCCGGTGACGCGCCCGCCGGTGGACTGGCGGACGCCGGTGAGTTGAGCGGGCAGCACGCGGGTCTGGTTGACGAGCATTAAATCGCCGGGTTTAAACAGGCCGAGCGTAGGCAGGTCGCGGACGCGGTGGTGTTCGACGGTTTGCGTGTCCCGCCGAACCAGTAAAAGCCGGGCGCTGTCCCTCGGCTCGGCGGCCTGGGTCGCGATCAATTCATCCGGCAGGTGGTAATCTAGGGCGTCCGTCCGCATGGCGGGGCATGGTAGGGCATTGCTGCGGGCAGGGCGGCCGAAAAACCGTCCCGGATTGCACAACTCTAATTAGGCGCTGGACGATTCTGGAGGCTATACTTGGCCTTGCCGATTCAGCCTGACTCAACGACCCGACAGCCGAGCAGCCCGACCCATGTCGATCGACCAAGACCTCGCCACGATTGCCAAACGGACACGCTACCCCGTTGATGCGTACCTGTTCGTGCAGCGCGGCCTGGACTTCACCGTCAGCCGGCTGCACGGCGAGATCGACGACGACTTCGACGAGATCGATCCCAATGAGTTCGAGTCCCAGCGGCACGTCAGCGGCCAGGACCTCTGTGTCGGCCTCCGCGACTTCGCGATCAAGGAGTACGGCCTGCTCGCTCGCACCGTCCTGCGGCGCTGGTCGATTACCACCTGCCGAGACTTCGGGCAGATCGTCTTCGCGATGGTGGATGGCGGGCTGATGCGCAAGACCGACGACGACACGATCCACGACTTCAACAACGTCTTCGACTTCGCCAACGCGTTCGAGCCCGCCCTCATGCTCGGCAAAGCCGGGGACTAAGCAACGGCATCACGCCCATCGGTAGGGCAGGCATTCCTGCCCGTCTATCGGCGCAACCGAATTGATTCGCATTAGGTCACTGGCCTATCGACAAGCAGGAATGCCTGTCCTACCTGGGACATATGCGGCATTGTCTGTCATGCGTGCGATACGCTGGCAGGTTATCTTGTGGCCTTCACTGAATCGTGATGAGGCTGTGATGACCAAGCCTGATGAACAACCCAAGCAGGACGGCGCGGGCGAGAAGCACCCGCCCAAGGCGCGGTACGTCTGGCAGCGGCTGTGGTTCCAGTGGGTGCTCGGCACGATCGTGTTCTTCCTGTTCCTGTCGTTCGTGCTCCCCCCGATCTATTGGCTGGTTACCAAGCTCAGCCCGGTGCTGACGCCGGTGCTGCTCGGGTTGGGCCTGGCGTATATCTTCAGCCCGCTGACCGAGTGGGCTCAGCGCACCCGCGGCATCAAGCGGCCGGTGACGGCGGGTTTAATCCTCGGCGCGGTCGTGCTCGTCTTAGCGATCGCGATCCCGATCATCGTCGCGAGCGTGGTGCACCAGGTCAGCGAGTTCATTGACAAGTCGCCCCAGTACGCGGAGACCGTTCTGAGCTGGTTCAACTCGAACCCCGAGGACGCACGGGTGCGGATCAAGGCCTTCATCGATTCACTCGACTGGACGAAGGTCGATACGCAAGCGGCACAGAAAGCGCTGGGCCTAAGCGCGGGCGCGCTGATGACCTTCTTTGGGTACGTGTCTTACGCCGCGATCTTTGCCTTGGTGACAGCGTTTTGTTTCTTCGTCTTTTCGTGGAAGCTCGAGGGGCTCAAAGACTGGTTTAGTGCGTTTATCCCCAAGCCCTATCGCAGCGAGACCCGCCGAATTCTTGGCCTGATGGATGACACCGTCTCGGCAATCATCCGTGGGCGATTGATCCAGTCGCTTGTCGTCATGATCGTGCTCAGTGCCGGCTGGGGGGTCGTGGGCGTTAAATACTGGTTGTTGCTGGGCATACTTGGCGGTGTGCTCAACCTCTTGCCTTTTGCGGCAATACTTTCCTGGCCACTTGCAGTGATATTAATGGTCGTGGACAAGGCAAACGGCGGGGCAATGGCGGTTGTCTGGGCGATTGTTCTGCCAACCATGGTCTACGTCATCGCGCAATCGCTGGACGGCTGGGTGGTCGAGCCGCTCGTGCAGGGCAAAGCGACCGGCATGGACGCGCTCACGGTCCTGCTCGTCGTGCTGGCGGGCGGGTCGCTGCTCGGCCTGCTCGGCGTCGTCCTGGCCGTCCCCGTCGCGGCGTGCATCAAGATCCTGTCGCAGGAAATCCTGCTCCCCAAGGCCCGCGCCTTCGCGGAGGACCCGCCGGATTTCGGCCAAAAGGGCTCGGTATAAACCGATTGGCATACCGCGAGAACCCATGACTAATCCAGACGGCCTACGTACACGTAACAATGTTGCGAACCTCCAAGAATGTCCTTGATTCGATGGCGATTGAGCCGATATGATCGCATAGCGGCGGATGTGTGTGGTCCGCCGTCCTGCCTCCCCTCCTTCCGAAAGGCCCGCCCTTGAAACTCCGCCCCGCCTTTGCGACACTCTCGCTTATTGCCGCTGTCAGCATGCCCGCCTATGCCCAATCACGCAACGAGCGCGTTAATCAGATCGCCTCGGCGTTGAGTGCCGGGATCAGCGACGATCCGTCCTCCGATACCGTCTACACCGACGCCCGTACCGGCGAAGTCATCCGTG
>JAHQVV010000106.1 GCA_019634195.1 Phycisphaeraceae bacterium | reverse complement strand
ACCGGGTCCGGCAGCTTGTTGCCCGCCCACTCGACGGCGTTTAACAGCCGACCCGCTAACCCGACCCGCTGCGTCTTTTCGATGTCACTCATCGCCCGATTCTCCAACACTTCGGCCCGCGTAGCAACACGGCAGGCCCGGTCCGCTTCGATGCGGTATCCTGTTTGCCCCATGCTTGAGAAGATCGAACCGCTGAAAGAAGAAGCCCTCGCCGCGATTTCCGCCGTCGCCGACAGCGACGCGTTGGAGCAGGTGCGCATCAAGTACCTCGGCTCGAAGGGCGCGGTCAAGGGCATGATGGGCTGGATCAAGGACGTGCCCAAGGAGCAGAAGCGCGACTTCGGCCAGCAGGCTAACGCCGCGCAAAAAACCGTCCAGGAAGCCTTCGAAGCCAAGAAGGGCTCGCTCGGTTCCGCCAAGCCTCAAGCCTCAAGCCTCAAGCCCCAGTTGGACATCACCGAGCCCGCGACCGCGCCGGTGCTCGGCCGACGCCACATTATCAGCCAGACGATCGACGAATTGATCGAGGTGTTTGCGCGGATGGGCTTTGACCACCACGAAGGGCCGGAGGTCGAGGACGACCGGCACAACTTCATCGCGCTGAACATCCCGCAGACGCACCCCGCGCGCGACCCGCTGGACAATTTTTATCTGAGTGATCCGTTTGGGCCGTCGCCGACGCTCTTGCGTTCGCAGACGTCGACGGTACAGATCCGCGTGATGGAAAAGACCCCGCAACCGCCGATCCGCATCATCTCGACGGGGCGTGTCTACCGGCCGGACGAGCACGACGCGACGCATTACTCGATGTTTCACCAGGTCGAGGGGCTGTACGTTGACAAGAAGGTCAGCATGGTCGACCTGAAGACGACGCTGTACCAGTTCGCCCGCGCGATGTTCGGGCAGGACGCGGAGATCGATCTGGTGCCCAGTTACTTCCCGTTCACCGAGCCGAGCGCCGAGCTGTACGTGAAGATGGACCTGGGCAAGGGCCCGGAGTGGATGGAGATCGGCGGCTGTGGCATGGTTGACCCGGCAGTCTTCGAGCAGGTCGGCTACGACCCCGAAGAGTGGACCGGCTTCGCGTTTGGTTTAGGTATCGAACGCCTGGCGATGCGCAAGCACGCGATCAAGGACATCCGCTGGTTGTTTGAGAACGACGTGCGGTTCCTAAGGAAGTTCTGATATACGCGAAGCGCTGAGTCGGATGCGGTTACTTCCGCAGCTTCGAGAAGCATTTTGGGTCGGGTTCATCGGGCAGCTCGGCTAGCCACGTTTCTAGCTGCGCTTTTAGCCTCTTCACGACCGGCGGGTATTGATCCGCCAGATTGTTTTTTTCTTGCGGGTCTTGGTCGAGGTCGTAGAGCTCGATGCGTGAGCCATCGAGGGTCATAAGCAGCTTCCATGGGGTCCTGCCGGCGTCGCGGATGGCGGCCCGGGGCCAGTTGTCGCCGCTCGTGTCGGCCGGCCAGTACCAGAAGATCGGCTTGGTTCGGCAGGTGACGTTTGGATCAAGGATGCTGGAGCGGTCTTCGCCACCGCTGCGGTAGCCCCTAGGTAGCGGTGCGCCTGCGATGCCGCAGAGTGTTGGGAGCAGATCGACCGCGGTCAACATGCCTTGTTTGAGCTCCCTTCCGCGTTTGATTTTTTCAGGCCAGCGGAGGACGAAGGGCACGCGGATGCCGCCTTGGTGCAGGCTGCGCTTCTTGCCTTTGAGGTCGCCGGCCGAGCCGAGGGAGTACCAGGTGTTCAGGCCCTCGCCTAGCTCGGGGTGGTTCATGACCTTGCCCTTGGGATCCAGGGGGTACTCCGGCCCGTTGTCGCTGGTGAAGATCACGACGGTGTTTTCTTTCAAGCCCGCGTTGTCCAGGGCTTTGAGGACCCGGCCGATCTTTTCGTCGGCGTTGCTCACGACGGCGGGGTAGACGCGTTCGCGTTCGTCCAGGCCTTTCTTGGCGTAGTAGTCCAGCCACTTTTGCGTGGGGAAGTGGGGTGTGTGCGTTTCGTTGAGCCAGAGGTTGATGAAGAAGGGCTTGTCGCGTTGTTCTTCGATGACCGCGATGGCCTTGTCCCAGACGCCTTGGGAATCGATTTCGGGGCCCGGGCCGTTCCAGACCCAGCTCTTGTCGTAGCCGTAGGCGGTGGGTAGCGGCGCGTCGGTGATGGGCTTGCCGGTGAGGTGCCACTTGCCGATGTGGTAGGTCGCGTAGCCGGCCTGCTGGAGTTGCCTGGGCAGCATCGGGGCATCGGGGTCCAGCCAGTCGGGCATGCCGGTTTTTTGATGGTGCTTCGTGTGGTGGAAGTGCTGGTTGATGCGGTAGCGTGCAGGGAAGTGCCCGGTCATGATGGCGACGCGGGAGGGTGAGCAGACACCTGAGGCGACTGTGAAGTCCTGCACATCGACGCCTTCGTCGACGAGCCGGTCGAGGTTCGGCGTCTCGATGGTCTCGTGGCCTCGGCAGGATAGGTCGCCGAAGCCCCAGTCGTCCGCAAGGATGAAGAGGATGTTGGGCTGGCTTTGCTCGGCGGACACCGATCCGACGACCGGCAGGCATATGAATAGGGCGAACAGCAGCTTCATTATGCGGTGGTGTTTCATGATGAGATTGTCCCGGCTCTGGCTTCGTGGTTCAATATAGAAATGGATTCTACCAAAGCCCTGATGCAAACCGGCCTGCCGCTGCCCAATAAGCGTGAGGGCAAGGTGCGTGATGTCTATGACTGTACGCTCAAGGACGGCACCGAGGCGCTGCTGCTCGTCGCGACGGATCGGCTCAGCGCGTTTGATGTGGTGATGCCCAATGGGCCGGCGGGTAAGGGAAAGCTGCTTACGCAGATGTCCGCGTGGTGGTTTGAACAGATCAAAGAGAAGCTTGGTTACAAGCTGCAGACGCACGTGCTGTCCACGGACCCGGCCGATATCGTTGGGCTCAGCGACGAGCAGGCGGACCAACTCAAAGGCTACGTCATGATCGGGCGGAAGACAAAGGTCGTGCCGATCGAGTGCGTCGTACGGGGGTACCTCGCGGGTTCGGGGTGGAAGGAGTACCAGCAGAACAGCCAAGTTTGTGGCGTGGCATTACCCGGTGGGCTGACGCAGTGCGCGAAGCTGCCCGAGCCGATCTTTACGCCGGCGACCAAGGCGGAGCAGGGCGAGCACGACGAGAACATCTCGTTTGAGCGTGCCTGCGGGCTGGTGGGCACGCCGACGATGGAGGTGCTGCGTGATATGTCGCTGAGGATTTATCAGATGGCGCACGACTACTCTGCCGAGCGAGGGATCATCCTGGCGGACACGAAGTTTGAGTTCGGCGTGCCATTGGATGCGAAGGACGAGTCGCCGATCCTGATTGATGAGGTGCTGACGCCGGACAGCTCGCGTTACTGGTCGGCGGACGCGTACGCAGCGGGTCGTGACCAAGACAGCTACGACAAGCAGTACGTGCGCAACTATTTAGAGGCGCTTGTCACGGCGGGGCGGTGGGACAAGCAAGCGCCCGGCCCGGTGCTGCCCGAGGACGTGCTCAAGAACACGATAAAAAAATATGAAGAGGCCTTTGAAATGATCACGGGTGTTGCGTTACACTAAAGTCAACAACGTGAGCTTTACTGGCATCGCCTGATGCCACCCACGAACCGCCGGCGCGCCACCCGGCGGTTTCTTGTTTGATCTGTCGTGTGCATTGTGTAGCGGGTGACGCGCAGTGTCCCGTGCGAATCATGACAGATGTTTTGAACGGGACGCTGCGCGTCGCCTGCTACAGGTCAGCGGCGTGGCGTCTCCGCAGCGCATCAAAAAACCCCGCCAAGACGACGGGGTTATTTGAAGTGGGCGGTGTAGGATTCGAACCTACGTAGGCATAAGCCAGCGGAGTTACAGTCCGCTCCGTTTGGCCGCTCCGGCAACCGCCCGGTGGGGGATTCATTGTCTTCGCCCAGGGCTTGGGCGAGCTACGCATTTGAACACGCCGAGCCAGCCGCGTCAAGCCAATGGCGTCTCAGGCGGCCCGCATCGGTTGACCCTGGTCCGCTAACCAAGGTTTGACATTGAATCCTACAGGCCTGACCGATAGACTTCCATGTCAGAAACTTGTCCCAACCCCGTGCTTGACCATGGATACCGCGGCAACAGCTCTGAATTCTCACGTCCTGGTCCTCAACAAAATGTGGATGGCGGTCCGTATCGTCGATGCCCGCCGGGCCTTCGCGATGCTCTGCAAGGACATGGCCGAGGTGATCCGTGTCGACGACGGGTCGTACATGGGATATGGCTTCGGCGACTGGGCGGACCTGTCGGAGGACTACCGCCGGCTTTTTAGCGAGCCGGGCGGTGAAGACCCCTACGAGTGGGTCCGCACCGTCCGGATGCAGATCGCGGTGCCCAAGGTGATCCGGTTGTTCGGCTACGACAAGCTGCCGCGCAACGACGTGAAGCTCAACCGCCGAAACATCTTTGCGCGGGACCACAACCGCTGTCAGTACTGCGGCGGTAAGTTCTCATCATCCGAGTTGTCGCTGGACCACGTCGTCCCCCGTAGCCAGGGCGGCGGCGCGAGCTGGGAGAACCTGGTGTGCTGCTGCGTGAAGTGCAACACACGCAAGGGCGGCCGCACGCCGAGGCAGGCGTCGATGCCGCTTGTGAAGAAGCCGGTCAAGCCGAAGACGAACCCGGTGCTCGGTCTGCGGCTGGGCAGCGGCAAGTACGAGAGCTGGAAGGCGTTCCTAGACAACGCGTACTGGTCGGTTGAGTTGAAGTAAGCTCTACACTTCTTCACGCATCGAGGTGTGCTGTGTCAACGTCAACGATTTGATTCTGCTCAACGCACTTGGCTATTTTGCGGTCGTGGTTTGGTTTCGTGACCGGGTGGTGAACTGGCGACCGATTGGCTTGGGCTTGCTGGCTTTGGTCCTGCTCGGCCTCGCGCATGTTGTTTTTACCGTTCTGGCGATTCTCAGTGGCCTGGATCATTCGGATGCCCTCATCTTCTTAAACCTGGGTGATGCCATTCTGTTTTTCTTCTTCTGGTCACGTTTGTGTGTTTGATCCAGTCCATGCTCCCTTCCGGCATCCCGATCCATAAATGGTGGCCCACATATGAGGATACACCTGGCGAAAAGGATTCTTTGTCTGGCCCGGATACTGAGCATTGATCTGGCTCTATGAAAAAAACACCGCCCAGTAGGCGGTGCTTTTCTTGTTTCGATTTGTCGGCCGTGCTTACTCGGCGGCGTCTTCAGCCGCTTCTTCTGTGGGCTCGGGCAGCGCGTCGGGCTCGGGCAGGTCTTTCTCGATGTCTTCGATGGCCCGCTCGGTGGGGACCGTGGCCGGGTCGATAGGCTTGCCGACGGTCGAGCCGATGATCATGGGTGTGCCGTTGAGCTCGATGACGCCAGACTCGATCGGTATACTGCTGTAGTGGTTGTTCCGCAGCAGCGACTTTGTGGCGGTGATGGGGTACAGCTCCCAGCTCAGCGAGGTGGGGTAGCCCTCGGGCGAGCGGGCCCACTCGAGGCCGGAGTCCTCGGCGTCGCGCTCGACGACGAGGATGTGCTGCGGCGGGATCTCGTAGGACCAGGCGGTCTCGTTGGAGGGCTTGTAGACGGCGTACACCGATTTGGGCGACATGTAAGTCGACTTGTAGACCTCGCGGTCTTCGGAGTAGTTGCAGCCGGTCGCGCCCTGTAGCAGGACGAGCGAGAGGGTCAGGAGGCCGAGGGTGCGTTTCATCACGGGGTCCTTGGTGGTCGTTGGATCGTATGGGGTGGAGGCGGTCCTGGACCGCTTCTCAGGGGTCATCGGTCAAACACTGTGCGGGATCAAGTTTATCGCGGGTTCGGGGGTGAGCCAAGCCGAAGCGTCTGCGACCGTCTATTGGTTATCGGGTTGTAGGGGTTAGGCGGGCTGAACCTGCTGCCAGGGGCTCTCGGAGGGCTGTTCCAGCCGCCAGCGCATGAGATCCGCGGAGCAATCGATATGGGCGGCGAAAAAAGAGTTCCTGTGCTGCCAGAACAGGGGCCAGATCACGCTGCGGTCCGTCTCGGGCAGGTCCAGGGCGTTGATCGTGTCCGGCTCGTGCCACTCCAGTTGTCCCTCGTCGAAGCTCATCGCCTCCTGGGCGATCGTCACGGGCCGGGTGACCTCGTAGAGGAACATGAGCCAGTGGGTCTCGCCCAGATACGCGGTCTCGGAGACGATCCCGGTCAGGTGCAGGTCGGCGACCGGGATGTCCAGGCCGGCCTCTTCCTTGATCTCGCGCTGGGCACAGGCGGTCGGGCTCTCGCCGATGCTTTGTTCGAGCTTACCGCCGATGGGTGAAAACAGGTCGCGGTTGGGCGGCTTGACCCGGTGCAGCAGCAGCACCCGCCCGCGCTCGTCGAAGAGGTAGCAGAGCGCGGCGATCTTGTAGGGCAGCGGGGCCGAGGCATCGGTCATAGCCGCGATGATAGTGGATGCAGCCGCTCGGCTTGTCCCCGCGGGGGATGATCAGTATGAAAAACGCCGCCTTAAGGGCGGCGCTAACAGGCCTGCTTGTCCGAATCTGGAGCGCGCCTCAGGCCGCGTCGCGTTCGTCGTCGGCCTGCGACGGCGGGAAGGCGGGGTCGTCGGCCGACTCGATCCAGTCTTCGCACTGCGGCAGGTCGATGTCCATGTTGCAGGTCTTGCGGTAGCCGAGCTTACGGATGACTTCGAGGACCTCGGTCCAAGTGGGGAACGGCTTGTCGTTGGCGCGCTTGAATGCGTCGATCGCCTGGATGAATAGGAACTGCTCGACATTCATCTCGCCTTCTTCCGCGGCCTTGGCGAAATCGCTGAGCCGGCGGCCGGGGCCGCGGCGGCGTTCCAGGCCACTGTCGCGCGTGTCGAGCACGTTCTTGCGGCGGTCCGGGCCACGCTCTTTGGGTTTCCGCTTGGTCGGTTCAGGCATCTTCTCGCTCCTGTTCGGTGCTTCTGTCCTATGGTTTATCGGTTATACGGCTGTCCGGGTTGATGCCGGTTGCCCGTAAGCGCCCAGGAAAAAACGCCCGCGGCCGCGAGCGCTTATCCGTATGGCCTGTAACAGTTGTGACGATCATCACCGCGACTTGCGCTAGCGATCAGTCGTCGTCGAAGAACTCGTCCTCGTCATCATCGTCGAGATAGTCATCGTCCTCGTCATCATCGTCGATGTAGTCATCGTCTTCATCTTCATCCTCGTCGTCGAGGTAGTCTTCGTCCTCCTCTTCTTCGTCTTCATCGCCGAGCAGGTCGTCTTCTGTATCGTCGCCGTAGAAGATCGATTCGTCGAAGTCTTCTCCGTCTTCGAGGGCGAGTGGTCGCCCATGCGTGATGTAATCGGCGGGCGTGATCAGGATGAGTTCGGTGTCGTGTTCAGCAGTTGGCATGTCAGGGCCTCGGTCCTCGGACGGTTTCGTTTCGCCAGGCGTGACTGAGTGCTTTGGCGGTTACACTATCGGCAGATCGTGCCGTCATACTCGCATGTTGTACCAATCCTTGGGCAGCAATCAACCCGGCCCGGTCATGAGTAAGCCATTTTGACACAAACGCCCCCCGACAACCCCCCGACGGACGCGATGCCGCCGGTCTGGAACCTGCCCGCTGCGGTCGCCGCTTGGCTGGTCCCCGGGCTCGGGCACATCCTCTCCGGGCACGTGAAGCGGGGCGTGATCCTCTTGATCTGCATCGGCGGACTCTGGACCTCGGGCCTGCTGATCGGCGGGGTCAGCGTCGTGAGCACCCGCAGTGTCAACGGCACGCTGCGGGCCTGGTTCCTCGGCCAGGCCATGATCGCGCCGTCGTTCGCCGTGGAGTACACCCACGACAGGCTCCGGGCCCGTACCGAGGGCAATGACCCGAGCCCCTACGACGAGGTGATCGCCTTTTCGCCCGCCTATGGACGCGCCGCCGAGATCGGCACGCTCTACTGCGCGCTGGCGGGCATGCTCAACCTCCTGGCCATCATCGATATCGCCTACCGCGAGCCGCGCAGCACCGAGCACGCGCTGCCGCTGGGTGCAGGCGAAGAGACGGGGGCGGGGTGATGTATCTGTTCGCGACAACGCTGCTGGCCTACCGCCCGTTCCTCGATCCCGCGCCGATCGATCGCTTTTGGCCGTGGTTCCTCCCGCCGCTGATCCTCGTTGTCGCGCTGGTCTACCGCACGATCAAGACCGAGACGCTCGAGGGCCTGCCCCGTCGAGCGGGCTACCTCGCTTTCCAGATCAGCGTGTTCATGGTCCTTGCCGCCGCGGCGCTGTACCTGACGCTGATGTTTTTCTAAAGCATGATTCCCCGTGGAACCTCAATAAAGCCCACTGCCTGCCTGCTCAGAGACACGCGGCGGGGTCGGCTCACTAGAAACTTGTAGACTAATCACCGTGAAAGACCTCCTCGCCCAACTCGTTGGAAACCAGCCGCTCTCTGCCGAGCAGGCCGTCGACGCTTTCGAGCAGATCATGTCCGGCAAGGCCCAGTCGACGCAGACCGCAGCGCTTCTCGCCATGATCCAGCAGCGCGACGCGACCGTCGATGAACTCGTCGGCGCCGCGACCGTCATGCGATCCAAGGCCGCGAAAGTGACCGTGCCCAAGGGCCTGACCGCGATCGATACCTGCGGCACCGGCGGCGACCACGCGGGTACGTTCAACATCTCCACCGCCAGCGCCATCGTCGCCGCCGGCGCGGGCCGGCCGCTGGACCTCTGTGTCGCCAAGCACGGCAACAAGTCCGTTACCTCCAAGTCCGGCTCGTCGCAGGTCCTCGACACCCTCGGTGTCAAGCTCGCGGTCAGCACCGAAACCCTGACCAAATGCCTCGATCAGGCAGGCATCTGTTTCTGCTTCGCTCCGGCCCACCACCCCGCGATGAAGCACGCCGGCCCCGTCCGCGCGGACCTGGGCTTCCGCACGCTCTTCAACATCGTCGGCCCGCTGACCAACCCGGCCGGCGCCCCGCGACAGGTCATGGGCGTCTTCAGCCCCAAACTCACCGAGATGATCGCGAAGGTGCTGCTGCAACTCGGCTCGATCCACGCGATGGTCGTGCACGGCCAGCTCCCCGACGCCGACGGCACCCACTTCGACGCGCTCGACGAGCTGTCCACCTCCGGCCAAAACCGTGTCTCTATCGTCCGCGACGGCGGCGTTATCACCACCGAGATGGACCCGACCGACTTAGGGCTTTCGCTGGGCCACCCTTCCGCCCTGAAGGTCGACAGCCCCGAGGCCAGCGCGAAAATCATTACTGATATCCTTGCGGGCAAAGCAGGCGCCCCGCGCGAGATCGTCGCGCTGAACGCCGCCGCGGCGCTGACCGTCGGCGGTGTCGCGGAGTCCTTGGAGGACGGCCTGGCCATGGCCTTCGACGCGATCGACACCGGCAAGGCCAAGGCCGCGCTCGACGCACTCATCGAACTGACCAATCAAGACCAGAGCTAGTTGTGTAGCGGTAGACGCGAAGCGTACCGTGCGAATCGTGATGATCTGACCCAACGGGACGCTTCGCGTCACCCGCTACACGGGGAATCTGCCATGCCCTACGTCGATGAAAACCAACCCAAGGACCCGATGAACCTGCCGCCGATCCTGCCGTTCATCGCATTGGTCGCTGTGATGGTGGTCGGGATCAGCCTCTACTGGGTGTTCTATGAAAATCTAGGCCTGAACCAGTGGCTCGCACCACTGCTTGCCGGTCCGCTCGTCGGCTGCGCTCTGCGATTCACCGCGAAGCAACCCATCCCTCGCGTCGGCACGATCGCGATTGTTACAACAGTTGCCACCTGTCTCATTGGCTACGTCCTGAGGCACGTCCTATGGATCAAGTGGCTTGACCCTACGTTTAAGCCTTCGGTCGGCCATGCGTTTGAGTATTTGTTTTCGGCGGACATGATGGCCATCCTCCTGATGGCGATGAGCGCATACTTCGCGTTCGCTATCACGTCGGCGATCCCCCGCGGGAACACCAAGGCAACACAGTGAAAATAGCCCCCACCGCGAGGTGGGGCTATCGAGAAACTTCTTTTCGATGACGAATTCTTCAGACATCTCCCTTGTCTTCGAAACCTCAGGCCGAGCCGCGCATGTCGGGCTTGGGCGCGACGACGCGTTTCAAGAAGCTCGCGAAGTCCCGCGCACGCGGCGTAACAACCTTGAGCTGATCCCGACCGCTGATGCGTTGCTGCTTGATCACGGCCTGTCGCCCAACGACCTGACCGAACTCTACGTCTCCGTCGGCCCGGGCTCGTTCACCGGTCTACGCATGGCGATCGCCGCGGCGAAGATGCTCGCGATGACCAACGCCGGCCTGAAACTTGTTGCCGTGCCGACGCTCGATGTGCTGGCTGAGCAGAACAGCCAGGCAGATCGACCGGTCGCGGTGTGCCTGAACATCAAGCGCGGCACGATGTACTGCGCCGTCTATCAAGGCGGCGAGCAGATCATCGGGCCCGCGCTGCGCACCCTCGATGAATTGATGGCAGCTGTCGACGAGCCCGCACAGCTCGCTCTCGTTAGCGAAGTCGATCTCGAGCACTCCGCGCAGTTGTCGCTGGACCAGGCGGTCGCCGACCCGTGCTCGACTTGGGCCGTCGGCCAAAGCATGGCTCAGCAGCAACGCTTCACCGCCCCCCAAGACCTGTTGCCGCTCTACATCCGCGAGCCCGAGGCGGTGACGCTGTGGAACGAGTTGGGGCGGGATTAACAATCAAATCTCTCGCAAAGGCCTGAAGCTTGAGTTTTGCCTTGACTTTGCGCCTATACGCCTTTACGTGAGTACAATATCTCCCCGCCGACCCCCGCCGGCGAAATGACTAGCGGGTTCCCCGTTCGCCGGATCTACCCAGCGACAAACGGACAAAACACCATGCCTTTACCGAAGATCGCGATCGTCGGCCGACCCAACGTCGGCAAGTCATCCCTCATGAACCGCCTGGCCGGACGGAAGATCTCTATCGTCGACCCCACCGCGGGCGTGACGCGCGACCGTGTCTCGACGCTCATCGAGGTGCCCAATGAAGGCGACGAGCCCAACAAAGCCACGCTCATCGACACCGGCGGCTACGGCATCGAGGACTCGCAGCAGCTCACCGCCGAGGTCGAGCAGCAGATCGCCAGCGGGCTGGCGGACGCGGACCTGGTGCTGTTCCTGGTCGATGCTCAGTCGGGTATCGTGCCTTTGGACAAGACCGTCGCTCAGGTGCTTCGGACCAGCGCGGGCGACAAACCGATCCTCCTCGTAGCGAACAAGGTGGACGCGGACAACCTCGAACCCGCGGCGTACGACGCGATGCAGCTCGGTTTTGGCGAGCCGATCAAGATCTCTGCAACGACCAATTACAACCTCGGCGAGCTATATCGGTCGCTCAACCAGCACATCGATTTTGCGCGTTTTGATGGCAGCGAAGACCAGGACGACGATGCCGGCGTGCTCGTCGCGGTCGTGGGCAAGCGCAACGCGGGCAAGAGCACGCTCGTCAACGCTCTGGCTGGCGAGGAGCGCGTCATCGTCTCGGAGAAGGAGGGTACGACGCGCGACAGCGTCGATGTCCGCTGCGAGATCGACGGCAAGGTGTTTACGCTGATCGACACGGCGGGGGTGCGCAAGACCAAGTCCCTGGCGGGCGATATCGAGTACTACAGCCAGCACCGCTCGCTGCGTAGTGTGCGTCGCGCGGATGTGTGCCTGCTGCTGATCGACTCGTCGCTGCCGATCAGCCAGGTCGACTACCAGCTGGTGAACGAGATCAACAAGCACTTCCGCCCGACGGTGGTGGTGATTAATAAGTGGGACCTGGCCGAGCAGGAGCACACGCAGGAGGAGTACGTCGAGTACCTGGACGACGCGCTCAAGGGCCTGACGTCCGCGCCGATCGTGTTCACCAGCGCTTCGAATAACGAGGGCATGGCCGAGGCGGTGGCCCTGGCGATGAACCTCTACGAGCAGGCGAACCACCGGATGGGCACGAGCGAGCTGAACCGCGCGATCGAGGAGATCGCCAAGGAAAGAGGCCCCAGCAGCAAGTCGGGCCGACACGCCAAGATGTACTACGCCACACAGACCGGCGTGAACCCGCCGACCGTCGTTTTGTTTGTGAACGACGCGGACCTGTTCGACCGCAACTACCAGCAGTACCTGATCAACCGGATGCGCGACACGGTCGCGTTCAGCGAGGTGCCGATCCGGCTGTTTGTCCGCGGCAAGGATAAGATGTCCGCCGAGCAGCGTAAGGACTTGAAGGCAAGTTCGAAGTTTTAACCAGCCGAGAGATGGGCGGGGGCTTAAGTCCCACCGCCTAAACCAATTATGCCCATCGATTTCAAACAGCACACACTCAGTAACGGCCTGACCATCCTCGCGGAGGTCAACGACGACGCCCACACCGCGGCGGTCGGCTTCTTTGTCAAGACCGGTGCACGCGACGAGACGCCCGACGTCATGGGGGTCTCGCACTTCCTCGAGCACATGATGTTCAAGGGCACGGCCAAGCGGTCGGCCGAGGACGTCAACCGCGAGTTCGACGAGATCGGCGCGAACTACAACGCGTTCACCAGCCATGAGCAGACGGTGTATTACGCGCACACGTTGCCGGAGGTGTTGCCCAGCGCGGTGGACCTGTTCGCCGACATGCTCCGCCCGTCGCTGCGTGGGGATGACTTTGACACTGAGAAGCAGGTCATCCTCGAAGAGATCGGGATGTACGATGACCGGCCCGAGTGGCGGCTGCAGGACCGGCTGCTCGAAGAGCACTACGGCGAGCACGGCTTGGGCTACCGCGTGCTGGGCACGACCGACACCGTCAGCGCACTGACCGCCGAGCAGATGCGGGCCTATTTCAACCAGCGCTACAGCCCGGACAACCTGATCGTCTCCGCGGCGGGCCGGCTGGATTTCGGTCAGCTCTGCACAGACCTCGAAGAACGTTGTGGCGGATGGTCGCCGACGGATGCGACGCGGGCGTACACCGATCCAAGCGAGTCTGACAAGCGGATTATGATGACTCAGGACAACGTCAGTCGGCAGTACCTGGCGATGCTCTGCCCGGGCCCCTCGGCTCAGGACGAGCTGCGGTACCCCTCCAAGGTGCTCGCCGATGTGCTTGGCGACAGCGACGGCTCACGGCTGTACTGGGCGCTGGTCGACCCCGGGCTGGCGGACGAGGCGGACTTCTCGTTTTGGCCGCACGACCAGACGGGCGCATTCATGGCCTACGCGTCGTGCGACCCCGGCCGGTCTGAGGCGGTGGAGGCGAAGCTGCTGAGCACGCTCGATGGGATCACGGGCAGCGGCTTCGACATCAACGAAGGCGAAGTGCAGCGCGCGATCAACAAGCTGGTCACCCGCGCAACGCTGCAGGGCGAACGCCCGGCCGGCCGGATGCAGGCGCTGGGCGCGAAGTGGATGTACCACGGCCGATACGTCTCGCTGGACGAAGAGCTGGACCACCTCCTTGCGGTGAAGGTGGATGGCATCGCGGGGGTCCTTGATCGTTTTTCTTTTAAGCCGAGAACGGTCGTCACCTTGGGACCGAAGCCTTAGAAATTCTTTTCTTTGTGACTTCGTGGTCATCTGCTTTGAACCTGTGCCATCTATGAAATCTGTGGCGGTAACGAACCGTCTTATCACTTGTGACAAGAGTATCCATGACCCACCCTATCCTTGACATTCTGGAGGATCTCCGCGCGGGGAAGATGATCGTGCTTGTGGACGACGAGCAGCGTGAGAACGAGGGGGACCTGGTTTGCGCGGCGCAGTTCGCGACGCCGGAGACGATGAATTTTATGCTGCGTGAGGCGCGGGGGATGATGTGCGTGGCGATGAGCGGGGCGGTGTGTGACCGCCTCGACCTGCCGATGCAGTCGGCGAGCAACACCGCGCAGCGCAGCACGGCCTACACGGTCAGCGTCGATGCCCACGAACGCTTCGGCGTGACGACCGGGGTCAGCGCGGCGGACCGCTCGCGGACCTGTATGGTGCTCGCCGACCCGGGCACCCGGCCCAGCGATCTGGCAAGGCCCGGGCACATGCACCCCCTGCGGGCGCGGGGCGGCGGGGTGTTAGTGCGGGCGGGGCAGACCGAGGGCTCGGTCGATCTCTGCCGATTAGCGGGGCTCGAGCCCGTCGGTGTCATCATCGAGATCATGAACGAGGATGGGTCGATGGCCCGGCGTGGCGACCTCGAAACGTTCTGCAAGAAGCAGCAGCTAAAGATGTGCAGTGTCGCAGATGTGATCCACCATCGGCTGGAGCGTGACATGCTGGTCCGCCGGGTCGAGCGTGTGCCGTTTGAAAACGTGTTTGGCCGGTGGCACCTGAACGTCTACGAGTCGTCGGTGGACCCGATGCCGCACGTCGCGCTGACCTGCGGGGATGTCGGCGAGCCCGATGGCGACGGCGGGTCGGTGCCCTCGACCTCGTCGGTGATGGTGCGGATGCACAGCCAGAACCTCTTGGGCGACGTGTTCGGGGACGTCACGCAGCCCTCGGGCCAGACGCTCGCGGCGTCGATGCGGATGATCCAGAAGGAGGGGCGCGGCGCGGTGGTGTACCTGCGTCACGAGGGGATGGGGACGGGTGTGCTCAAGCGCTTGCAGACCTTGGCGCTTTCGCCTGACGAAGAAGCGGCCCGCGTCGAAGCCATCAAGCCCGGCGAATCTCACGAGCACCCGGGCGTTGAGCCCCGCAAGGACAAGCAGGGCTACGGGATCGGCTGCCAGGTGCTGCGTGATCTTGGGATCACCGACCTGCGCCTGATCAGCAACCACCCGTTCACGCCGGGGGCGCTGCACGGGTTTGGCCTGTCGATTGATTCGTTTGTGCCGATTGAGCAAGGCGACTAGTTCTTGCCCATGTCGTTGCTGTAGCCGCCGGGTGAGTCGGCGTCGACGTCACCCTGAGTGGTGTCGTCTGTTTGTTCTTCCTTGGTCGCGCTACGCGACAGGTTGGCGCTATTGCGTTGGGCTGACCGGTTGCGTGCTTCGTTGACGGTGAGTGGCCTGCCTTCGTAGTCTTTACCGGAGAGCGCCTCGATAGCTCTGTGGGCTTCATCGTCGTTGGGCATCTCGACGAAGCCGAAGCCGCGGGGCCGGCCGGTCTCTCGGTCTTTGACGAGTGCGGCCCGGTTGACCTCGCCAAATTCTTTGAAGAGCTCTACGACTTGCTCTTCGGTTGCATCGTAGGGTAGGTTTCCAATGTAGACGCTGATCACAGTGACTTCCCGCGCATCGAGCGAGTTACGCATGCGATCTCACCGGATGATCTCATACGGTTGGGGTGTCATCGATCCTTGATACTTGATCCGTTGCTTACCTTATCCCGCCGCATCATCTAGTTCAAGTGTTAGAAGCCTCTTGTGTCGCTAATCTGCCGGTTGAATTTTCAATTCGGGACATCGAAATTCGGTGATCGTGCAAGCCTAACTGAGCAGCTGCTCCAGGTCTTCGCGGGTCAGGCTCGACAGGACGTTGCCCTCGCCGCCGACGATGGCGTCGGCCAGGTCCCGCTTGCGCGACTGGAGCTCCAGGATTCGTTGCTCGACCGTGTCCTCGCAGATCAGGCGATAGGCAAAAACCGGCTTTTTCTGGCCGATACGGTGGGTTCGGTCGATCGCCTGGGCCTCGACAGCCGGGTTCCACCACGGGTCCATAATGAACACGTACTCCGCCGCGGTGAGGTTGAGCCCGACGCCGCCAGCCTTGAGCGAGATCAAGAAGACGGGCAGGTCCGGGTCCGTCTGGAACCGCTGGACGACGTCCTTGCGGTTGCGCGTCTGGCCATCGAGGTACGCATACTTGATGCCGCGTTGGTCCAGGCGCTTGCGGACGAGCGCGAGCATCGAGGTGAACTGGCTGAAGACCAAGGCCTTGCTGCCCTCGTCGATGATCTCGTCGAGGCGTTGGTCCAGCTCGTCCAGCTTCGCGCTCGGGGCGTTGTCGCGGTCGATCTGTACCGCCGCGGTCTTGTCGATCAACGCGGGGTGGCACGCGGCCTGGCGCAGACGCAGCAGCGCTTCGAGGACCATGAAGGTCGCTTGGCCCAGGCCCTTGCCGCTTCTTGGCTGACCATCCGGCGCGCTCGCGTCGAGCTGGTTGAGCAGGTTCCCGCGGTAGTACGCCTTGAGCTGGTCGTAGACGCGGCGCTGCTCGGGCTCCATCTCGCAGATGATCGTCTGCTCGGTCTTGGCCGGCAGATCGGTGAGCACCTGCTGCTTGGTACGGCGCAGGATGAACGGGCGGATCGCCGAGGCGACCTGGCCCAGCGCATCGGCCTGGCTCTTCTCCTCGTCGCCGCCCACCGCTTGCTCCGCGGCCAGCTCCGCATCAAGGCTGTCCACGTCTAGGTCAACCGGCGCCGCGATCGGCAGGCGGTCTGCTCGGCGGGTGACACCCCGGCCACCGGTCGCGGCACGGATCAGCTCCGCGAAGCGCGACGACGAACCGAGCATGCCTGGGTTCAGGTACTCGAAGATCGACCACAGGTCGCCGAGGTGGTTCTCGATCGGTGTGCCGGTCAACGCGAGGCGGTGGTTGGCCTGCAGGAGGCGTGCGGCCTTGGCGGACTGGCTCTGGGGGTTCTTGATCGCCTGGGCCTCGTCGAGGACGGCGTAGTCGAACTTGGTCAGGCGCAGCTGTTCGATGTCCCGACGCATCAAGCCGTAGGACGTGACGATCAGATCGAACTGGTCGAAGTTGCCGTGGTGCTGGTCGCGGTCGGGACCGGCGTAGGGCAGCACGCGGAGTTCGGGCGAGAATTTCTGGGCCTCATCGACCCAGTTGAAGACGACGCTGCGCGGCACAACGATGATCGACGGGCCGGCCGCATTGGTCGGCTGGGCGTTGTATCCGCTGTTGGATTGTGCCTGCTCGTCGTCGCCTTCCCACTCGTCCAGGTGGCGTCTGTCGCCGAGCTTGCGGGCCTGGATCATCGCGAGGACCTGAACGGTCTTGCCCAGGCCCATATCGTCGGCGAGGATACCGCCCATCGCGAACTGCCTGAGGAACGACAGCCAGCCCAGCCCATGGGACTGGTAGGGCCGTAGCTTGCCGCCGAACTTCTCGGCCGGGT
>JAHQVV010000105.1 GCA_019634195.1 Phycisphaeraceae bacterium | reverse complement strand
CCCCGCGGCTATTCACAAGAGTCAACGCTCGATCGGCACTTCCTGCACCTGCCAGCCATCCTCCTTGCTGGGCAGCTTGGTGTCGAAGACGCCGCTATCGATCTCGGGGTTGAGCTTAGGCGTTGGGAAGAGCATCTCGATCTCGTCGCCGTCTTCTTCGGTCACGATCTTCTGCAGCAGCAGGGTCTTGCTGTCGAACCAGAGCTGCACCGGTGTCACGCCCGGACCGCCCTTGCGTGGGGTGAGCGTGAGGTGGTGCAGTGTCTGATCGCCGAAGGGCACATCCTTCAGCTTCTTGACCTTGTACTGCTTGAGCACCGCGTCGGCTTTGAGCTTGAGCGGGATCGGCAGCTGCCCCTCGCCCATGTTCAGCATGTCCGACCGCTCGGCACCTTTCGTCACAAGCTCCCGGCGGACCGCGGTCTTGTCCTCGTGGTCACGCTCGAGCAGCCAGTTGCCGTCGAAGATGTACCAGGTCTTCATGGGCCGCGCCCGCTCGTCGATCACCAGCCGATCAAACAGCACCGCGAAGCGTGTCGCCTTGTCTTTGTCACCGGCGACATAGTAAAAATCACCGAACCGCCGCTGTTCGTCGCCGGTCAGGCCCTGCAGCCGGGTGTACCGGACACGCGTCTTGAGCGTGTTGAGCTTGGCCGAGGCGGCTTCAATCCGATCAAGCAACGCACGGACTTCTTCATCCGCTTTCGGCTCATCTTGCTCCGCTACGGCAGGCGGCTCGGGGCCCGCTTCTTCCGCGGGCTGACCCGCAGCGCTGCACGCGCCTAACATGGTGGTTGCGGCGACGATTGTGGGGAGCAGGATGGTTGGGAGCATGTGCATTTCGTTCTTATCCATAAGGACGAATATAGCGGCCCTGCGCTGCGCCGGGTTCAAGCAAATTTCAATCCAGCTCTTTGATCCGGATATTCCGGTACCAGACCTTGTCCTGGTGTTCCTGGAACACGATGTGCCCGGGATCGGTTTTGCCGAAGGTCTTGTTGTTCTTGTACTTACTCTTGGCGATCAGCTTTTCAAACAGCTCCGAACCGATCGTGTACTCGACGACGAGTTCGCCGTTGAGGTAGTGTTTGGCGACATTGTCTTTCAAGACAATGCGCGACGCGTTCCACTCACCGACGGGTTTGAGCTGCTTATTGTCGTTCGGCGGGATGAGGGAGTACAGGGCACCGGCCGTGGTCTTCGGGTTCTTGCCGTTGCGGTGCTTGCCGTCGTCGAGGATCTGGTACTCCAGGCCCCAGGCGTAGATGCCGTTGTTCGGTTTGTTGAGGTCCACGCGGTACTTGACGCCGGAGTTGCCGCCTTGCGATATCTTCCATTCCCATCGCAGGTCGAAGTCGCCGAAGGCCTGCTTGGTGACGATGTCGCCATTCAGTCTGCCGCCGGCGTAGTGGAGCAGGCCGTCCTCGACGCTCCAGTTCTTGGGCAGCTGCTCGCTCTTGAAACTGCGGAAGTGCTCGGCCGAAGAACCGTCGAATAGCACACGCCAGTTACCACCCTCGGTGGACGCGACGGGCTCGGGATCGGGGACTTCCTTGATCTTGATGTTGCGGAACCACAGGTCTTTGCCATGGCTCTGGAAACCGATGTGGCCGGTGTCCTGCTGCATGTAGCCCGGCCAGTTCTTGAACTTGCTCTTCTCGAGGCGCCGCTTGATTTCGTCGCTGTCCCAGACGTACTCAACGACCAACTTGCCGTTGAGATAGTGCTGAACATTGTTGTCTTCAACAACAATCCGAGAAGAATTCCACTCGCCGGTTGGGTTGATCTTGGCCTTGTCGTTGGGCGTGACCAGGCCGTACAGCGAGGCGGTGCTGCTCTTGTGGACACGGTCGTCATCGATGATCTGGTATTCCGGACCGGTGTCGTGCGGATGATGGCCTTTCTCTGCGACGCGGTACATCAGCCCGGAGTTTGCGCCTTTCGAGAGCTTCCACTCCAGGCGCAGGTCAAAGTCGCTGTATTGATTGCGCGTGATGATGTCCCGGCTGCGGTCCTTGGCGTGCAGGCTGCCGTCTTCTTCGATAACCCAGCCTCTGGGGAGCATGTCTGTCTTCCACCCACGGAATGCGTCGGTGGAGGTTCCATCGAACAGGATCTCCCAGCCGTCATCTTTCTCGGAAGGCGGATCGCCCTCCTCAAGGGCAAGCGACAGTGAGCCGCCGAGCCCTGAAATCAATAATACGGCAACCAGCAAGAAACTGAGTTTGTGGCTTTCCTTCATGGCAAATATTCTCGTCCGGCTTATTCGCCGCTTAGGTCCTTGATCCGGATATTGCGGAACCAGACGTCGTCGTTGTGGTACTGGAACGCGATGTGCCCCTTATCCTTGGTCATGAACTCTTTCCAGTTCTTGAACTTGCTGCCCGCGATCTTTTGCTTGATCTCGTCGCTACCCCAAACATACGCGACGACGATCTCGCCGTTGAGGTAGTGCTCCACGTTGTTGTCGTGCATGACGATGCGTGAACTGTTCCACTCGCCGACGGGTTTGAGCGCCTTCTTCTCGTTGCACTCGATCAGTGCGTAGAGCGCGGCGGCGCTGGTCTTGGTGTTCTTGCCATCGCGGTGGTTGCCGTCTTCGAGGATCTGGTACTCGGGGCCGGTCTTGTACGTGGGCTGGTTTTCGACTTCTTCGACACGATACATGATGCCGGAGTTCGCGCCCTTGGCGACCTTCCATTCCCACCGGAGGTCGAAGTCGCTGTACTGTTCTTTGGTGATGATGTCGCCCGAGCCCTTGGTCTTGCCGATGACGCGGATGGTGCCGTCTTCGAGTTTCCATCCCTGGTCGGGGAACGTGTCCCTGTTGTAGCCGCGGAAGTTATCGGTCGAGCTGCCGTCGAAGAGGGCGGTAAAGCCTTCTTCCGCGGCGTGCTTGCCTTCTGACTTCTTGTGGCCGTCAAAGGCCTGGACGGCACCGATCATGGCGGTCGTGATCAGCAGGGCGGCGGCGAGGGGCAGTAGCTTGCGGTTCATCGGTCTTTGCTCCGAGGGGTAAGTGCGTGGTCATAAAGACGCGCCACAACCATGTCGCGTACACGCTAAAGATAGCAGATTTAAGCTGTGGGCCAGCGGATTGCAGTCTTCCCGGCCTCAGGCTTCCTCGACCAGCGGGAAGCGGTCGAAGACCGTCCGCGTCGGGTCGAGCCGCTTGAGGCAGTCGGCGACCTGCTGCTTGATTGCGCCCAGGTGCCCGATGTAGTAACCGGCCAGGGACGGATGGCCCGTCAGGCGGTCGACCTGCTCGCGGACCTGCGCCGAAGGGTCGCCTCCTGGATCGATCGGCACCGACTGGACGGCCATGATCCCCGCCATGTCGGCGGCCTGATAAAGCACCTCCGCGCCGTAGTGGTCGCGCACCAGCAGCAGCGACTCGCCGTTGGCGGGCAGCAGTTGGTTCTCGTCGATGCGGTCCACCGTGAGAACCTCAACGACCTCACATATCTTGCCATTCACCAGCAGCGATGGCGGCAGGCCTTCGCCGAGCACGCGCCCGCGCCGGACCGAGGCGAGGCCGAGTGTGAGCTTCGCTTCGTCTGTTACATCGTCTCCAACGATAATGCGGATCGTCAGGTTATAGAGCGGCTGACCGCCCAGGCCCGCTGGCCACCAGCGCTGCGGCTCATCGATACCGAACCGGAAGCCGCCCTCCATGCGCGAGCCGCAGGGCTTGAGCAGTAGGCGGCCGCACCCCTCGTCGTGGAAGCCGTCGGCGCCGTCGAGTTCGGCCATGACATAAGCCATCGGCGTGTCGGCGGTCCGATGGGCTTCATCAATCGGCAGCGTCGCGTGCGTGAGGATGTGGGTGTCGATCACCGCCTGGTGGTGATCAACATAACGCACCAACGGGCGGACCGAATCAATCTTGACGGGGCAAACCATGGGCAACGAACTCCGGTGGAAGGACGTGCAGACCTACAGCAATGTATCGGCTCAAACAAATTTTCTAAGCCAATTCTGCGGCACATGCGCCAAAGAAAAACCCGCCTCCAGTCGCGGCGGGTCGGTCTGTAGCGTTCAGGGGAGCGGGGTGCTGCTATTTCTTGCCTGTGAAGAAGCTCTTGACCGCGTGGACGGTGAGCTGCCTTCCGACCTTGGCGATGGCTTCGGTCAGCGGGATTTCTTTCGGGCAGACCTTGACGCAGTTCTGTGCGTTGCCGCAGTCGCTGACGCCGCCGGGGCCCATGAGGACGTCCAGGCGTTCGCCCTTGAGCTTTGCGCCGGTCGGGTGCTCGTTGAAGTAGAGGGCTTGTGCGATCGCCTGTGCGCCGACGAAGTCGTTGTCCTTGGTGAACTGCGGGCAGGCTTCTAGACAGCAGCCACAGGTCATGCAGCGCGACAGGGCGTAGCGGTCTTCCTGCTCGGCCGGGGATTCCTTCGGCCCCGGGCCCAGCGCGTGTGTGCCGTCAACAGGGACCCATGCCTTGAGCTTGGTGAGGTTGTCGAACATCCGCTGGCGATCGACGAACAAGTCGCGCATCACCGGGAACTTGCTCATCGGCTGGATCGTGATGACCTGATCGTTGGACGAGCCTTCGAAGAACTCATCGACGAGGCAGGAGCAGCTTTGGCGAGCCTTCCCGTTGATGACCATGGTGCAGGCGCCGCAGACCTCTTCGAGGCAGCCGCAGTCCCAGACGACGGGGCGGACCTTCGTGCCGTCGATCGTCGTGGGGTTTGAGGCGATCTGCTGCAGGACGGTGATGATGTTCTGGTTGGCGGTGGTGGGGACCTCGAACTCCTGCCAGTAGGCGGGCTGGTCGGGCCCGTCCTGGCGTTCAATGCGGACACGGAACTTGCTTGGTTTGTTGGATGCAATCATGGGTATCTGCTTTATGCCTTGGCCGCGGCCTTTTTCTTCTTCTTGGATTTGCCGGAGTAGTCTCGGACGCGCGGCTCAACCAGCGGGGCCGGCACGTCTTCCCAGACCACCTTGTGCTTGCCTGTCTTGGCGTCGTACTGGCACACGGCCGATTTCTGAAAATTCTTATCGTCCCGATCGTTGTTGTCCGAGCAGTAATGGCAGCCGCGTGATTCCTTGCGCTCGATGCCGGCCAGGAGCATCGCCTCGGCGTAGATGAGCATGTCGCCGAGGGCTCGGGTAAAGCTGAGGTTCTGGTTGGTCCAGGCGCCGTCGTCGCCGAGTTTGACGCCTTCGTATTCCTTGATGAGATCGCGGACCACGCCGAGGGCTTTTTGCATGCCTTCTTGCGTACGGACGACGGTCATCTCGTCGGTCATGACCTCGCCGAGCCGGCGGTGGATATCGTAAGGATTGGCGCCCTCGCCCTCGGCAGAGACGGTCGCGATGAACTTCTCTGACTTGGCTTCTTCCTGCTTGACGTACTTGTCGAAGACCTCGTCACTGATCTCGCTGATCGGGTTTTCTTTGGCTTGCTCTTGTGCGTAGCGGGCGACGCCCAGGCCACAGAAGATGCCATCAAAGATGCATGACAGTAGGGCGTTCGCGCCCAGCCGCGTTGCGCCGTGGTACTGGTAGTTGACCTCGCCAAAAGCGTAGAGGCCCTTGACGTTGGTCATCATGTTGTAGTGCGAGCCGTTGACCATGCCGGGGTGGGCAGGCTTGCTGGGGTCTTTCAACTCGCCTGCATCCTCGGGGAGGATGTCGCAGAGGAATTTCGGCTTGGGCTCTTGCTGCGTTTCGTAGACGGTGTACATCCCGCCCATCGAGTAGTGCACGGCCGGGAAGATCTTCATCGGGACGTCGCGTGGGTCGTCGCCGGTGAACTTCTCGTAGATCTCGAGGATCGCGGCGAGCTTTTCTTTCGTGTCCGCGGGCAGGTGCGTGATATCAAGGTACGCCATGCGCCCGCCGCCGACGCCGAAGCCCTGCTGCACGGCGAAGAAGATGCCGCGGGTTGCGACGTCGCGCGAGACGAGGTTGCCGTGCCGTCGGGTCGGGCCGTAGTCGGGGTACATCTCTTCGAGGACGTAGTAGCGCTCGTCCTCGGGGATGTCGTTGGGGTGCTTGCCCGCGTCGGCGTGCGGCTTCCATGTGCCGTCTTCTTGTTTGATGCCGGGCAGCCAGACACGGCCGCCTTCGCCGCGTGCGGACTCGGACATGAGCCGGCACTTGTCTTCGCCGGGTATCGCGGTGGGGTGGACCTGGATCATCTCGGGGTTGCCCAGCCAGGCACCGGCCTGGTAGCAACGGCTGGCCGCGCCGCCGGTGCAGATGACGGACATGGTGGACTTGCCGTAGATCAGCCCGCAGCCGCCGGTGGCCATGACCACGGCGTCGCCCTTGTAGGCCTTGATCTCCATGGTCCGCATGTCCTGCGCGACGATCCCGCGACAAATTTCATCATCGTCAACGATCGGCCAGAGGAACTCGGAGAACTCGTACTTATTGACCAGCCCCTCGGACTCGCGTCGGCGAACTTGTTCGTCCAGTCCGTAGAGCAGTTGTTGGCCGGTCGATGCGCCGGTGTAGTGCGTGCGGCGGAAGACTGAGCCGCCGAAGTACCGGCGGGCGAGGAAGCCCTCGGGGGTGCGGTTGAAAGGCACGCCCATGCGGTCGAGCAGGTCGATGATCTTCGGGGCCGCGTGGGTCATCTCGTAGACAGGCGGCTGGTGGTTGATAAAGTCGCCTCCAAGAAGCGTTTCATCGAAGTGGTCCCATTCGGAGAAGCCTTCTTGACGGACGGGCTCGGTGCAGGCGTTGATCCCGCCCTGGGCGCAGACGCTGTGCGACCGCTTGACCGGGACCATCGAGAAGAGGTCGACCGCGACGCCCGCTTCCGCGACGCGCACGGCGGCGGCTAGCCCGGCTAAGCCTCCGCCAACAATGATGACTCTGGGTGTGTCTGCCATAACGTTTTCAATCCT
>JAHQVV010000104.1 GCA_019634195.1 Phycisphaeraceae bacterium | reverse complement strand
GCTGCTGGGAAGCTTCGACGGCGCGTTTAAGACCGGCTGCTTCACGCAGCTCGATGGCAAGCGGCCGATCAACGCGTTCTACGCCACGCTGCTGCTCGCCGCGGGCAAGAAGTGCGACCGGTTCAACATGAGCGAGCAGCTGGCCAAGAAGTTCGACGACGGCGCGGGCCCGATCAAGGAACTGTTGGCATGAGCAGGCTCGCTTCCGCTACCGCGCTGCTGCTTTGCGGCGTGATCGGTCTCGCGACCGGGCCTGCCTGCGCAGCGCAAGACACGTACACCCCCGGGCAAAAAGTCGACGCGGCCTTCGACGATCTTGCCCAGGTCTTCATCGCGGACTACTGCGTCGATTGCCACAACGACAAAACACGCAAGGGCAACCTCTCGCTGCAAGCGCTTGGGCCGGTGGACGAGACGAACGCGGACCTGTGGAAGTCGGTCTGGGCCCAGGTGACGCTGCAGGAGATGCCGCCGAAGAAGACGAAGGTCCAGCCGGAAGTGATCGAGCGGCTGGAGGTGTCCGACTGGGTCGTCGCCGAGTTGCAACGCGTCATGAAAGACCGGGGCGGGTTCAAGGCCCACCTCGATCCGAACAAAGCCAACTTCGTCAATCACGACCTGCTGTTCGGCCCGCTGCCCAAGGGCATCAAGCTGGTCCCGACATCTTCGCCCGCGCGGCTGTGGCGCGTCACGCCGCAGGAGCACATCACCCGGCTCAACGAGCTGATCAACACCGAGCCGGCGCTCAACCCGGACAAGCCCGGCCTGCGCACGCGCGGCGACGCGGTGCCGACCAACCACGGCGGCGAGCTGAAGATGTACTTCGGCGTCGACCGCATCATCAAGTGGCAAGGCGGGACCGTCGCATACGCCACCTCGGTGAAGAGTATCCCCGCGGTGCTCTCCTCCGCCAAGGGCCACGGGCTTGAGAACTACCCGGACTTCTACACGGTTAACAGCGCCGAGGCGACCCAGATCTTGGCGGTCGCCGACGACGTGCTCCGCTACATGGCCTACGGCCCGCTGAGCATCGCCAAGCCCGAGCAGATCACCGACGACCCCAACACCTACAAGATGCAGGGCGACATCCGCGGCCTCCCCACCGCGCTGGTCTACAGCACCAAGGTCGTGCGCCCGCTCACGCCGGTCTACGACCTGATGAAAGAAGACGCCGCGACCGACGAGCAGCTACGCACCGCGGTCGACGACCTGTTCGAGTCGCTGACGTTCCGCCCGCCAAATAAAGAAGAATCGAACGACTACCTCAAGATCGTCAAGCAGTCGATCGACAAGCTCGGCAAAGAAGACGGGGCCGTGCTAGGCCTGTCGGCGATCTTCCTGGACCGCGACGCGTTGTTCCGGGCCGAGCTTGCAAAGAACGGCAAGCCCGATGCCCACGGCCGCGTCATGCTGCAGGACTGGGAGCTGGGCCTGGCCGTAAACCACGCGCTGAGCTACATCAAGCCGGACGAGACACTCAGAGCCGCGATCGTTGAAGGCCGGATGCGCACGCGCGAGGACGTGAAGCGTGAGGTCAGCCGCATGCTCGCCGACGACGGCACCCGCAAGCCGCGCGTCCTCCAGTTCTTCCGCGACTACTTCGACTACGACCTCGGCGGATACATCTGCAAGGACTCGAGCGCATTGAACAAAACCGGGGCCCCCGCCGGCAACCGTCACTACCGCGCGATGTTCGACGCCACCGCAAGCACCGACCGGCTCATCGAACTCATCCTTCAAGAAGACAAAGATGTGCTCAAGCAACTGCTGACCACCGACAAGGTCGTCGCGACGAAAACAGACAGCACCTACTTCGGACAGCTGCTCACTCGGGAGCAGATTAAAGAAGCGGCGAAACAGTTTGACGGGCCCTCTGAAGATTACCAGACGCTGGTACAAGAAGTCTTCCAGCTTGAAGAAGCGCTCAAGCTCAGCCCCGAAGACAAGAAGCTCAAACGCAGCCTGGACCGTAAACAAAGAGAGCTCAACAGGCTAAACAAACAAATACAGGCGAAGCAGAAATCCAAGGTGGCCGACGCGAAACTAGCCGGGCCAAAGATCTACGCCCGCGTCGGCCACAAGAGCTTCGGCAACGGCTCGCTCAAACCCGACCGCGTCCTCGCCACCGCGCCCGGGGGGCAGCGCCTGGGCATCCTCACCCACCCCAGCTGGCTCGTCTCCCACTCCGACGCGATGGACAACCACGCCATCCACCGCGGCATCTGGGTCCAGAAACGCCTCATCGGCGGCGCGATCCCCGACGTGCCGATCACCGTCGACGCCATGCTGCCCGACGAGCCGGACAAGACGCTCCGCGAGCGCATGCGTGTTACCCAAGAACCCTACTGCTGGACCTGCCACAAGAAGATGGACCCGCTGGGCCTGGCCTTCGAGATGTACAACCACGCCGGCCTGTTCCGCACCGAAGAACTCGGCAGGCCCGTCGACACCACCGGCGCCATCATCGACTCGGGCGTCCCCGGACTGGACGGCGAGGTCGCCAACGCGATCGAACTGATCCAGAAACTCGCCGACAGCGAACGGGCCGAACAGGTCTTCGTCCGCCACGCCTTCCGCTTCTGGATGGGCCGCAACGAGACGCTCAACGATGCGCCCGTGCTGCAAGACGCCCACCGCGCATACCAAGACAGCGGCGGCAGCATGAACGCCCTGCTCACCTCGCTGCTTACCTCCGATGCTTTCTTGTATCGTAAGGCCGAAGAAACGCGCTAACCGGTCCAGGCTCGGCTTAGCGACGCCACATCATCAGACCTTGATGGGACCCTCAACATGCCAATGCTTCGACTACTCGCACTCACCCTGCTCTGTTTGCTGGCTTGCATCGGCTGCGCCTCATCAGGCGTCACTGAAGCGAAGCAAGGCGACGGCCCGGTTTACGACGTCGTCGTCTACGGCGGGACCTCCGCGGGCATCATCGCCGCCGTACAGGCCAAGAAAGACAGCCTCAGCGTCGCCATCGTCTGCCCGGATACAAGGCTCGGCGGGCTCACGGCCAACGGCCTGGGCTGGACCGACTCGGGACGCAAGCACGTCATCGGCGGGCTGGCACGCGACTTCTACACGGACATGTACGCCTACTACCAGAACAACGCGGTGTGGAAGCACCAGACGATCGACGAGTTTGTTGCGATCCCCCGCGCGACGCGCACGATCAACCACACCACCAAGACGCTCTGGAGTTTCGAGCCCAGCGCCGCCAAAACGATCTACGAACGCTACCTCGCGGAACACGCGATCCCCGTCTTCCGCGACCATTGGCTGGACCGTGACAACGGCGTCACGATGGACGGCCGGCGGATCACCGCGATCACCATGCTCAACGGCAAGGCCTTCCGCGGGAGGCAATTCATCGACGCGACCTATGAGGGCGACCTCATGGCTGCAGCGGGCGTCAGCTACACCACCGGCCGAGAATCCAACAGCACGTATGGTGAAACGCTCAACGGCAACCAGCCGGGCAGAAAGACCCACCAGTTCACTAAAGACGTTGACCCGTACGTCGTACCCGGGGACCCAACCAGCGGCCTGTTGCCACACATCCAGGAAGGCGGTACCGGCGAACCCGGCGCGGGCGATCACCGGCTGCAGGCGTACAACTTCCGCGTGTGCCTGACGAAGGTGCCGGAGAACCGCGTGCCATTCCCCAAACCCGAGGGCTACGACCCGGGTCAGTACGAGCTGCTACTGCGGGCCCTCAAAGCGCACGGCGCGTACGTGTTCCACAAGTTCGACCCCGCGCCCAACGCCAAAACAGACACCAACAACCACGGCCCATTCAGTACCGACAACATCGGCATGAACTACGGCTACCCCGACGCCAGCTACGAACGCCGAGCCGAGATCGTTGAAGCGCACCGCGTCTACCAGCAGGGGTACTTCTACTTCCTGTCCAACGACCCGCGCGTGCCGGCCCAGGTGCGTGAGCAGATGAGCCAGTGGGGCCTTGCTAAGGACGAGTTTGTTGAGTCCGGGCATTGGCCGACGCAGCTGTACATCCGCGAGGCGCGGCGGATGGTCAGCGACTTTGTCATCACCGAGAACCACCTCAAGCTCAGCCTGCCGACACCACGCTCCGTGGGCATGGGCTCATACAACATGGACTCGCACAACACCCGGCGGTACGTCGACGGGCAGGGGTTTGTCCGAAACGAGGGCGATGTGCAGGTCCGTCTTAAAGCGCCCTACCCGATTGATTACGCCGCGATCGTTCCCAAGCGCGGCGAATGCGACAACCTGCTGGTGCCGATCTGCGTCAGCGCCTCACACATCGCGTTCGGGTCCATCCGCATGGAGCCGGTGTTCATGATCCTGGGCCAGTCCTCGGCGCAGGCGGCGAGGCTGGCGATCGAGTTGGGCGTCGCGGTGCAGGACGTGCCGTACGGCGTGCTGCGTGAGCGGCTGCTCGCGGCTGGCCAGGTGCTCGAAGACATCGCGCAAACAAGCGGGGCCACGCAACGGGCCCAAGACCCGCCCCGCTTCACAACCTGCCGCTGATCACGCGGCCTTGGGGCTCAGCGCCTCGCGGACGGTCGAGACCAGCGACTTGAAGGGCACGGGCTTGTGGAACACTTCCATCGCCCCCATATCGAAAGCGAGTTTGTCGAGGCGTTCGGAGCGGTCGCCGGTGATGAAGATTGTTTTCGTGCGGCGGGTTTCGGGAAGGTTGCTGAAGCGTTCCATGACGCTAAAGCCGTCGCCGGCAGGCATGTTGATGTCCAGGATCATGATGTCGGGCTGGTGCTTTGCGGCCTGCGACAGCGCGGTGTAGCCGTCCAGCGCGGTGTAGACCTCGGTGTTGATCTGCTCGAAGCGGGTCTTCATGGCCGCGAGCAGCTCGGGGTTGTCGTCGGCGATCAGGATGCGTGCTTTTCGTGGCATGGTTCTCTCCAGGTAGTGCCGTTTCGTTGTTTCGGATTACGCGGCGTCGGCGGCGTTATGCGGCGGGCAGGACGATTCAAGGAGTTCCAAGAGCTCGCTGGCCTCAAAAGGCTTGAGCAGCAGCGGCGTGCCCGGGAAATCGCGGGCGCAGCGGGCGGCGGATTCGCGTGAGCCGGTGATCGCGATGGCGGGCCTGCCAATGAATGTCTCGGCGACCTCGAGGATGCCATAGCCATCGACGTAGGGCATGTCCAGGTCGGTGATCACGGCGTCGGCGTCGCGCTGGTTGAGCAGGCACATCGCGTCGTGCCCGTTCAGCGCGGTCATGCAGTCCCACCCGCTGAGGTACAGCCGGGTCGAGATCGCGGCGACGATCGCGGGGTTGTCGTCGACCACGAGCACGCGGCGATAGGACTGAGTCGCTTGATTCTTAGGCAAGTGTTCTCTCCTCAACGTGAGATTTGTGGTGAGTCAGGCAGCCGACTCGTTCGGCGGTGTGCTGAGTTCCAATTCAACAAGGTCCAGGAGCGCCGCGGCCTCGAACGGTTTTTGCAGCACGGTGATCCCGGGGTACTGATGCAGGGACCTATCAAAATCGTCCGCGAAGCCGGTGATCACGATCATCGGGGTGCTGTGCTGCTGGCGGATCGACCGGATGAGATCGATGCCGCTCCCGCTGGGCATGTTCAGGTCGGTGATGACCAGCGCGGTGTGCTCGGGGTGGTAGAGCGACAGGGCCTGCACCCCGCAGGACGCCTTGGCGCAGCGGTAGCCCGCGTCCATCAGGCGCAGCTCGATCGCGCGCACCGCGCCGTCGTCGTTGTCCACGATGAGGATTTCTCTTCCGCCTGCCTTCATGACTTCCTCCCGCGCTTTGATTCGGTTTCTTGTATGTAACCGGTGACACCCAGCACCGCGGCAACCAGGTCCTGCGCTTCGTAGGGCTTGCTGAGGTAGCAGTTGCCCTGGAGGTCCCGGGCCTTGGTCTTAGCTTTCTTGGACGTCTCGGCCGAGACGAAGATGATGGGCAGGGCCTTGGCGTCGTACTTCTCGCGCAGCCGTTCACAGACCTGCAGCCCGCTCATCCCGGGCATGCGGATGTCCAGCAGGACCGCGTCGGGCAAGGCCTTTTCAACCTCGGCCAGGCCCTCGGCCCCGCTGCTCGCCGCACGCAGTTGCACGCCGTTGGCCTCAAGCCGGGCAGACATCGCGCGTTGCACAGCCGGGTTATCGTCAATCACAAGGACATCAAGCACAGGCCTTCTCCTCTGAATTTGGATCGTTGAGTAATGCGACCGCCTCCTCTTTGGCAGCCTGCTGTGGCCAGGTCCCTAGCCAAGTCAGGTTCAACGGGTTGGACTGCTCGCGGGCCCGGTCGCTGCGCTGCGCCGCGTCACGCAGCGTCTGGATCCACCGGTCCGGCTTCTCCGACGGCCCGATCACATAAACCGACCGGTCTTGCGGCACCGGGATCAGCAGGTCCATCGATCGGCAGGACGCGGCCAATTCTTCGTGCAGGTCATCGATCGAGATGTTCGGGTTGTATGGCGACACACGCAGCAGCGTCATCGGCTCGTCTTCGTCCGACTCGATCATCCGCTGGATGTACCGCTTCATCACCGACTCGGGCTGGTTGCGAGGAACCGTAAAGCCGAACATGCTGCCCTTGCCAAGCTCGCTGGTGATGCGCATCTGGCCGAGGTTGACCCAGACCAGGTCGCGCGCGATGTTCAGCCCCAGGCCAAAGCCCTTGGCAACAGACCGGCGTGGGTCGTCGACCTGCGAGAACCGCTCGCAGACGCTGGGCAGCTCTTCTTCCGAGATGCCCACGCCCTGGTCGTACACCGCGAAGAAGACCTGGTCCTCGCCCTCGGCCTTGGCCGTGATGCGTACCGTGCTCGCCTCGGGCGAAAACTTGATCGCGTTGAACGCGATGTTGACCAGCACCCGGCCGATCTTCTCGCTGTCCACAAACACCTCGGCCTGCGGCGCGTCGGCTTCAAACTCGATCCGGATCGATTTGCTGCCGGCGTTCGTTTCAAGCGTCGGTTTGATGCGATCAAAAAGCGCCTGCACGGTGACCACCTGGCGCCGAACGCACAGCGTCTGGGCCTTGAGCTTGCTCGAATCCAGGAAGTCGTCGACCATCGCGTTGAGTTCGCGGGCGCTGGTGTCGATGTGGCCGAGGAACTCGACCTGCTGTTTCGTCAGCGTGCCGCCGATCTCGTCGGTCAGGATGCTCGTGAATTCGCGGATCACGGTCAACGGCGTGCGGAAGTCGTGCGCGACGTTATCAACAAAGCGGTGCGCCGTCGAGGTCATCTCAGACAGCACGCGGTTGCGCTCTTGCAGCTGGTGATTGGTCAGCTTGAGCTCGCGGGCGAACTGCTTGTTCCGCTTCGCCAGGTCGAAGCGGCGCACGGCGTCGGCGATCGAGTGCTTGAGCTTGCCGATATCGGACATCACCTCCGTCTTGAGCAGGTAATCGGACACGCCAAGCTTGAAGGCATCGGCAGCGACCTGCTCGTTGCCCGTGGCCGTGACCATGAGCACCGGCCCCGCGTTCTGCTGGATCAGGTCCGCCAGCCAATCCAAACCGCTGCCCCCGGGCATGTCGAAGTCACACAAGATCGCAACCGGGCCATCGACCGGCATATTCGTTATCGCGTCCACCGCCTCGCTATAGGCGTAAACCTCACCGACGCTCAGGCACGGGTCCGGGTCCTTCAGACGCTTGACAAGCAGCTGCAACTGCGACGGGTCGTCATCAATGACAACGAGACTGATGGGTCTTGTGCAATTCATAAAAAGACTCCGGCAAAAACGCTTCACGGACGAGTTGCACACACCGGCTGCCTTGTTTTAATCGACGCACCCAATCAATTTCTCAATATGCCGGTGCCCTAAATTCAAAATTTTCCACATTTTGAAGCGGGAATTGATCTCGCATGCGGCCTCAGCCCCCATAGAGACGATTCTGGCAAGGCCGTTTTTATTGGCACAGGGCGCGATCCGGGCACGTTTTGACCGCGCACCGCGGCACCGTGCCGGGGCTGGATGGTGCAAAAACCATTTTCCTTCAGGGACCGCCAACACACGCCGTTGATCATGTAGGCGTGAACGTTAGATGCGTGAAAAAACACATTCTTGGCTTGATAAGGCCCATTTTCGGTTAGGCTATACACCAGAAAATCGGGGTCGTGCCGCCGGTCATGTCTTTCCACCAGTGGCTTGGGATCAGTGTGGTGTGGCGTCCTCTTCATGAGGTGGTTATGTCGATCGCTTGTCCGCATTGCGGCAACAAGTTCGTGCTCAAGGCGGCGGCGGGTGTTTATCAGCCCGACTGCCCGGAATGCTCGTTGTCGTTCGTGCTCATGGTCCCGCGTGATGAGGGCAAGGCGGCGGTGACCGCGAAATCACTCGACGCCCTCAAAGCCAAACAAGCCCAAGCCAAGCAGGCCAAAGCCGCGCGACACAACGCCGGCGATGAGCAGGCCACCGTAGCCGAGCACGATCTCGATGACGCGCCAGCGCACCCAAGCCAGAGCGAGGCGGCCACCATCGCCGAGCACGAAGCCGAGACACTGGTCAGCCATGCACCCGCTCACGCCGGTCAAGCGCCGCCGGTGTTCGCGGTGCCCGAAGGGTCCAACGGCCAAACCATCGGTCAACTCGACGGCTACGAGCTGCTCGGAAAACTGGGCCACGGCGGGATGGGCAATGTCTACCTCGCGCGGCAGCTCTCGCTGGACCGGCAGGTCGCGGTAAAAACGATCCACCCGCACCTGTCGCAGGACCCGGTCTTCCTCTCGCGGTTTGTGCGCGAGGCCTTCGCCGTCGCCCAGCTCTCGCACCACAACGTCGTGCAGATCTACGATGTCGGGCAGGACGAGCAGACCCACTACTTCAGCATGGAACTCGTGCCGGGCCGATCACTGGCGGAGGTCGTCCAGCAGACCGGGCCGCTGGAGCCGAAGGCGGCGGTGATGTACGTGCTGCACGCGGCGCGTGGCCTTGCCTTTGCCCACGAGCACCGGATGGTGCACCGCGATGTGAAGCCCGCCAACCTCCTGCTCAGCGAGAGCGGGCTGGTCAAGGTTGCCGACCTGGGCCTGGTAAAAACCGACCAACAGATCGACGACGCCGCAGCACGATCCAGCGCGCTGAGCGGCACGGCGCACGCGGCAACAGGCAACCCCGCGACCAACGGGCTCGGCGTCAGCGTCGGCAAGACCATGCTCGGCACGCCGGCGTACATGGCCCCCGAGCAGGCGGCCGACGCGACGAAGGTCGACGCCCGCGCCGACATCTACGCGCTGGGCGGCACGCTCTACCACCTGGTCACCGGCAAGCTCCCGTTCCCCGGAAAGACCGTCAAGCAACTCATCCGCAACCACCGCGAGATGCCGCTGGTCCCGCCGACCAAGCACAACCCCCGGCTGCCCGCGTCGCTCTCCAAATTCATCGAGCAGATGCTCGCCAAGGACCCGGCCAAACGCCCACAGACCATGGCCGAGGTCGTCCAGCGCATCGAGGCCATGCTCAAGATCCCGGCCGGCCCGTTTACCCCCCGGGCCGAGCACGTCGCCGCCGTCGAATCCGCCGCCGACGGCCTGCGCCAGCTCACGCCCGCGAAGGTCAAGCGCGGGCTGGTTGTCGCCTTCCATGCCGGCTGTGCGCTGCTGTTTGCCCTTGGCATCGGGGCCTCGAGCCTGGCGATGGTCAGCTGCGCCGCGGTGCTCTGGGCCGTGACGATCGCCGCCTACCAAGTCACCTTCGGCCTGCTGACACGCGACGCGCTGTTCACACGCTGCCGACGCTTCGCGATGGGGGTCGGCTGGATGCAGTGGCTCGTCGCGCTAGGCGGGGTCGTCTCGTTCTCTGTCATGATGGTAGCCATCGGTTTGCAGTGGGCCTACGCCGGTGCGCTCATCGGCGGGGGCCTGCTTGGGCTCGGCTTCTACTTCGGCATCGAGCGCTGGGCAGACAAGGCGCGCAAACGGCACATCATGCCGATCCAGGCCATGCTCAGCGAACTGCGTCGGCACGGCGTCGAGGAGAAGTCGCTGCGCCAGTTTGTCTGCCGCTACGCCGGCCGGCGATGGGAGCACCTCTATGAACAACTGTTCGGCTACGACCAGAAGCTCGAGGCCCGCCGGCTCTGGGGGTACGACGATGAAGGCAACGCCCGGCCCCACCACGCCGGCTACCGCGACATCCTCATCAACCGCCTTGATCGAGCCGAGCAAGAGGGCAAGGACAATCACCTGCGCCAACACGTCCAGCGGATGGAGATGCGTCGGCTCCGCGCCGAGGGGATCGGGGACGTCAAGGCGCTGGCCGAGGCACGCCACCTCGCCCGGGAGTTCGCCGACAACGCCGCCCAATACCGCGAGACCAAACGGCCTAAGTCCCTGGCCGAGGCCTACCACAACCAGACCTTCGAAGACGGAGTCTCCAACCAATCCCTCGAAGCGATCCCAGAGTCATGGAAACTCGTCCCGACCCCCTGGACGACCGTGCTGATGTACTGGTTCTTCGGGGCACGCGGCCGGTTTATGGTCGGCTCGGTCATCCTGCTGGTCTGGGCGATGTGGGCGGCCAAATCCGATGCGCTGCCGACACTGCCCGAGAGCGGGTCCTACCTCGAACACCTACGGACCTTCATTGCCTATCGCCCCGAGCCACTAGCGCTGACCGGCATCCCCCCGGCGATCCTGGCCGTGGTCTGCACACCCGGCGCGATGTTCGCCGGCCTCCTACTCATGGCGTCGGCGATCTTCCGGGGCCTGCGCATGACCATCTTCATCCTGCCGATAGTAATCATGCTGCTCCGCGCCCCGTTTATGTCGACCAGTGCCGTGCAGCTGATCTCGCCGCTGGAGTGGACCTTCCTCATCGCCCTGCTCCTCACCCCCCCGGGCCTGATCTTCGGGCGCGTGCGCGACTAATAGGCTGCTGCAGAACCCAACTCTTGCCACACCGATCCAGACAACGCGGGAGGGCGAGGCTGCTGCCGAGGCGCCAACGCTCAACTATTCACCTGCGCAGATCAGCTTGTCGCCCGTGCGGATAAACAGGTCATCGCCCGCGACCGCGATCGTGGCCCGCGTCGGGTAGCCGCCCAGGCTGGTGTGATGCTTCTTCTTAAGGTCATCGCCGGCGTCGTAGATGAATAGTTCCCCGTCACCGTCGATCAGGTACAGGTGCTTGTTCGCATACGTCGGCCCGCAGCGGAAGTAGCCCGGGGTATCGATCCGGCCCTCCCAAAGCTTATCGCCGGTGTTGGGATCGAACTTAAAGATCTTCTTCTTCGCCCCGCTGAGGACGTACAGGCCCGTCTTGGTGTAGACGGGGCAAGGCACATCGGCATTGACTTTCCGCGCCATCCACTTGAGCTTGGGGGTGTTGTCTTTAACCTCGACGGCAAACAGGTCGTCGCCGCGCGGGGTGGTGAAGTAGATCAGGCCGTTGAGCCCCTGCGTCGGGCCGGAGATCACGCGGAACATCTTGTTGTTCTGAGGGTTGATGTCCTCGGTGAAGCGCCAGAGCTCTTTGCCGGTCTTGGGATCATGGCCCGTCAACGCGTCGCCGCCGTAGCAGACGATCTGTGACTTGCCGTCGATCGTCGCGGCGATGGGGCTGGCATAGGACTCGGGCGACTCGCCTTGGGCCGTGGTCGGCCGGCCCTGTTTCCAGAGCACCTCGCCGGTCGCGGGGTCGATGCACAGCAGGAACGAAGGCTTACGCCGGAGCACCATGACGTACAGCTTGCCATCCAGCAGCAGCGGGCTCGACGCGTAGCCCCAGAGGATCTCGATCTTGCCGTACTTCTCGGTGAGGTTGATGTGCCACTTCTTCTCGCCGTCATGCGTGACCGCGAGCATGTCGCCGGAGCCGAACAGGAAGTAAGCGTGCTTGTCGTCCGCGGCGGGCGAGCACACGGCGTGATTATTCTCCCGGCTGCGCTGGCGCGACTTACGCGCCTCAGCAACATCGTGCTGCCAGAGGACCTCGCCGGTCTTTCGGCTCATCCCCATCGCAACCAGGCGGTTCGTCTCCGTCGTGCCTGCGGTCGTAAAGACGTAGTCGCCAACGATCGCGGGCGTGCCTGCGGTCGGCCCGGGCATGCCGGTCGCCCACTTGATGTTCTTGCCGGTCTTCAGGTCCAAGGACGTAACCGTCTCCGCATCGGGGACCGCGCCGGTGCCATCGACCCCACGGAACTGCGGCCAGTCGCTGCCGGCATGGGTCGATGAACTGCAAGCGAGAAGGACGGCGAGACAAATGAAGAGCGAGAAATTGCGCATGAGTTCTCTTAGATGGGTTGATGGGAGGGCGAGGCTCCTGCCGAGCCGCGCGTAACAGAGGACTTTCGGCTCGGCAGGAGCCTCGCCCTCCCAGAGATTGAGAATGAACTTACTTGCTGACATCAATACAAACCAGCTTGCCCCGGCTCCCACGGACGTAGAGCTGGTTATTCGCAAGAGTCGGCGCGGTCCAGATGGTCTTGTCGCCCTTGATGACCTGCGTCTTCGTGATCGGGCGGAACGCGTTGGGCGAGGCCGGCGCGGTGAGGACTTCGCCGCGGTCCGAAAGCACGACCAGCGTATCACCCGCGATGATCACGTTGCCGTGGCCCAACCCGCGCTGGTCCCACATCTCCTTGCCCGTCTCGGCGTTGACGCAGGTCAACTTGGTCGAATTGAACCCGTAGAAGTGGCCCTTGTAATAGACACTGGTGCCCATCTTCTGCCGAAGGTTGCGGTTGTCCCAGAGCATCTCGAGCCCCTTGCCGGTGAACTTCATCAGGGCGCAGCCGTTGTTGTACTCCGAAGACATCAGGATCTTGTCGCCAACGACGACGGGCGTCGCGGCGTGGACGTCGTAGTCGGTCTTCCATGGCTGGTGCGCGACCTGCTTGCCGCCGTCACGTTCGATGACGTAGAGGCCGGTCGCCGGGAACACCGCGAGGTAGTCTTTGCCTTTAAGCGTGATCAGCGCGGGCGTGGAGTAAGCCGGGCCGTAGTCCTTGGTCACCCACTGCTCTTTGCCGGTGGCTTTGTCCAGCGCAATAATCTTGCCGATATCTAAGTAAAGCGTGTCGTCAAGGATCAACGGCGAGCCGGAGAAGCCCCATCGCGGGACCTCGACGCCGTAGGCCTTGGCGAGGTTCTTTTTCCAGACGATGTCACCGGAGCCCGCGTCGTAGCAGAAGAACTGCCCGTCGCGGGCCATGTGGTAGACCTTGCCCTCGTTGACCGCCGCGGTGCCGGAGGGCCCGCCGACGTTGAGGTTGTCGTACTTCTTGGTGGGGAAGCTGTGTGACCAGGCTTTCTTGCCGGTCTTGGTGTCGAAGGCGTAGAAGGTCGTGTCGCCGTTCTTCCAGCCGGCGGTGTACGCCTTGCCCTCGGCGACGGTGACGCCGGTGAACCCGACACCGATGTCAGCGGACCAGCGGATGTCGGTGCCGCCCTTAGCAAACGCGGGGTCAAAGCCCTCGCCGGTCGTCGTCCCGTCGTAGTTCGGCCCACGCCAGTTCGGCCAGTCCGTGGCGAAGACGCCAGTGCTCAGCAGCATCGAAAAAAGAACGGCAATACCTGTCACCCGATCGCGTTTCATGGTGGTCACCTTTTGATTACATGTTCATGGCTTACGGTCATTCATACCGATCCCGACGAAGGCTAGTTCACCAGGTCGGCCGCTTCAAAAATCTCAACCATCTGGTCGATCGTGTTGAACAGGTTCGTCCCAACGACATTCACCTCGTAGGTGCTGTCGTCGTTGCGTCGCTGCTCGGCGTGGCCATCGGCATACGCGATGTTCACAAAATCCCGGTCGTGGTTGCTGCGGTGAAACGCCTCGAACGACGACCCCTCGGGGAGAATGAAATTGTTGTCGACAAAGATCGCCCGCGCCGGGTCACCGTTGCGGTTCAGGCCCAGGCTGTCGAGCTGGATGCGACGATCCAGCGGCGTGCCGTTATCCCGGAAATCTTCAAGGTCCGCGATGGTGTTGGTGCCGTGGCGGTAGATATAGCCGCTGATCGCGTTGTCGACCCCCACGCGGTCGAGCTGATCCTGCACGATGACTTCTTGATCGGCCCCCGGGCAGAACAAGACCTCGGGGGTTTCGGCGAGGTAGTCGAGCAGCAGGCCCGCGCCGACGACCCGGCCGAACCGATCGGAGATCAGGCTCGTGGTCATGCCGTTGATGATGTAAAGGTCGTCGATGCCGTTGAGTAGGCCGCCGTTAGGCTCAACGGGCCCGTACGGGATCAGCCCGTTTTGATCCGTCGCGTGTGCACCGACCGCGACCATCAACTGACGTTGATTCGATAGGCAACTCACACCGATCGCCGAGTCTCTTGCCGAGGCCAGAGCCGGGAGCAATATCGCGACGAGGGCCGAGATGATGGCCACGACGACCAGCAACTCAATCAGCGTAAATGCCCGACGCGTGACCTTCATAACGTACATGCCTTAAAACACAGACCGTCATAGTTTAGGCCGCTGATACCATGACGTCATCCTCGGGGGATCGTCTGGTCTTATCGCCGCCGACGCAATCCCAGCAAGCCACCGACGGCCAGCAGCGCGAGCGAAGTCGGCTCGGGAACCACGGCCAGTCGTGCATTATCGTAGTTGAAGGACCCGCCGATGTTGAAGCGGTCCTGGACTGGAATATCGCTAGGCACATCGACACGGATCTCGACCGCGATCCCTTTGCCGAGCAGTTCAGGAGCGATATCTAGATCATCAAGTTCGACCGTGAAATCGCTCAGCGGGCTCGGCCCCGAAGTCCCCGCACCCGGACCAAGCTGCGAAGCGATGATGTCCAGCCCGGCCAACTCTTGAAACATCTCAGAGCCCTCAAGCCCAGGCGTGTCGTCGAGGTAACCAATGGCAATCCGCAGCGGCGCATCATCCCCGGCGGGGAACACACTAGATAAGCCAACCGCCAGCGTGAAGCTGTAGTCCTTCTGCGCTTCAAACACGCCGGCCGATTCCTGGTGGATCGAAACAAAATCATTCAACACGCCGTCGGCCAAAGGGTCAGCAAGGATGAAGCCGAGCTGATCAAAGCCGATGCCGTCGCCATCGACGCCCTGGATCGGATCGATCTGTACGTTGAAATCCGGCGTGTTGATCACGATCGGCTGATTGCTAAACACACCCGTCTGCTGGCTGGGTGGATTCGTGAAGTTCGACGTCGGGCCGGTCTGCACCCAGCTACCGCCGAAGAAATCCCGAGAGATCAGTCGGCCGATCGCAAACTGGAGTTCTAGTTGGCTATTGATCTGGGTGAAATCGATCAGCCCAAGATTCGCTTGTGGGATATCGGGATCCTCAAACGAAGCGTTCTGCAGCGCAATACTCTGAGCAGAAACCTCCGCGCCAGCGACGAGGCAAACGGCGGCAACCAACGCTTGTTGCGTACGGGCTTTCTTGAACATTGAAAACATCGTGATCCTTTCTCCTGCCATCTTTATTGGGATAAAACAGCTCACCCCTAACGCTAGACGACTAACCGGCTGTAGTTATACACCGGCCGGCGAACGTTTTCCATGCCGCTCTAGAAATTGCAGGGCCCGACCGTCATAATTTGGGCGACTCGGGCTCCGCCTCCAACGCCGCCTGGCACGCGTCCGCGAGGATCTCGATCTGCTCGAGCAGCCGTTCGCGTTCGCCGGCCGGGATGGCTTGCAAAACCTCTTCTTGCAGGTCCACCGCGATGGGGCGGGCCTTGGCGTAAGCGCGTCGGCCCTTGGGGGTCGGCGAGATCAGCCTCGCCCGGCGATCGGTCGGGTCGACCTTGCGCTTGACCAGGCCGTCGGCGTGCATCCGCTCGACCAGCGCGGCGATCGTGTTCGGGTCGCTGGCCATGCGCTCACAAATCGCAGACTGGCGGATCCCCCCGCCGTCGTCCTCCTCCAGCCAGCGCAGGACCGTGAACTGATTAGGCGTGATCCCAAGTGTCGCCAAACGCTTACGAAACGCCTGATTCAGCCCGTACCAGCACCGCCTAAGCAGCGGGGGCAGCCTTCTCCGGTGCGGATCATCAATAGGTGGCTTGGGTGGTGTCATAACGTGCGTAAGATGCAACGTGATTCTAGCGTCAATTCGCTTGACACAAAAGTACGTGTACGTTACTTTTTTGTCCAGACCCCTCCCCCCCGAACAGGGACTGACCATGCCACCGATCCTGCGTACCGATTCCCTCGCCGTCGTGCTGCTTGTTGGCCTGTCTATGACAGGGTGTACGAATGGTAAAAATCCGACTGAGCACAGCGCCGCACTCAAGCCTATCACCGGCAAGCTGC
>JAHQVV010000103.1 GCA_019634195.1 Phycisphaeraceae bacterium | reverse complement strand
CGGGATCGACAACGACTTCAGGCTCGGGCGTCGGCTCGGGATCGACAACGACTTCAGGCTCGGGCGTCGGCTCGGGATCAACAACGACTTCAGGCTCGGGCGTCGGCTCGGGCTCGGGAACGGGAACGGGAACAGGCTCGGGCGTTGGGGCCGGGACAACAGCCGCCGACTTCACCGCGACGCGCTTGCTGTTCTTGTAGATATTCTTGTACTGCAACTGCAGAATACGGTCGCCCGTCGCGTCGGGGATCACCAGATCCACATGGCCGTCTTTCACGACAACATTCTTGCGGACTAGGTCGCCCCACTGGGTATCGAAAAAGTGGAAGAAAATGATCTGGCCGTCTTCAATACCCGCCACCGGAACCTTCACCCCCTGACCGACGGTCAAATCAGAATTGACCGAGGCAAGGCTGATCGATGGCGCAACAGGTTCTGGTACGACCACAGGGGCAGGGTCAACCACTTCCGGGGCCGTCTCCGGTTCTGGAGCAGTCACAGGCTCCGGCTCGGGAGCAACCTCGGGTTCGGGTGCTGTCTCGGGCTCGGGTGCTGTCTCGGGCTCGGGCGTCGGCTGAACGGGCGGGGTAACGGGGGCCTCTGTTTCAGGCAGTACCAGGGCCGGGAGCACTTCAATCACCCGGGTATTCTTGTGCTGGCTTTTGTACTGGAGTTGCAGCCGTCGGACACCGCTGGTCGCGGGGATGGTAAAGGTGACACGATCGTCCTTGACCTTGAGGTTCTGGCGGATCAGGTCGCCCCAGCTCCTATCGAATAGGTGCAGCCAGACGACCTCACCATCCGCCAGGCCGGTCGTCGCGACCGTGAAGGTCTGGCCGACGCGGACCTGCGAAGGGAGCTTGCGCAGGCCGAACGAGAGATTCGTGGTTTGTTTTTTGACGATCGGGTTGTCGATCGTAAACGGGAAGTACTCGGTCACTTCCTCGCCGTCTTCGAGGGTCGCAACGACCTGAAGGACGTAGTCGCCGTTGGCGTGCGCGGTGGTATCCCATGCGTTGAGCTTGCCGTCGCGGTCGCTCATCAAGCCATAGGGTGCAGACCGCTCGATGCGGTTGACCACGCCAGCGATCTGCATCTTGACCTGCTTGATCGGCTCGTCCACCTTGACCTCGGCGAAGACGTCACCCTTCACGACATCGTCAAGGCCGGGGACCGTGACTTGCGCCGCATCCACGCTCAGGGAGCACAGGGCAATCATCAGCCCCGCGAGCACGCCGTGCAGACCCGTTCGTGGTGCGTGCGTCTTGCGCAGACGACTTAGGATGGTGGTGACTAGATGTTTCATGACTACAAACCTCTGGGTAAAGCACTACAACGGATTAGACGCAAAAACAGATGCGTCTGACATGGGATATTGGTTAAAACATGGGACCGGATAAGTCACAAGCCGCCGATAATTGCGTACATAAGTAAGCTGTTCCGGATGTATCACTCAGGTAAGTTCCGGATAATGTAAAGGCCTTGCCGCCCCCTGCAACGGAACGCTTCGGATCGGATTCAGACAATACTTGGAGTCTATTTAGTGCGCAAAAGAGGCGCTGCGCACTCAAACAAGAGAGGTTTCTTACGCGGCCGTGGTGTCCATAAGGGCCTGTTCGAGCAGCGAACAGACCGCCTGGACATCGCCTGGCTGCATCACGGCGACCGGGGGCAGGAAGCGCAGCCGCAGCGGATCACCGCCGCAGAGGAACGCGATGACGCCAAGATCGTAGAGCCGGTTCATCACGGCCTTAGTCCGGCCCGCATCACCGTCATAAACCTCAAAACCGATCATCGTGCCCTCGCCAAACAGGCTCGGCCCGAGCTTGTCCGGATGCCGTTGATGAATAGCCTGGAGCTCTTCGGCGAAGCGCTGGCGGTAGGTCATATTCAAGCCAACAGTGCCGAAGACCCCGCCCTCGTCCAGCCGCTGGAGTACCTCGCGGGCCGCGAAGATCTGAGATGACGCGCCGGTAAAGGTCTGGCTGATCAGGCCCGGCCGGGGGTTGTAGTCGCTGGTAAACAGCGTCGCGCAGACCTGCGTCATCTTGCCGACCGAAACCACATCGATCAGGTCATCCAGCCCGTAGTGCTGGAACGCGAATGGTGCTGATGTCCTGCCAAACGACTGGATCTCGTCGACCCAGACCGCCAGGCCAAGCTCTTTGCACCGGGACATGACCGCGGTGAAGTACTCGGCGTTGCCCGCGTTGTAGCCGCCCTCACCCTGGATCATCTCGAACATGACACCGGCGACCCGGCCCGCGTAGCGCGCGACATGGTTGTCCAGGTGCTTGATCGTGCTGTCGATGCTCTTGCCCACCTCGCCCGCTTTGAGGAAAGGCAGGTAGCCGACCTTGACCGTCTCGGGCAGGCCGTCACGGTACGCGGCCTTGTCGGTGACCGACGCCATCGCCAGGGTTCGGCCGCTGAAACACTTCCCAAAGGCCATGATCCGGTCGGCGGGCGCGTGCTTCTGGAAAATGATCTTCAGCGCGTTGTCGTTTGCCATGGACCCGGAGGTCGTCAGGAAGCAGTGCGCAAGCTTGGCACCTTGTCGGCAAGCACGCTCCACAAGGTCGTCGCACAGCGTTTTGGATTCGCTGTTCTGCTGGAGGTTACCCTGCATGACCGCGTCGGCCAGCGCACCATCAAGCCCGGCGTTGATCAGCCCCGAGTCGCTGTGCCCCAGCCCGTGAACACCGATGCCACAAATCATGTCGTACTTCACGCTGCCATCGAGTAACTCGACGAGCGGGCCGTTGCCCAGCCCCGAGCCGAGGTAAGGGATCGGCAGCGCCCCACCACGCAGCTTGGCAAACGCGTCGAGTTGTTGCTGATAGGCATGGGCCTTGTCGGGGTCGGCAGTACGGGGCCGATCGATGGATTGCTGGGCATCGGCCAGCGAGTCGACGATGAGTTGCCGGGCCTGGGCAAGCCTTGGGTCGGCGTGGAGTTGTTGAGCGGCGAGGTCGGGCATGATGGCTCTCACGTTGCGAATCGAGAGGCACATCCTAACAAGCCCTGCCCAGGCCTTCGGCCGGCAGATGCCCAAAGTCTCAAAGCAATCGGGTCACGGCGCGTTTCACAACGACTCACCATGATCGGGGCTGGCGAGCAACAGTTACGGGGTCGTGCCGGAAGAAGAACTGTCCCGCTGCGCCTTGGTCTTACCCGGGGTTTTCAGGTCGTGGTTGACCATGACGGCAGACCCGTTTGCCTCGGTGCCGAACCCGCACTGCTCCCATGGCGGAAGATGGCTGCCGTTGCTCTTGATCGTCTGGGCGTACCAGCGGTACGAATCTTTGGGGATGCGCTTGCCGGTCGCGTAGTCCACGTAGATCAAGCCGAAGCGGTCTTTATAGCCCTCCGCCCACTCGAAGTTATCCATCACCGACCACTGGAAGTAGCCCTGGACCGGGATGCCTTCGGCGCAGGCCCGCTTGACGTAGGCGAGGTACCGCGTCAGGAAGTCGATGCGGTTGGGGTCGTGGACCTTGCCATCGACGCTCACCCAGTCGTGGCAACTCAGCCCGTTCTCGGTGATCAGGACCGGGTGCTCGTACCGCTCGTGCAAGAAGCGGCAGGCCCAATACAAACCGGCGGGCGTGACGGGCCACTCCATCGCCGTGACCGGGTGGCCCTCGGGGTAAGGCACGGCCTCGACTTGGCCTTCAGCGCCGGCGCGGACGACGCCGGCCTGGTACAGATTGAACGCGCAGAAATCGATCGGCTCGCTGATCAGCTTGAGGTCATCCGCGGTCACCCTCGGCATCTTGTCCAACCGCTGCTTGACGGCCGCCTCGGGGTATCGGCCGCGGAAGATCGGGTCCATCCACCAGGTCGTGTTGAAGAGCGATTTGGTCGCGCCGTTGATCGTCGCGCTGCGGGCCGCTTCGATATCGACGACGCGCTCCGTCTCGGGGATGCAGACCGTTGCAACGGGTGCCATGCCGATCCGCGCGGGCTGCTTGGCGTGTTCGCGGATGACCTGCACCGACCGGCCGTGCGCCAGCAGGGCGTTGTGCCCGATCTGCAGGATGTCGCTCTCAGGGAGCTGCAAGCCGGGGGCGTGCGTGCCCTCTTGATGACCTAGCAGGATAAAGCACTGCGGCTCGTTGAGCGTGATCCAGTTCTTCACGCGGTCCGAGTAGCGGTCGACAACGATCTTCGTGTAGTCGGCGAACCACTGAACGATCTCCGGGTTCATCCATCCGCCACGCTGGTGCAGCATCAACGGCAGGTCCCAGTGGAACAGCGTCACGTAGGGCTCGATCCCCGCGTTGAGCAGGCTGTCGATCAGCCCGTCGTAAAACGCCAGGCCCGCCTCGTTCACATCGCCGGTGCCATCGGGCAGGATCCTGGGCCAGGCGATCGAGAGGCGGTACGCCTGTAGCCCGAGGTCTTGCATGAGCGAGACGTCTTCACGCCAGCGCGTGACGTGCATGCAGGCGCGTTTGCCGTCGTGGCCCTGGTAGACCTTGCCGGGCATGGCGCAGAAGGCATCCCAGACGCTATCGCCGCGCGGCACGCCCTCACACGTGCCTTCGATCTGGAACGAGGCTGCTGCCGCGCCCCACACAAACTGTTCTGGAAAAGCCATGAATCGTATGCCTATCGTTCTTTACAACTCCGTCCCACACCCACCGCGTCATTCGTCCACATCGGCGACATATCGGATGTCGTCGAGGTAGAACGTCACCGGCCTGCCTTGCCCGGCGACGGACCAGTAGAAGCCGGTCTTGATCCGTTGCAGGTCAACATCTTTGCCGATCTCGACGCGGTACTTCCGCCAGTCATCGGTCAGCCGGACGCCCTTGAGCTGGCCCGACCCCGAGTCGGCGTATTTCTTGTCTGCGCCCAAGACGCCAAAGCCAAACTCCAAGATTTCGCCGCCCGCTTCACCACGCGCCCAGAACTCCAGCGCTGTCGCGCCGGTGAGGTCGTACCCCCCGGCCGCATCGCCCCAGTCATTGATCGGGTCCTGCCAGACCACGCCGCCCCACTCGTCCGCGGCCTGATAAAAGACCTTGAGGCAGCTCACGCCGCTCTTGGGGTTTTGGGTCCAGCCCTGGTCCATCTTGATCGCGCCGGTGTTGCCCATGTAACCCGCGGGGATCCATGGCACCTTCTCGCCGCCTTCAGCGAAGACGACAACGGGCAGGCCGGCCTTTTGGCCTGGGGTCATCTCAGCCGCGCCCACGGCCTTCGGGGCTTGGCCGGCAGACAGCGGAACGTTTGCGACCGCCGCGTGGCCCGCCGGGTCCTTCACGACCGCATAGACCCGGTAGATCCCCTTCTTGTCGGGCAGGGTCAGGGTGCAGGACGTATTGCTTGCCGACGTGATCTGCTTCGGGAACGAGGGCGGGGTCTTCATCTTGTCGCCGCCGGTGAAGTACTCGGACGACTCCGCATACAGCGACCATTGGACCTTAATCGGCTTGCCCTCGGGGTCGCTCGCGTCGAGCAAGAGCGTGACCTCTGCGCCAGGCTTCATTTCGTATTCGCCTTTCACCGCGATCGAGCTGATCTTAGGCGACAGGTCATCGGGCAGTTTGCCGGACCAGGCCTGCGCCATCGCATCGACCGCGGCGAGCTTGCTGCCATCGGGCAGGAACATGCCGAACCATGTTGTCGTGGCCTCGACCTTCGCGCCCCACAGGAACGCGTAGCTGCCCAGGCAACTCCGCGTGTCGGCCTTGAGCGCGTTGTAGACCTTGGCGTAGACCGGGCCCTTCTGTGTGCTGGTCAATTCTTCGGGTGCGCCGAACGCGTTGGCGCCGACTTCCCACGTGCCCGCCGGGCCGAACTCCGTCACCACATAGGGCTTGGTGATCTCGGACTTGGCGTAGCGATCAGGGATCGACGCGGCGCCTGCGTAAGTATTGATGCCGACGATATCGACCGAAGGACAGAGCTTGTGGATCGACTCGAGCTTGCGCCCGCCAATCTCCGCGATCACCGTCATCGTGGGGTGGCGGGGGTCCAGACGCTTGATCATCGCGGCAACCGATTCAACGTGCGACCAGATCGCGGCGTTGTCGCCTGCCTCGTAACCCTCCATCTCGTTACCCACCCCCCATGCCAGCACGGCCGGGTGATCCTTATAAGCAAGGACCGCCTTGCGGACCATCGCTTTCTGCTCCGCAACCTGATCCAGATCGGTGTAGTCAAAACCGTGCCGCTCGTGACCGAGCCATAGCCCGACGGTCACCGTCAGGCCGTTGTCGTGGGCCAGGTCGAGCAGGGCCTTGGTCTTGTCATCAACACCCCAGGTGCGGATCGAGTTGCCACCGGCGTCGGCGAGCATCTTCATGTAACTCTCGCCGCCATCGTTCTCAAGCTGCATATCGCCGCCAGCGCCCTTGATCCGATACGGCCTGCCGTCGCGTAATAGCTGCCAACCCTGATCGGTCTGCTTGAGCTCGACCGGCACGGCCTGGGCCTGCGAGGCATGCGAGACCAAACCCACACAGAGGCAGGCCAGTATCAAGAAGCATGTCGGGGTATATCGTTGCATAGCGATCCATCTTTCGGAAGGATTGTTTCTCGTAGTCGATGCCGGTTGGCGTTATTCGGCGGGCGCGGGGCCTGTGGACTCGTTGACTTCGAACCAGGCCAAGAGGGATGTGTCATCGATCTCTACGGTGGCGTCACGCTCGGGCATCAAGCCGACGAGCTTGCGCATCGCTTGGCTACCGAGGCGCTGAGCATCCTGGCAGACCGCGGTCAGGACCGGCGAGGTCAGGTAGCGTGTCTCCGAATCGTCGAAGCCGACGATGGACAGCTCGCCGGGGACGGCGAGCCCAAGCTTGCGGGTCTCGGTCATCAGGCCCAGGCACGTCGCGGGGTCGGCGACATACAAGGCGGTCGGTTTGTCGGCCATCGCGGACAGCCGACGCGCAAGCTGCTCGCCGCCCTGCCGGCTGGCGGGGACGCGGAAGTGCAGCTTCGAGTTGTATTCGATGCCGCCCTGCTCGAGCGCATCGAGGTAGCCGCCGTAGCGGTCGGAGTGGTCTTTGTCCTCGACGACATTCGTGCAGAACGCGATCTTCTTGTGGCCAAGCCCGACCAGGTGCTCGGCCGCGTCCCGGCTGGCAGAACGCGAATCGACATCCAGGCACAGCCTTTCATAGCCCTCGATCTCATCGCCCAGCACCACGGCGGGCAGCCCCGACTCGATGATCGCTCGGCAGAGGCCGACCGTGGCCGACGTCGTCCGCACGATCACGCCGCAGACGCCCTTACGCCGGAACACGTCTTGAAAGGTCTCCCCGCCCTGCCGACACGACTTGGCGTTGAGCACCAGCAGGTCGAGCTCGTTGAACTCCAGCCCGCTGGACATCCCAGCGAGGATCCCCGCGTCGTAGGGCGAGCCCAGCGTGATCGAATCCGTAAAGATATAGGCCACGTTGGTGGTGAGCAGCTTGCCGGTCTTGGGCTTGTACTGCTCCTGATTAATGACTTCCAGGACCTTGGCACGCGCAGCATCGCTGACCTTCGGGCTGTTGTTGATCACCCGAGATACCGTGGCGATCGAAACACCAGCCTGGTTTGCGATTTGTCGAACCGATGCCATCGAGTCTCTCCGATATGCTGATACCAAGGCCTGTGCAGTAAGTCTAATCAATAGTTCGAAGCGAAATTACGCTCGAGCAACTCACCAAGCCTAACGCTCGTTGCATGGCCGTCTAAGTAACCGACGTTTGCAGTGACGTCTGAGTTGTGGCGGAAGCGGATGACGTACCCATTGGTCGGGACGCCATCGACGTTTAAGGCCTCGCTGCCGGTGACCGGTACGTCTTTGTCTGCTGCGTCGGGCGGGAAGCCCATATCAGCAATCCATTGACCGCTGTAGTTCGGACCACTGGTTCCCTGACCACTGTTTTGTGCCGAGTCACCCATCGCAACAATCTCAGAGGGCCGACGGACACTCGCCATAACGACCGTCTTCTGCGTAAGCCGATTGACCATGACCCTCTCGTTCGCGCTGTATGAAAGCCGACGCTGGTTGGGGGCGGGGTCGAGTGTGCTGTCGGGGCACAAGTAGTAATCGGTTTCCTGATCGTCTGCGATATCCATATAGGGCGCGAAGAAATCGCTGAAGTGCATGTCATCACCGATACCACCACCAAACAACGCAGCGGCGTTATTGCCATTGAACGCAGGCGGGATCAGCCCCTTGTTTTCGACCTCAAACGCGGTAATGGCAATCGACATGCTGCGCGTGCGGCTGAGGCACTCAGCGCTCGAAGCCGATCGTCGTGCCGCACCCAGGGCAGGCAAGAGGATCGCGATGAGCAATGCGATGATGGAGATCACCACAAGCAGCTCGATGAGCGTAAAACCGAGTTTAGCTTGTTTTGACATAACATTGACCGATGGTAGAGGTTTGCGAAAGGGAGCCTCAAAACCCTCCCAACGCGGTTAAACGGTGGGAGAGCAAAAAGGGGGCAAAACTTAGCTACGACGTCGACGACGGAAGGCGGCGAGACCACCGAGCGCGAGCAGCGCCAACGAGCCGGGCTCGGGGACGGTCGCGAGTGTGACATCGTCGATCAACACTTCACCGGCGGGGCCGCCCTCAAGGGGGCCGCTAGCCTGGCTGAACTCAACAAACGCCGCGACCGCACCCACGGGGATGACGACATCTTGTGGGCCAATGATCTCGGTGTACGAGTTAGGGTTGATGTCACCCTGAAAGAACTGGTTGCCCGAGTTGTAAAGGATGTTGCCGGTGCCATCGAGGAAACGGAGGGCATAGAGCACGTTGCCGGTGTTGCTGACCTGCCCCTTCGCGTAGAAGCTGAAGGAAGCCGTTTCACCAACGACAAGCGGGGCCTGACCGCCCTGCTCAACGGAGTTCTGAAGCATGACCGCAGCGTTGGGATTATCAACGAAAAGCCGCGCCGCGTTTGAGCCGCTGTTGGCATCGTTGGAAATCGAGTAACCCAGGGCGGCTTCAAGCCACGCCTCGGCGGGCGTTCCGGTACCAGGCGCGGTCTCAAAGCCGCCATTGGCAAATGCGTTGGCGGTAACGGCCGATGCCTGGCCGGCGGTCAGTGCGGCAGCTGCGGCCAGTGCGGTGAGGGTTGCGATTCTCTTCATAGCAGGGGCTCCTGGTTCTCACTCGATTGAGTGCTAGATGTGTGCCCGTCCTCCTAAGACAGGCGTGAGATTGGAACGGGCCGAACAGTTCATGCCCGAGATGTTTGCTCCGCCCGCTTTCAAGAACGGGCCGCTGTTCACCACTTTAATGTAACAGTTACATTAAAGTGGTGAACTTCTAGATGCTATCAGCCAGGTGCTTAATGTCAAGGCATTTCTTAAAATTATCTCGACAAAACAAAAAAATTGCCTATTATGCAATCACACTAGTGGTTCACCTGTGGATCAAAAACGTTCAAATGTAACGATATGTAACGACTTTCTTTTGCTCAGAACCCTTAAAACAATCCCGCCGGGGCCGCTGGTCATCCTCCTCATCGCGGTCCTGTCCTCCGCTACGATCGCGTTCTGGCCCAGCGAAGAACGCGAAGGGCTCGTTTTCTGGACGTTTGCCCAGCACCACGCGCGGATGTACCACCCGGCGATCCAGGACTGGAACGAGCGCGCCGCCACGAGCGACGCCGAGCCGATCCAGATGTTTGTCCTGTCGATGGGGGCCCTGAACCGCCGGACCCAGTCGGGGATGTGGGCGCAGACGGCGACCTCCGACCTGGTCGAGATCGAGCAGCCCTCTGTCGCGCGGTTTATGGCCGGGCCCGTCGAAGAGGTCGGCTTCTATGACTTGACTGATCTGCTTCGCGATGAGGGCATCTACAACCAACTCAACGAGCCCTCCTTCGCGCCCTGGACAAGCCGGGGCCGGATCTTCGGGCTGCCCCACGATGTGCACCCGGTGCTGCTTTGCTACCGCGCGGACCTGGTTGAAGAAGCGGGCATCGATGTCTCCAAGATCAAGACGTGGGACGACTTCGAAGAAGCGATGCGACCGCTGGTCAACAACACCGACGGCGACGGCGAAACAGACCGCTACGCCCTTGGCCTGTGGTATACCTCGGCACGCGATGTCGAGGCGCTCTTGCTCCAAGCGGGCGGCGGCACCTTCAACGCGCAAGGCGAATCGATCATCGCCAGCGACGCGAACACCCACGTCATCGCCCGGATGGTGCGTTGGTGTGTCGGCCCGAACCGGATCGCGATCGATGCGCCGGAGTTCAGCCCGTCAGGCAACGAACTCAAGCTCCGGGGCAGCGTCGTCGCCGCGCTGATGCCCGACTGGCTCGCAGGGGTTTGGATGAACGACCTGAGTGCCTTGAAAGGCAAGCTCAAGCTGATGCCCCTGCCCGCCTGGGAAGAGGGCGGCCGACGCACCTCCGTCATGGGCGGCACGATGATCGCGATCCCCAAGACGACGCGCGACTTCGATTCCGCCTGGGCGTTTGCCAAAGAACTGTACCTCTCGCCGGTATTGGCACAGAAGCTCTTCGAGTCCAACCACATCATCTCGCCCAAGGTCGGCCTTTGGGGCGAGCCCTACTACGCGGTCAAGGAGCCTTATTTCTCTGATCAGCAGTCCGGGATGATGTATATCGACCAGGCGCCGAACGTACCGTTCCGGACGAGCTCGCCGTTCCACCAGGTCGCGATGCAGCAGATCATGGACGCCGCGTCAGCGCTCAAGGCCTACGCCGAGGCAAACGACGCGTACGAGATCGAGACGCTGATGCCCGAGGCCAAGCGTTTGCTCGAGTCCGCCGAACAACGCATCGAGCAGGAGATGAGCCGCAACGTCTTTATCGCCGGCGATACCATGGGGGGTGCCGACGATGAGTAGCACGACCGCGCGGCAGTACCCGGCCTGGGTGCCCTACTTCTTTTTGCTGCCCTTCCTGGGCGTCTTCCTGGTCTTCATCGCGTACCCGATGTTGCTGTCGGCGACGATGGCGTTCCAGCAGAACGCCGGGCCGGGCGTCAGCGAACCGGTGGGGCTCAAGAACTTCACCTGGATGGTGCAGGACCCGGCCTTCTGGATCGCGGTGAAGAACACGACGATCTTCGCGGCGGCGTCGGTCTTTATCCAGCTCCCCGCGGCGCTCGGGCTCGCCCTGCTCCTGAACTCCGACAAAATCAAGGGGCGCGGGCTCTGGCGGATGATCTTCTTCGCGCCGGTGCTGGTCGGGCTGCCCTTCGTCGCCATCCTTGCCGGGCTGATCTTCGAGAAGAACACCGGGCTGCTGAACGTCACGCTCAACGCGCTGTTCGGCTTCGATCAAGAGTTCCCCTGGCTGCAGGAGTTCGTGATGCCCGCGTTGATCGTCGCGGCGTTCTGGATGTACGTTGGGTTCAACATGATCTACTTCCTCGCGGCGCTGCAGAACGTCAACAAGGACCTGCTCGAGGCGGCGCAGGTCGACGGCGCCAACGCCTGGCAGCGCTTCCGCAACGTGACCATCCCGGCAATCAAGCCCGTCGCCGCGTTTGTCGTGCTGCTGTCGCTGATCGGTAGCTTCCAATTGTTTGAGCTGCCCTACCTGATGCTCAACGAGTCGGCCGGGCCGGAGAACCGCGGGCTGACGCTGGTGATGTACCTGTATCAACAAGGCTTTGACCGCGGCGACCTGGGCTACGCCAGCGCGGTGGGCTGGGTCTTGGCCGTGGCGTTGTTCGCGTTCGCGATTGTTCAGAGCGTGATCTCTAAGCGAAGCGAGGCCGACGCATGAGCGCCCCCAACGCCGCATCAACCAAACGTTTCGACCTCAACATGCTCATCGTGTACCTGCTGCTGGTCGTGTTCGCCACGATCACGCTGGTCCCGTTTGTCTACCTGCTCTTTTCCGCGTTCAAGTCGACCGAGTCGTTCTTCAGCTTCGTGTTCTGGCCGACGCAGGGCGCGTGGTACGACGTGGACTGGCAAGGCTTCACGCTGGACAACTGGCGGACGCTGTTCTTCGAGGCCGGCATCGTCCGCGCAACCGTCAACTCCTTCTTCATCTCATCGGTGACGGCGATCCTCGCCACGCTGTTCTCAGCGATGGGAGGCTACGCGCTGGCTAAGTACCGCTTCAGGGGGCGCGGGCTCACGACCCTAGTCGTGCTCGGCTCGCTGGCGATCCCCTTCGCCCTGCTGATCGCGCCGGGGTACCAGCTGCTGTACTGGCTGGGGCTGCTGGACACGTACACCGGGCTGATCCTGCCGGGCGTCGCGCCGGCGTTTGGCGTGTACCTGTTCCGGCAGGCCTTTATCTCGTCGCTGCCCGACGCGCTGATCGAGGCGGCGCGGATCGACGGGTGTGGCGACATCCGGATCTTCTTCCAGATCGCCCTGCCGATGGTCCGGCCGATGATCGGCGCGTTCCTGCTGATCACGTACCTGGCGACCTGGAACAACTTTATCTCGCCACAGATCGTGATCCAGTCGGCGGATAAACTGCCTTTGTCTGTCTTTGTCGCGCAGCTGCGTGGGCCCTACAGCACGAGCTATGGCATGATCATGGCGGGCACGCTTGTCGCGATCACGCCCGTGCTGGTCCTGTTCCTGCTCCTGCAACGCGACTTCATCGCCGGCCTCACCGCAGGGGCGGTCAAGGGCTGAGCCAAAAGACTTTTCTACGCCTTGCGTATCAATTCACTGGACGAACCCATCATGGCCCAAGTCAGCCTCAACCAACTCGTCAAGTCCTACGACGGCAAGACCAACGTCGTGGACGGGATCGACCTGACCGTCGGCGACGGCGAGTTCGTCGTCCTCGTCGGGCCGTCGGGCTGCGGCAAGTCCACCACGCTGCGCATGGTCGCCGGGCTCGAAGACATCACCGGCGGCACCATCACCATCGGCGACCGCGAGGTCAACAACGTCCCGCCCAAGGACCGCGACATCGCGATGGTGTTCCAGAGCTACGCGCTGTACCCGCACATGACGGTCTATAAGAACATGGCGTTCGGCCTGAAGCTGCGGAAGATGCCCAACAGCGTGATCGATCAGCGGGTCCAGGACGCGGCAAGCAAGCTGGGCATCACGCACCTGCTGGACCGCAAGCCCAAGGCACTGTCCGGCGGGCAGCGGCAACGCGTCGCGCTGGGCCGGGCGATCGTCCGCGACCCCGCTTGCTTTCTTTTTGATGAGCCGCTCTCGAACCTCGACGCGAAGCTGCGGGCCCAGACCCGCGCCGAACTCAAGCAGTTGCACCAGGACCTAAAAACCACGTCGATCTATGTCACCCACGACCAGGAAGAGGCGATGACCCTGGGCAGCCGCGTGGTCGTCATGAGCGGCGGGCACATCCAGCAGGCCGGCACGCCGCTGGAGGTTTATGCGAGCCCGAACAACCGCTTCGTCGCGGGTTTCATCGGGATGCCGCCGATGAATTTCATCGATGGGCAGGTGACAAGCCCCGACGGCCAACCGGTCTTCGAGGGCGGCGGGACCCAGCTGGCGCTCAATAAACAGCTCGCCACTGCGGCGCAACAAGCCAGCACCAAGCGCGTCGTCCTAGGCCTGAGGCCCGAGCACTTTTCACTGCAGCGCGACGCGTCTTCTGATGCACCCTCCATCGAGTTGCAGGTCAGAGTCGTCGAGCCACTGGGCGCGATGATGGACGTCTACGCGGAGTTGCCCGACGGCCAGCGGATCCTGTTGAGGACTGAAGCGCAGCCACTGGGCATCGACAGGCCGGCGACATTTAGCGTCGCGATCGACAAGGCCCACCTCTTTGAGCAAAGCGAGTATGGCAAGAACCTCAGCACGTCCTAAACACGGCCCACCCCGCTGAGGCGATACGCCTCGTGCACTTGATCGCCCAAAGCCGGTCAACTAAAAACCGGGCTGGTCATATGGACCAGCCCGGCTCGTGCTCGTTCGTCGGCTACTGCTTGATCATGGGCGCACTTCGATGCCAGGCAGGTCTGCGTTCCTGACTCTGCTGCTGTTCTCAATCACCAATCGCTGGCCCTCGGGAACAAAAAATCTAAAGTCTGGCCGCAGGATGCATCCGAAACCACCACGGACATTAAAATCTTTGAGCAGGACGTTCCGTGTCTTGTTCAACATGTGCAGGCCATAGTAGTTGCCGGACACATTGATGTTCATGCGTACGAACGCCGAGTTCCTGATCGCACCGGAAAACAGCCCCTGGCCCACATTGTTGAGTGATGTCACGTCTTGGGCAATGAAGTTGTTCAGGTCCGATCCGTGCCACTGGAACAAATCGGGGTGCTTCTTCGTGAACTCGCCACGGTCCAGCTCCTCGATCGTGACATTGACCATCATGCCGAATGATCGGCAAACGTCTTCAATGGCACGCTCGACCTTCACGTTGCGGGCCAGCAACAAAGCGCTCTGGAATGTCGCATTGATGTCAGTGATCGTCGTGTCGGTGTAGTATTGACGGCCACCTTCGTTGAGTATCCACCGCGTCTGGCGGTTGCCTTCGATCCGGCAATCATCGAACCACCACCATGAATTACTATTGCGCCGGCTGTTGTGCTCGTCCCACTTCGTCATCTTCCTCGTGATATTCTCGAATCGCAGGTGCCGCCCCGAACTGCTCGCGTTGCCGGTGATGATGACTTTGCTTCGGTCGACACCATCGGCGGCTCGGATGGTGATCCAACCCTCGCCTTGTTTGGGTGCCGGCCCAATCAACTTCTGGGCGTCATACGTGCCGGGCTGAAGCACGATTTGAGGAAACAGCTTGTCGTTTTCGCCAGCATAGAGTCGGATGGATGACAATAAACGCGGCTGGCCTGCCTTGGGCACAGCGATCGCGCGGACTTCCTGCCAGCCCTTCCTGTCCACCACGTCGAGTGTCGCCCAGTATTCTTCGCTGCCCGTACGGGGGTTGATGGACGCTTCGAAGATCTTGGCCCAGGGACCACCGTCCACGCTGATCGCAACGTGGTCGATGCCATCGATGTGGTGGGCTACCACGCCGAGGTGGAATTCACCTGAAATCTGCTGCTGCGGCACGACGTTCCACTGGGCGATCGCAATCTCAGAGACATTGCCGATTTGCGCGGGCTGCTTTGTTTCACCCACAAAGCCGGTGCCCGGCTCGAGCATGAGCAGCTGCTCCTCGACGGGTGGTGGATCCGGCTCGACCTCTTCTTCGGACTGCGAGACACTGATGCGCTGCTTCAAGACCTTACCGGGCCGGTCGGGCACGGAGATGTGTGCCTGCAATTCATAGGTCGCGTTGGGTAGCAGGTCGATGACCGTGGGATCAACGCCGAAGTTCTCGTCTTCCTCGGTCCGTGTGTGTCGCAGGGGGAACAACTCGAAGCCGGCCTCGCCCAAGAAGACCCGATACTCGATGCTGCTGCCGGCCGGGAGTACCGCGTGGTCAACGAAGCGCCAGTCGTGCTCCGCAGCGGTGCTGTTCCAGTGGACGGGTTTAGCGCTGGCCTGCCAGAGCACCTGCGCGGTGGTTGGCTCGGTGGGCTCATCAAGCAGGATGAACTGCAGGACCGGGTCGATGCCGTCACCGATCGAGGTCAGGTCGACTGCACGGTGCGTGGCCGAACCGTCCTCCTCTTGCTCATAGACCATATGGACCATATGGACGGGGGTGCCCGCGGCGGACAGGCCTGCACCGAGGACGGCTGCAACAACAACAAGGGCTCTCAAAACGGTATGCACGATCGCACTCCTTTGCGGTAACTCTTAAAAGGGCTAGGTTGTCGTCTGTCGAAGTCATTTGCATCTAGCCTGTTATCCAAACAGGCCCTGTGCTGCATCCGATGTACTTACTTCGAGCAGACTAGGTGGCTGGGGGAGCCGGGTAGGTTAGTTAATCTGCGAGGCCGGGTTTTCTTCATGAGGGCTATTAAAACGCTCTAAACGTTCTAGTTCCCCTTGATAGGTTTCCTACCCTATCAAAATTATCAGTCCATGGAGGCATTAGCATCAAATTTTCTTCTGCTAGATCAGGGTTTTACGTCTGCATACTATCTGTAACTGATTGCGATACTTCAATTATGCTATTAAGTGGTGTGCAAAAAATTCCACGAGAAATTTTCAAAAAAACTTCTTTTATGACATACGATTAGCGTTTCGTGAGTAAAAAATACGAATAAGCAGTTTATAACGTCCAAATCATTCGTCAATCTATCGACAAGATCTTGACCAATCACGTCGGGTACAGCCAAAGAAAAACCCCGCAGCCGGAGCAGCGGGGTTCGTAGGTCGTAAAACAAGCGGGTGTGGCTTAGCGCTTCGAGAACTGGAAGCGTCGGCGGGCACCGCGTTGGCCGTACTTCTTACGCTCAACCTTACGGGAGTCGCGTGAGAGGTAGCCTTCGTCGCGGAGGGCCTGCTCCAGAGTCGGGTCGTAACCCTTCAGTGCGCGGGCCAGGCCGAGCATCACGGCACCGGCTTGGCCGGTGATGCCGCCGCCGGCGGTGTTGACATAGATGTCGAGTTTGCCTTCCATGCCGGTCGCCTTGAGTGGGGCCAAGCACTGGGCACGGTGTTGTGGTTCGGAGAAGAAATCGTCGACTTCCTTGCCCTTGATGAGGAACTTGCCTTCGCCGGGCTTGACGCGGACGCGGGCGACCGCGGCCTTACGCCGGCCGGTGCCCCAGACGAAACCGCCTGCGTCGGGCTTTGCGGGTTCGGCGAGCGGACGGGTTTGTTCGACGGGCGCTTCTTCTACAGCGGTCAGGCTGGTATCGAGCGTTTCAACGGTTTCAACGGCGGTGCTTTCTTCGGTCATCTCATCATTACCTGTATTTGGTCAGGTGGAATTGATCGGTATCAATCAAGCGCTCTGGAATTCCAGGGCCCTGGGGTTCTGTGCGGAGTGAGGGTGGTCCGGGCCGGCGTACACCTTGAGCTTGCTTAGCATCTTGGTGCCCAGCTTGTTCTTGGGGAGCATACGGCGGACGGACTCTTCGATCAGCCGCTCAGGGTGCTTTTCCTGCACTTCACGGAAGGTCTTAACCTTGCGGCCCGATGGGTGGCCCGAGAAGGTCTGGTGGATCTTCTGGTCCAGCTTCTTGCCGGTGAGCTTGATGTTCTCGGCGTTGGTCACGATGACGAAGTCGCCGCAGTCAACGTGCGGGGTGTAGCTCGGCTTGGTCTTGCCCATAAGGATCATGGCGATCTCGGTGGACAGCCGGCCGAGGACCTGGTCGGTCGCATCGACGTGGACCCATTCCTGGGTGACTTCTTCGTTCTTAGCGAGGGTGGTTTGTCTCATAGCGAGGCTCTTTTGGCATCTGGCCTGTTTGTCGGCAGATGACCGGGCCGGTTATCTCACCGGCTTAACGGGCGATCGGTCTGCACGGTCACGGCCCCGGGATCAGGCACGTGCCTGTGCTGGGGGCGAACCGGGTAGTTTACCTTCAGCCACGTATGTGTCAAGCTCAGAAGCTGGCTGTGGGCAATATTCTGCCGCGAAAAACAGGCCCTGAAATCCCCTGAAAAGGGTCTTTAGCCGCCCTCAGCGGGGCCGGCAGGCTCGAGGTCTGCGGGGTGCCCGTCCGGGCCGTGGGCCGCGTTGCCGGGCACCTGGGCGACCGGGACCGGCCGCTCGTCGGCCATGGCATCGATCTTTGCCTCGAGCCGATCCCCGAGCGAGCGAAGCTCGGGATCGAACCGCATCTCCTCTTCGCCGTACTCCTGCTTCTTGGCCAAGCGCCAGTGCTCGAGCGCCGTCTTGGGGTCGCCAAGCTTGTAGCAGATGTCGCCCATGTGATCGTTAAGGATAGCGGTCGTTGCGGCCAGTTCCCGCGATATGTCCTCGGGCAGGATACGGCCGGGCCCGCGCAGTTCTGCGAGCAGTTGCTCGAGCAGGTTCAGCGATTTGCGTTGCGTCTTCTTGGCGTCTTCAAACTCGCCGAGTTTGTACTGGACCCAAGCGAGCGAGTCGAGGATCGAGTGGCTTGTCTGGTCTTCATCGAGCGCCCGCTTGATCATGGCCTTGGCTTGGAGCAGGTTCTTGTTCTCGACGGACCAGCGGTAGCCCAGCGCGTTGTTGAGCCCGGCGTGATCGGGGAAGCGGCGGACCATCGTGAGATAGAGCGCATCGGTGTTTCGTTCGGGGTCGGTCGCCTCGAGGCGGCGAAGCAACAGCGAGGCCTGGTCCCCCGTCATCGCCGGGCCGGGGAGTACGCCCTGCTCATCCAGTTCGATCGCGCGTTCGAGCACTTCGGTAGCGCGCTGCATCTGCTCCAGCGCGATCGCACGCTCCGCAATCACCAGCGTCCGCGACAGGCCCGGGGCGATCGCTTGGACGTAGCGTTTATGCGTGTCGGCGGCCGCGATCGCGTCGCCCGCGTCGTCGTAGAGCTCGGCCAACATCGACAGCGCACTGGCGTTGTCGGGGTCCTGCTCTAGCACCTGGTTCAACAACCGCTCGGCTTCGTCCCGCCGCACGGGGTTGCCCATAATGGTCTGCGCCATGCCGATCCGGGCCAGTGTTGAGTCGGGCAGGTTGGAGAGCAGCCGCGTCAGGAAGGCCCGGCTCATCCGTTCCGCCTCGTTTTGCCGGCTGAAGTACGCGCGGTAGTCGTACGCCAGGGCGATACCCAGGCGGTAGAGCGATTCTTCGTTGGTGTTAGAGCTGATAAGCCGGAGTAGGAGGTTGCACGCTTCCTGCGGGTGGCCCATCTGCGCGATCAACTCGATACGCAACACATCGGACGGCAGCTGCTTGCCGTTGGCCTTGATGTACCGGTCGACCACGGGGAGCGCATCGGCGGCTCTACCCGCCGCGGCCATCGCGCGTAGCGAGAGCTCGATCGTCGGCCAATCGGCGTCGAGGTCCGGCTCACCAAGGAGCGCGTGGGCCTCTTGGTTGTCGCCAAGAGCCAGCTGCAACCGAACCACGGGCAGCAAGACTTGACCGGCCAGGGGCTCGTCGGCGGTGAGCAACGCGCGGTAGGCTTGCAGCGCATCACGCCGACGGCCGGTCGCTTCATACGCCGCCGCGGACACCAACCGGTGCGACCAGTTTTGTTTGGCCTTGAACGCGTCGCTGCGGATCGCACGCAGCAGCGTGACCGGCGTGTCGACCGCGTTGACCACCGCCCGGGCGTGGGCCAGCGCCTGCTCGGGGTTCTCTTGGATCCCTACGGAGACGAGCGCCAGCAACGCCGCCAACGGCTCGGCGTCGGCGGGCACCCGGTCATCAAAACGGAACAACCCGACCGCCTGCATCAACCGGTCGGGCGTCACCGGTTCGGCATCGAGCCAGGCCACGACGCGGTTGAGCAGCACGCCCTTCTCAGCGACCTGCGATAGAGCGATGAGCCTGGGGCGTGTCGTGCCGGCTTGTTCGACAAGGCGATCGATGCGCGGGGACAACGCGTTGGCGGGCACGCCCTGCTTGAGCAGGTACGTCACAAGCCGAGCATCGGAGGCCGATGCGTCTTCGAAGCTCAGCAGCGTGATCGCCTGATCGATCGCGCCGGCCTGGTCCTTGGCGAGCAGCGCGAGATAGACCCGGCGAGCGACGAGGGCGTGCCGGGTGGTGGGTTCATCGACCTCGGCACCGGCGTAGGCCTTGGCCGCGGCACCGCGATCGCCTGACCTGAGCCGAAGGTCACCCAGTTCGATCTGGAGCTGGGCACGCGTGGCTTTGAGCACATCCAACTCGACGCGCAGGGGTGCTGGCATCGCGGCGAGCGCGTTGGCCTGCCCCTCGGCTTGCAACGACTTGACCACGCTGGACAGCCGGTCGGCCGCAGCGGCGGTGTATCCCCGGCGGGCCGAGGCGGTAGAGAGGTAGTAGTCCAAGACGACGCCGGGGGCTTTGGCTTGCTTGAGTGCCTCTGCGTAGGTCAGGACCTGCTCCAAGCGGCCCGCTTGCGCCTCCTGCCTGGCGAGGACAAGCAAGACTTCCACGTCATCACGCTGCCCGACGGCGATCCCACGGAGGTACGACGCCGCACGCATCAGGTTGCCGCTGTCGGCGTACGCGAGGCCCAGCGCCCGGAGAACCCTCGGGTGGTCGGGGGCGAGCTGCTCGGCCTGCTGGAGGAGCTTGACCGAGCGGTAGGCCTCGCCCTTGGCCGTTGCCGACTGCGCCTGCTTGATCAGGTCTGCGGCGTCGGCGGGCAGGACACCGGCGGCGGGCTTGGGCGCCACCTCGGGCCAGGGCTCGGGCTCGACAGCCTCTAGAACCTCCGCCCAGGAAAGCTTCGCATCGGGGGAGGTTTCTTCCCGCGACGTGAGCAGGCCGGCATCGATCAGCACCTGCGGCGGCTGGACCGCTGGGGCGTCGTCTTGCGCGATCGCCTCGGCACATAACAGCGAACACAGCCCGATGGCCAGGCACACGGCGGTCGTCACGATCAGTTGGAGGCGCGATCGGCTCATCCGGGGCTCCGCAAAGGTCGTCTCCCTTACTGTACCCACCTGGCGGCCTATTGGATCACTTTATTCAGCGGGTAACTGACCATGCCCGTCGCGCCGGCCCGTTTGAGCTGGGGGATCAGGTCGCGCTCGATCTTCTCGTCGGTGATCACCTCGACCGCCGCCCAATCGGCGTCGGCCAGGTCGTTGATCGTCGGCGAGTGCTCGGACTGGAGCAGCGCCAACACCTCGTCGAGCTTGGGCCGGGGCACATTCATCTTCAGGCCGACCTTGGTGCGTGCCGAGATCGCGCCCTGCAGCAATAGCGCCAGGTCCTCGATCTTCTGCCGCTTGGCTTTATCCGCCCATGCGTCTTTGCTCGCGATCAGGCGGGTCGTCGAGGTCAGCAGGGTCGCGATGACCTTGAGGTTGTTGGCACGCAGGGACGAACCGGTCTCGGTGACATCGACGATGGCGTCGACAAGCCGGGCCTTGACCTCGGTCGCGCCCCAGGAGAACTCGACCTTGCGGACGTTGATGCCCTGGTCTTTGAAATAGCGCTGCGTGGTATTGATCAACTCGGTGGAGATGATCTTGCCCTCGAGCTGCTTGGGGTCGTCGATGCCGCCCTCTTCCGGGACCGCGAGGACCCACCGCACGGGCCGGCCTGTCGCGCGGGAGTACGCGAGCTCACAGACCTCGTGGACGTCGGCGTCGTTTTCGACGACCCAGTCGTGGCCGGTGATGCCGATGTCGATGACGCCGTCCTCGACGTAGCGGGCCATCTCCTGGGCGCGGAACATGACGCACGACAAAAGCGGGTCGTCGATCTCGGGGGTGTAGGACCGGCTGCGGACGTTGATGTTGTAGCCCGCGCGGTCGAAGAGCTCGATCGTCGGGCTCTCGAGCGAGCCCTTAGGCAGGCCGATCTTCAGTAGCGGTTGATTGTCTTCACCCATGGTCTATGCTCCGCACGGAGCGCGGCAAGCCGCGGCGCTTCATGTTGCAGCGTTTCACTTCTTCTTGGCGACGCGTTTCTTGGTGGTCTTCTTCTTCGTGGTTTTCTTGGCGATTTTCTTCTTCGTGGTCTTCTTGGCGACCTTCTTGGTCGTCGCAGCCTTCTTCGTTGTCGCGGACTTCTTAGTCTTCTTCGCGGGCTCTTCCTTGACCGGCGCGGATTTGAAGACCTCGCCCTTCGGCGGGCTGGGGATCGTCACACGTTGGCCGTCGGCCCATTCCTGCAGCGCGAGGTACGCCTCCATCGCGTCGCCGGCCTTGACCTGACGGGTCAGCCAGCCCTCCGCGTCGGCGGGTGTCGTGCCGGGCTCGAAGACGCCGGCCTTGGTCAGCAGCGTCAGCAGGCGGTCGTCCACCGGCATGGCGTGGGCACCGAACGACAGCAACGCCACCCGAGCGGCGACAAACGGCGTCATCCCCGGCAGCGTGTCCAGGTACTCGCGCTGCTCACGCTTGCTGCGCGGGGCCAGCGAGCCCATCTTGTAGTCGTGCTCGCGTTCGAAGATCTCCATCATCGACTGGAGCATGCGGATGATGCGGTTGCTCGCATCGGGGTACCGCACACCGACCATCTCGATGATCTCGTTGGTCAGCGAGACGCGCAGCTCGTTGAGGTCGACCACCTGGGCCATGATCTTCCCGAAGGCCGTGTCCGCCTGCCGTGCGGTCGCGTTCCACATGAGGAAGCTGAAGACCAGCTCGGCGATGGGCTCGAGCTCGTCGGCCTCATCGCCGCTCCACTTGGAACGGGCTTTCTTCAGCACCGCATTAAATGCCTTTTCTTGTTTCTTTGTATCGGTCTTTGCCAACGTTGTAGGTCCTGGGTGTTGGGTGTTGGGTTTAGTCTGTCTGCGATTGCGCGTTGTCGTCGGTGTTTTCTTCTTCGCGAGCTTTGGCTTCGTCGATGGCCTGGTAGACCTGCTCGGCCTGCTTCAGCGAATCATCGAGCTCGAATTTCAGGTGCGGCACCACGCGCAGCGCCACGAGCTTCTTCACTTCGCTCTGGATGTGCCGGTTCGCCGCCTTGAGGCCTGCGACCGTCCGCTTCTCGTACTCCTCGGGGAGTACAGAGACAAAGACCTTGGCCTGCTTCATGTCCGGGCTAATATCGACCTCAAGGATCGACACCATGCCGCGGATGCGCGGGTCCGAGATGCTGCGTTGTAGCACCTGGGCCAGCGCCTTGCGGAGCGTCGACTCGACTTGTTCGATGCGGTGGGTCATGGGGTAGGGGCCAAGGGGTCAAGGGGCGAGGGGTCATCAGGTCAAGCCGGCACAGGCCCCTGTTCCCTTGGCCCCGAGTCACTAATCCAGCGTCCTCTTCACTTCGACGACCTTGTAACAAACCAGCTCGTCGCCGGGCTTGAGGTCTTCGTAGCCGGCGATGCGGATGCCGCACTCGGTACCCGCACGGACTTCCTTCGCCTCGTCCTTCACGCGGCGGAGGGTCTCGAGCTCGCGGCCCTCGGTGACGACCGTGCCGTCGCGGACGACGCGCATCTTCTGGCCCTTCTGCACGACGCCGTCGGACACCATGCAGCCGGCGATGTTGCCGAGCTTGCCGATCTTGAAGACCTGCTTCACTTCCGCTCGGCCGATCTCTTCCTCGTTCTGGTCCGGCGTCAGCATGCCCTCGAGGGCCTTCTTCACGTCCTCGATCGTCTCGTAGATCACGCGGTACTGCCGCACCTCGACGTGGCGCTCGTCTGCGATCTCACGCACGGCCGGGGTAACCGTGACATGGAAACCGATGATAACGGCGTCCGACGCATCCGCGAGCAACACGTTGCTCTCGGTGATCCCGCCGACACCCGAGTCGATGACGCGGACGGCGACCTCGTCGTTGCCGATCTCGCCGAGCGACTTCTTGAGCGTCTCGACCGAGCCCTGCACATCGGCCTTGATGACGACGTTGAGGAAGTTGGTCTTGCCCGCCTGGATCGTCGCGGCGAAGTTGTCCATCGTGACTTTCGTGCGGCTGGCTTGGGCCTGGGCACGCTCGTCATCACGGAACTGCCTGGCAACGCCTTCGGCCTTCTTCAGCGTCTGGGTCACGTAGAACTTGTCGCCCGCGTCGGGGATCTCGTCGAGGCCGGAGATCTCCAGCGGCGTCGCGGGGCCGGCTTCTTGCACCTGCTCGCCACGGTCGTTGGTCATGTCGCGGACACGGCCGAACGCCCGGCCGGAGACCATGAAGTCGCCGACCCTGATCGTGCCGTCCTGAACCAGTACGCGAGCGACGGAACCCCGTCCCGATTGCATCTCGCCCTCGATGACGATGCCGCGCGCCGGGCCGCCGTAGTCGGCGGTGAGTTCGAGGACCTCGGCCTGCAGGTCGAGGATCTCGATGAGTTCTTCGATGCCTTCGCCGGTCTCGGCCGAGGTCTTGATGACTTCGGTCTCGCCGCCCCATGCGGTGGGGTTGAGCCCATGCTCAGCGAGCTGGCCGTAGATCTCTTGCAGCTTGTTGTCGCTGAATCCGGGCAGGTCGCACTTGTTGACCGCGACGACCACGGGGACCTCCGCGGCCTTGGCGTGGTTGATCGACTCGATCGTCTGGGGCATGACGCCGTCGTCCGCCGCCACGATGAGCACGACGATGTCGGTGACCTGGGCACCGCGGGCACGCATCGAGGTAAACGCGGCGTGGCCTGGCGTGTCGAGGAAGACGACGGACTTGTCTGAGTCGTCGCTGCCCTTGACGGTGATGCGGTAGGCGCCCACGTGCTGGGTGATGCCGCCGTCTTCGTGCGCGGCGACGTCGGCCTTGCGGATCCGGTCGAGCAGCGAGGTCTTGCCGTGGTCGACGTGGCCGAGGATCGTGACGACCGCGGGCCTTGGCTGGACATCGACCTTCTCGCGATCCATGAAGTCCTGCTCGACCTTCTGTGCGGCGGTCTCGTGTTCCTTGACGACGAGCTCGATGTCGCGCTCGAGGCAGATTTCTTCGGCCAGCTCGGTCTCGATCGCCGAGTTGACGTTGGCCATGATCCCCTTCTGGAAGAGGAACTTCACGACCTCGGCGGCGCGGATACCGGTGGCGGAGCTGAGTGCCTTGATCGTGATCGGTTCTTCGATCTCGACCTTGCCGCCGGTGACGACCGCAGACTGGGCGGCGGAACCGACATGGCCTGCTTTATTGAACGTTTGACGGCGTCGCTTGACGTAGCCGGAGGCACCGCGGACCTTCGCATCCAGTTCGTCGAGGTCGGCCTTGGACATCTGTGTCGGGCCGGTGAGTAAGGGGTCGTTGCGTCCGCCGCGTCGGTTGCTGAGGGAGCGCCGCTTGTTGCCGCGTCCGCCGCTGTCGCCGCCGCCGCCCTCGCCGCCGCCACGCTTGACGCCGCCGCCACGGGCCGGGCCACGCGATCGGGTCACGCCGGGCACCTCGCCGTCGGCGGGCTGGTCACGCCTCGGGCCGCGCGATCGCGGCGGCGCGACGGGCTCGGGCTTCTCGACACGGATGACCTTCGGGCCACGGAGCTTGACTTCTTTGGGTTTGGTGAGCTGTTCGCCGGCGGGCTTGACGATGTCCGGCCGGGTCGGCACGTTCTGTTGCCCCGCGGGCTGGGCCTGGCCGGGCTTCTCGGGTTCTTTCTCGGGCGCCTTCTCTTCGGCGGCGGGCTTCGCGTCTGCTTCGGCCACGACTTCCGCAGCCTCGGCAGGCTCATCCGCAGTGGGCTTCTTCTTCGCCGCGGCCTTGGTTTTCTTCTTGGTGGTCTTCTTTTTGGTCTTGGTTTCGGCCTCTGCGGATTCATCCGCGACGACCTCGGCTTTTGCGTCGGTCTCCTTCGCCGCGGCTTTCTTCTTGGCCGCCTTCTTCTTCGTGGACTTCTTGCGGACCTTCTTGATGTCGATGTTGTGCGTCGTCTCGACCGCGGTGTCTTTGCTGTGGTCCTCTTCGTCCAGCGCGAACCACTGGCGGATCGTGTGCGCAAGGCCGACCTTCACCACCGACATGTGGTTGGTGATATCGGGCACGCCCTCGTCTTTGCACTTGGCGACGATGACCTTGCTCTGCACGCCGAGCTCTTTGGCCAGGTTATGGATGCGTAACGTTTTCGCCAAAATTGGCTCCTAGCTGGTGGCTGTGTCCGCGACGCCAGTGGCGGCGGCTGAATCTGATCGTTTGCTTTACGCGCTCTTGCTGTCCTCGGGGTCCGACACGACGCCGGCATCCGAGTCGGTGTGCTCGGCGACAAACTCGCTGCCGTCCTCATCGTCCGACTCCTCGGCCTGCACGCCGGGGTCGACCGGCTCGCCGTTCTCGGCCGCTTCGCTGGCAATGTCTGCCTCGGGGACAAGGTCTTCGCCCGGCTCGCCGTACTCGCGCGGCTCCTGAGCACCGCCGCCAAGCACATCCGCGAGCGGGTCGTCGCCCTCGTCGGCCAGCGCGCCACCGCCGAGCAGGTCGTCGATGCCTTGCGCTGCCATCTCCTGGGCCTCGCGTTTCTGCTTCTCTTGCTCTTCTTTTTCCTTGGCCTGCTGTTCCTGGACGATCTTCGCCTGCGACGAGACGACTTCCAAGAGCTGGGTGATCTGCTCGTCGGGCAGCCCCAGTGTCTCGGCCATGTAATCGGCGCCGACTTCTTCGACGTCGAACACGCTGATCACGCCCAGCGCGGCCAGCTTGTCCACCATCGCCTCGTCCACAAAGTCCATCGCGGTAAGCGTCTGCACCATCGTGTCCATCGACTTGGTGAACTCCTGCGGCGTGAGGATGTCCACGTCCCAGTTCGTCAGCCGAGCGGCCAGGCGCACGTTCTGGCCCTTCTTGCCGATCGCCAAGGAGAGCTGGTCTTCGTTGACCACGACGGTCGCCCGGCCCAGCTCGAAGCACAGCGATATCTCGACGACCTCGGCGGGCTTGAGCGCGTTCTGAATCAGGATCTGGCTGGACTCGTTCCAGCGGACGATATCGATCTTCTCGCCGCCGAGCTCGTCGACGATGTTCTTGATCCGGCTGCCACGCACGCCGACACACGCGCCGACGGCATCGACCTTGGTGTCGATGGATTGCACGGCGATCTTGGTGCGGTGGCCGGCCTCACGGGCCATGGCCTTGATCTCGATGATCCGCTCGTTGACCTCGGGGACCTCGACCTCGAACAAGCGACGGATGAACTCCGGGTCGGCACGCGAAAGCACGATCTTGACTTGGTTGCCCGCGTCGCGGACATCGAGGATCAGGCAGCGGACACGCTCGCCGGGCTGGTGCTGCTCCCCGGGGATCTGTTCCGAGCGAGGCATAAAGCCTTCTGCACGGCCGATCTGCACGACCAATGCCCCGCCCTCGTAGCGCTGCGCGACGCCGGTGGTCAGCTCGCCGACACGGTCGATGTATTCGTCGAAGATCGCGGCGCGTTCGTCTTCGCGGAAGCGCTGGATCATGACTTGCTTAGCGGTCTGTGCGGGGATCCGGCCGAGCTCTTCGAGCGGGATCTCTTCGTCCTCACGCCAGATGGCGATCTTGCCGGTAAACCGGTCGATCTCGCAGGTAAAGTCTTCGGTATCGATCGCGTTGAAGTGTTTGCGCGCGGCGGAAACGAGGGCCTGCTCGAGGTCCGCGATGAGGATTTCCTTGTCGACGTTGCGATCGCGGGCGATCCCGTCGAGCAGTCGTAGCATTTCAACACCATTCATATCAGTCGTCCTGTATTTAGTTGCCGGGTTGTCGTGCCGGTCAAACCGGCGTCTTGTTGTCGATGTCCAATGGCCCGGTCATTCCGGGGCAAACAAAAACCACGAGCGGGTCGGCTCGTGGCGTCGGCGTGGGCTCGTGACGGGGTCGCCGTCGTTTCGCGCCTCTGTTATGAAGAAGCACGATCGAGCTTGCGGGATGGGTCCGCAGCGATCACGCCATCGGGCACACCTCCTGGAGGTGGACCGAAGGCCGCTGGCCATGATGCCGACGCTGCCGCGACGACGCGAGATGGTGAAGGTTCACCATCATCACCGGGTCAAACACCGATGGCCTGCTTGGAATCGTTGCTTACGCATACCGGTTGCCTCAGCCACCCAACAGGCCCTATGCCCGCTGGGGAATCGGTAACTGTAGGCAAATGCGGGATTTTGTCAAGCTAGGCGGGGGTCGATCGGGCTGTACAGGGATGAAGCCGCAAACCGCTAGCAGGCCTCCTCCAGCGGGCTGGCCGGCGTTGGGTTGGGGCAATGGGGTGCCGCCAGCGCATTCGAACGATCAATTTCAAACGTAAATAACGGATATTACTCGATTAAGGACTAAACAATCAGCAGCAGCTCCCAAGACAAAACGCATATCTGAAAGGACTTGGGCGAGGCCAAAAATCGCTGGGGGAGCGGGCGCCCAATAAGCCAGTTGTACGCGCTTTAAACCGGGCTAGAATGCCGCTGACGACGTGTTTGAAAGCCTGCGAACGCAGCCTGCTTCAAAAAATCACGTTCGCTCGGGTTGAACAAAGGCCCTCGTTCGCGCATAATACGCGGCTCGCCCCAACGGGGGCTCCTATTTTTTAAGACCAAGACCCAAGCCTAGAGGCAGACCCCATGGCCGACTCACTGAGTGCCAAGAAGCGTATCCGACAGAACGGCAAACGCCGAGCGATCAACCGCTGGCGCAACAGCACCTATCGCACCGCGATCAAGGATTACCGCGAGCTGATCCTGCACGGCTCGGTCGAAGAGTCCGAGGCCAAGCTCAAAGAGATCTACAAGATGCTCGACCAGACGGCCGCCTCCCCCGCGATGCACAAGAACACCGCGGCCCGCTACAAGAGCCGGCTGAGCACGCTGCTGAACAAGAAGCGCGCCGGCACGGCCTGATCGCAACACATAGAACCAAAAGAAAACCCTGTCCGCTTGGGCAGGGTTTTTTGATGGTGTATTTTCGGTGTAGCGGCAGACGCGGAGCGTCCCTTTCGAGTCTTTCAAGTGATTTGCACGGGACGCTCCGCGTCTCCCGCTACACCGTGCTGATACGACGCCTATCCATCGTCCTCCGGCGTCCAGCCGAGTACGGCGTCCCACTTCGCGCTTAGTTCGTCGATCTTTGAATCCTTGATCGGCTTGAATTCGGTCATCAGCGCGGCGCGTTTCTTCTCGTCCTTGATGCGTTTGAACAAACCATCTTTCGCGTTGCGTTCTTTTTCGGCCGCGTTCAGGAGTTGCGTCGTCAGTACGGGCTTGTCCTTGATGCTGACCTTGACGTGGATGTGCGGGGTTCGGCCGGTGTAGGGCACGGGCTTGATGGTGCGGAAGTAGTACTCGCCGGAGCGCGAGGTAAGGAACCGGCCATAGCTTTGGAAATTGGTGTCGTGCTTGTCGATGTTGCGGTCGCGGGAGTGCATGTAGACACCGTTGTTGTCGCACTGCCAGATCTCGATCAGCGCGTTGCGGACGGGCTCGCCTTTGCTGTCGAGGATGCGGCCGCCGAGGTGGGTGATCTGCCCGAGCGCGGGGGCCGCGTTGTCGGTGATGCGGATCAGGTCGTTGTCGGTATCCAACGGCAGCTTGTCGGGGTAGAACGGCCCCTCGGCCATCCTCGGCGTGATCGTCAACGCCTCGGCAAACGCCCCGCTCGTCGAGAACGCGGCCACGCCCATCGCCCCCGCGGTCAGCACGCGTCGCCTGCTCCAGTGTTCGATCGCTCGTTCGGTCGGCTGGCTCATCGCATGCGGTCCTTTCGTTTCGGTCGGCTTATCTCGCCTCAGATGAACGGGGGAACTGAATGTCCTTATGCATCTTAGCCCGCAATCGCTTGGGGTCATGTCTCGGCGCAGGAAAAAGCCGCTGCGAATTCGCAGCGGCCTGCCGGAAGCGAGCGGTGGCCGAGGCGGTGTTACGCGTCGCGTCGGCGTCGGGCGACGAGCAGGCCGCCGAGGCCGAGCAACGCGAGCGAGCCGGGCTCGGGGATCGCGGTGATTCGGCCGTTGCCGTTCGGGTTGGCGTACTCGCCGCCTAGCACGGTGGCGAGGTCCTGGCCGTTGAAGCTCTCGATATAGTTTTGGAGTGCGACCTGATCCGTGATGCCGACGGTTGTGAAGCCGTAGGCATTATTGAGGTAGTCGGGGTCGAGGAACTGGTCGCCGCCCTTCGCGCTGAAGTCGGGCAGGATGAGGTCAAGCAGGATCGACTCGGCGCCGATGGCGAGCTGGCCGTCTTGCCAGATGATGGTGTTATCGTCGAGGACGACCTCGATGATGCGGCTGCCTCCTTGGACGACATTGCCGTCGCCGTCGACGAGCAGCGGGTCGTTGGAGATGTCGTAGACGAAGCTGAAACCGGAGACCTGCGCGAAGCGGCCGGTCCCATCGCCTTGGCGGGCGGGGTCGACGCCAGAGCCGGGGTCGTTGTCAACGATGCGCGAGACCGAGTTCTCGAGCGTGAGGACCAGGTCCTCTACGGTGACGTCTTCGACGACGGAGACGAAGTTGCCGAAGCGGGCAACGTCAAAGACGCTGAGCTGGGAGACGTCGCCGGCGTTAATGTCGTCGCGGATGCCGCCCCCGTTGGCGATGCCGATGACGCGGTTGGGGGTGAGGGTGACGCCGAAGCCGGCGGCGTTTTGCTCGGCGGCTTCGACATACGCGTCGGCGACGAAGTTGCCGAGGTTGGTTTCCTGGGATCGGATGGTATTGGACCCGCCGTGGAGGAGTTGGACCGAGGTGGTGCCGATCACGTTCGCCGCCAGGCCGTCGACGAAGGCCTGAACGGGAGCGACGGCCGCGGCGACCGCCGCGTCTTCGGCGAAGGCGCCGTCGTTGAGTTGGGGGTTGGACGTGTCGTCAACGCCGGCGAAGGTGCCGTCGCTGTTGAAGTTCAGCGTTACTCGGCCGAGGTAGGCGTACTGGTCGGCGGTGGTGACGATCGGGATACCGCTGGCCGTGTCGGGGTAAGCGGAGAACGCGCTGTCGCCGGGCGCGAGGCCGGTGTCGGCGATGCTGGCCGGTGCGCCGGTGTAAACCGACGAGGGACTCGCCGCGCCGGGGCTGGCGAGCAGCTCGTCGCCGCCGCCCGCGATAATGAGATCGATATCGCTGCTGAGCGAGGGCACGATGCCTTGGTCGGTCGCGAGGCCCTGCAGGTGGCTGCCGACGATGATGACGTCTGCACCGGCGGACTTGAGCGCGGCGGCCTCGGTGTTGATCGCGTTGACCACATTACTCGTGGTGACGGCGCCGGGCGATGAGATGAACGACAGGTTCTCGGTGGTCGCGCCGATGATGCCGACGGTCTTCGTGCCAGCGGCGGTACTCACCGACACAGTCTTCGACTTGGCAAGTGTTCCCGAGCTGACCAGCGGATTGAAAACGGACTCGCTGGAGAAGTCGAGGTTGGACGAGAGATAGGTCGTGGTGTTGGTCGTCTGGGCGTCGCCGATGAACTCAGCCAGGACCTGCGGGCCGAAATCGAACTCGTGGTTACCGATGATCGATGCGTCGTAGCCGATCTGGCTGATCGCCAGCGCGTCATAGAAGGTCCGGCTACCCGGTGCGCCCGAGTCGAGCGAGGCCTGGAACGCGGCGCCGGCCAAGAAGGTATCGCCCGCGTAAACCGAGACGACGCCATGCCCTTGGCCTTGGTAGAAGCTCTTGGTGGTATCGAAGAGGGTCTTGAACTTGGCGACCCCACCGACGCCATCGCCGTCCGCGAACAGCTGCGACTCGCCGTCGTTGTTGTGCAGTATCGTGATCGAGTAGTCCTGAGCATAAACCGTGGGTGCTGATAAAGCACCGATCAGGGCGAGGGTGGAAAAGCCGGGGTTCTTAAGCAAACGCATGTCTTAGCTCCATCTAAAATCAGAGTCGCAACTCAGGCACGGGCCAGGCCTGATCGACCCGTCCAACCCGTGCGTGGCGTCGTACATCAAAACGTCTGCGCGCAAGCATCGCGCTAGCCAATAGTGGCCAGCCGGTTAGGTTTGCAACTATCTTTCACGAGTGCGATAAGAAATCGTTCAATCGCAAGCGAAGCGTGAGGATTATCAGTTGAATGCGGCCGATACAGCGCTTCGGCCTGCTCCCGCGGCCGGCACGACTTCGCCCAGACGACGCGGGGCTTGCTCGGCTCGCCGGTGAAGAACTATTTCTTGGCGTTCACGGCGCGGGTGTGCTCTGCGCGTTTGCATCTAGTGCAAGAGTCTGAAGGACCCGCCGACGATTCAACCAAACAACCGGGTGCTCATATGAGTCGTTCATCAACAAGCTTCAGATGGGCGATTACGCCATGATCAGCGTATTGACTGCGGCCCATCTTACTAGCACTAAGACATAGAGTGCACACATCCACCAGGCCACGACTTCCGCGACACGTCGCTGGCGAAGGTAGAAAAGCAGCCCTACACCCAGGCCAACGGCGGCAACCTTATAAAGCCCCAAGAGCACCGGCTTGGTAATCAAACGATCCCCGATCGGGCTGAGTTCAGCGAACTGCCCCGTTTGCTGCGCAATAAGCGTGAACGCTAAATCTAAGCCATTGAGCAAGACGAGCAAGCTGATCAATACAAACACCACACGGCTGCGCCGACCACTTGTGTCGACATGACGCCAGACCCGGTAGTCCCCCGGTTCTTTGAGCCCTTTCCGATGGACATTCAACAAGACACCGAGCCCCGCGAGGACGCCACCGATCGCCGCCATCGGCATGGCCCAGTCAAACCATCCCACGCCAGACAACGTTGCTTCCCGCTCTCGGGCAAGCTGGTCGCTCTCTTCTTGTATCTGATCAGCGGCCTGCTTCAGACGCGGGTCAGGCCGGTATTGCTCGATGGTTGCCACCCAGACCGCCGAAGGGGCAGGCCGTGAAACCAAGCCGTTGAGTACTTGAACTTTCTCTGTGAGCGGCTCGTCCGTAGCCATCGTTTCAACAAAACTCGGGAGAGTAAATCGGCCAATCGTTGCGGCACCGACATCTGTGACCATCACCACTAATTGCCCGCCGATCAATTGCCGCTCGATCCGCGCCACGCCGAAGGCGGCTCCGCGACCCCGCCGACGCTCCTGCCCACCCCGACCACCTTCCGCTCGGCCCTCGCCACGCCCTAGCCGCTCTCTTGCACCTTCCCTATTCTGGGCCAGTGTCATCACGCGTTGGCCGTTGAGAGAAATCTCTCTTCCTTGCATGCCAAGGGTGTAGGGCGGATCGATCAATTTGCCATCCAGCACAACCCAGCCCGTCTCGATCGGTATGCCGACGACGGCGCCCCCGCGCGTAGATTCAACGCCCCCTTCTGATGAAGCGCCGGCGCTACTTTCCGGTGGCTGAGCGGATGCAGGAACTGCCAACAAAAAAAGCACTGCGAGCAAGCCCGTATACACATGCCACCCATACAAACTCAGGACATTGCACCGTATTCCCATGTGAAATCCAACGCGGGTATAGCACGTTTATTGCCCGAGGGATCTGGTTGGAATGGCCGACTAGTACGACTTCGCCCAGACGACGCGGGTCTTGCTCGGCTCGCCGGTGAAGATGCACTTGCCCTCGCCGGCGGCGTCGCCGAAGCCGCACCGCTCGAGTTCACCATCGAGCGGGATGCAGCGGACGGTGACGCCAAGATCTTTTTGGACCTGGTCGGCGATTTTCTCGTCTCCGTTCCAGTGGGCCAGCGCGAAGCCGCCGTGGATCTCGGGTTGCTCGGCGTTCTTGGCGGTGAAGAACTTATAGAACTTGTCTTTGGCATTCACGACGCGGGTGTGCTCGGCGCGGTGGGCCTTGGCTTTTTCGAAGAGGCCGTCCTGAATGGCCTGCAGCGTGCCGGCGACGTTGGCGATGAAGAGTTCGCGCTTGACGCCCTGCTTCTCCTTCGGGCTCAGGTCCCGCCGAGCCATGAAGACGCTGTCCTCGGCCATGTCGCGCTGGCCGACTTCCAAGCGGATGGGCACGCCCTTCTTGACCCACTGCCAGGTCTTGTCGCCGCCGCGCATATCGCGGGTGTCGAGTTCGGCCTCGATGGGTCGGCCGGCGAAGGTCTGGCCACGCAGGTCCTCGGCGAGTTGTTTGCAATAGGCCAGCACCGCGTCTGGGTCGTCGGCTTTGAACGTGATGGGCAGGATGACGACGTGCGCAGGCGCGAGACGAGGCGGAACCACTAGGCCGTCGTCATCGGCGTGCGTCATAATCAAGCCGCCGACGAGGCGCGTCGAGACACCCCAGCTCGTCGTCCAGCAGTGCTCGAGCTTGCCCGCGTCGCCGAGGTAGGTGATGTCCTGGGCTTTGGCGAAGTTCTGGCCGAGGAAGTGGGACGTGCCGGCCTGTAGCGCCTTGCGGTCCTGCATCATCGACTCGATCGTGAACGTCTGCACAGCCCCCGGGAATCTTTCCCCTGCTGTCTTTTCACCTTTGATGACCGGCATGGCCATGACGTCTTCGGCAAAGTCGGCGTAGACATCGTGGATCAACGCGGTCTCTTCTTTCGCTTCATCGGCCGTCGCGTGCGCGGTGTGACCCTCCTGCCAGAGGAACTCGGCGGTGCGCAGGAACAGGCGTGTGCGCAGCTCCCAGCGCACGACGTTGGCCCATTGGTTGATGAGTAAAGGCAGGTCGCGGTAGCTCTCTACCCAACGCGCAAACGCGGCGCCGATGATCGTCTCGCTGGTCGGGCGGACAACGAGCGGTTCTTCCAGTTCGCCGGCGGGTTTGAGGCCGCCTTTGCCGTCGTCTTCCAGGCGGTGGTGGGTGACGACGGCGCACTCCTTGGCGAAGCCCTCGACGTGCTCGGCTTCTTTTTCTAAGAAACTCTTGGGGATGAACAGCGGGAAGTACGCGTTCTTGTGCCCGGTCTTCTTGAACTCGGCGTCGAGCACCGCCTGCATATTCTCCCAGAGGGCGTAGCCCCAGGGCTTGATCACCATGCAGCCACGCACGTCCGAGTTCTCGGCGAGGTCGGCGGCGCGGACCACCTGCTGGTACCACTCGGGGTAGTTATCTTCACGGGTCGGGACGATCGCTGTTTTCTGCTTAGCCATGGGGTGGGGATTATGGCAGAAACCTGGGAAGAGTACCTACTCGGCGAGAGGGGTAGACACCTCGTAGTAGATTAAAAAGCCGGTTTGTAACGATTAAGTGGGGCCGCAGAATAGCCGATGAACGTTTTGCAACAGTGTTATGGGGGTTGAAGGAGACGGCCCTCTCTTGATGCGGCCGGGTGTGCACAACCAGCAATCGCCCGAGGATGCCTACACCGTGCTAGCCCATGCTTGAAGAGACGACACGAATCTATGTGCGCGACCCCGAGCGGGAGGACAACCTTGTCCCCGGCGTGGTTTCTGAGACGCTTGGCCAAAAGGTCATGGTGCGCTTCCTGCAGCCGGTCTCGTTCCAGGCTGGTGCCGAGACGATCGTTTCCTTTCACAATCAGAACAACTGTTTCACCAGTGTCCCGTGCCAGATGCAGCGCATGTTTTCCAGCGGCCAGTACCCGACCGGCGCGCTGGTACTGACCGGCGAGGGAGAGGTCGCCGAGAACCGCAGCTCTTTCCGGGCTGATATCCGCGATCAGAGTGTGTCGGCGACCGTGAACAACGAGACCAGCGGCGAGGTCGTCAACATCAGCTGCGGCGGGCTCGGCCTGCTGCTTGAAACAGAAGGTTATCGAATAGAACAGTGGCTGCAAGTCACGCTGCACTACGAGGGCGACGACCACACGGGCCGGGTGCAGGTCCGCAGCCGATTCAAGGGTAAAGACGGCCGGCACCGCTACGGCCTCATGGCCGACCCCTCGGAAGCAGGTCTGATCAGCCAGCTCACGCGGATTACGCAGGAACTGCAGAACGTCAAGGCCCGACGCGCCAGCCGGATCGGCGTGAACAATAAGTCCGCTGCCAAGGGCGCGAACAGCGGCTCGGGCGGATCGCCGAAAGGCGGGCAAACAAGCGAGGGCAAACCGGTGTCGCCAGACGGCACGAAGCGCATGCACCAGCGCAACCCCTGGCCCGGCATGGCCAAGGTCTACGTCCGCGAGGACGACAACCTGCGCGTGCTCAGCGTGGACACCGAAGACCTCTCGCGCGGTGGGATCAGCTTCGTCAGCCAGAAATACATCTACAAGGACAGCGAAGCGCTCTACGAGAAACCGATCCAGGGCGGGTTCTTCCGCGTGATGGTCACGGTACGCAACGTCCGCGTGCTGGACGGCGGCGCACACCGGATCGGTGCCCAGTTCCTCGGCGCACCGATGCAGCCCGGCAAGATGCCCGAAGGTTTTGAACACATCGGCGGGGCGGCGTAGCAGGCACCCGTGGTTAGCAACTCGGCCCGAGGCCTTATCCGAAGATACCCGAGAGAACCTGCGCGTTACCTTCATTCGTCTGGCGTTTGATCTGCTCAAACGTATCCGAGACACGCTCAAACGCCTGGACGACCACAGGGTCAAAGTGTGATCCAGCGTTCTCGTTGATCATCTTACAGGCTTGTTCGTGAGGCATCGCGTCCTTATAGACACGCTTAGAAGTCAGCGCATCGTACACATCCGCCACAGCGACGATCCGCGCCGCCAGGGGGATGCCTTCACCTTCGAGCTTAAACGGGTAACCGCTGCCGTCCCACTTTTCATGGTGGTACAGCGCGACCTGCACCGAGCAAGCGATCAGGGTGTCATCGCCCATCTTCTGATAGATCCCCAGCAGTGTGTCGGCGGCAATCTGAGGGTGGCGCTCGATCTCGGCCCGTTCTTCTTCATTGAGCCGACCGGGCTTGCGTAGCACGTTGTCGGCGACGCCGACCTTCCCGATGTCGTGCAGGGCTGCGGCCAGACGGATCTCCCGGATCCATTCATCGGTGACCTCGGGGTGGTTGCCCTCGCGTTGAAGCTGCTCGGCCAGGACGGTAGAAAAAGCACACAGCCTTTCGAGGTGCGCACCTGTTTCAGGGTCACGCGAATCCGCGAGTTTTGCGAGGCCGAAGATCAACGCGTTACGCGCCGCGGTGTGTTTTGCGGTGCGCTCGCCGACCTCGTCCTCAAGGCCGGCGTTGACCGCTTCGAGTGTGTGCTCGTAGCGTCGGGCAACAACGTAGCTGCCCCCGACGGTCAGCAACATGACCGAGGCACCGACCAATACGAACGTCAGCATCAAGGGTGTGGTGATCGCGTCGCTGATCTTGACCAGCCCCGCCGCGGGCTGGTGGACCAGCAGCCGGTGCCCGCCAGTCCCCGCGATCTCGCGCGTCGCGATGTAGTGCACGCCGTCCGCCAGGAAGTAGCTCTCGCCCACACGGGTTTCGCCATCGCCCCCCGCAATCTCGTCAAGGCTGCTAAGGTGTGAACCCAGGTCCGTGTACAGCAGGCTCGACCCTTCGTTCATCTGGGGGTCGTCATCAAGTTCAGGGTGGCATACGATCTTGTCTGCTGCGTCGAGGATGCACGCGAAGCCCCCGGCGGGCATCTCAAGCCCTTCGACAGCGTTCTGCATGCGCCGCCAATCCTTGCTGCCGTACGTGGCGTCCTGTACGCCCATCGACTCGATCACCCCCGCCAATCCCTCGGCGTAGCGGGCGTTATCCGCCTTGACCTGTTCGCCAATCATCGACGCCATCTGTTCGCGCACGATACGCAGCCCGATCACGCCGCCGACCACGAACACGATACATTCAACAGACAGCAGCCCGAGGATCAGCAACCGCTTCCGCTTGATGGAATAATTTTTGCGCATCGTGTAGATGTCATATCCGTTCGTGAATCGCTTTATTCCAACTAATACTCAGAAATCGGCAGGTTGCCGACCGAGCCTTCGCCCGGGTCGAGTTCGGCCTGGGCGGCCTCGACCAGCGCGTCTGCCTTGTCTTTGTCGCCGGTGATCGCGGCGATGATCGCCTCGATATCGTCGGCCACGGGGATCGGGCGATTACTCAACTTGCCGTAGGGATCGCTGCGCGGCGCGTCCTGCTGGGCGGCCTTCATGTCGATGCCGGTGTGGTACTTGACCGTCGCGTCGGGGTCCTTCAAGAGGTGCCCGGTGAGGATGCAGACGACCCGCTCGCCGGGGTCGATCAGGCCCTCTTCGCGGAGCATGCGTGCGCCGGCGACACTCGCCGCGCTGGCTGGCTCGCAGCCGAAGCCGAACCGCCCCACCATCGCCTTGTGCTCGAGGATCGTCGCGTCGTCGACCTCGCGGACCACGCCGTTCATGACGTCTAGCGCCCGCAAGGCCTTGGGGAGGTTCACGGGGCGGCCGATCTCGATCGCGCTGGCGATCGTGTGCGCGTGCTGGTCGGCGGCGTCGAGCTGAGCGAAGTAGGAGCCGACCTTCTCCCGGTCGTACTTGCCGTCGTTCCAGCGCACCCCGTGCTGGTTATAGAGCTCGTGCAGCGGGTTCGCGCCGGCGGCCTGGATCACGGCCAAGCGCGGGATCTTATCGACCAGCCCGAGGTACTTGAGCTCAGCGAAGGCCTTGCCGAAGGCAGAGCAGTTCCCGAGGTTGCCGCCGGGCACAACGATCCAGTCGGGGACCTCCCAGTTCAGCGCCTCGAGCACGCGGTACATGATCGTCTTCTGGCCCTCCAATCGGAAGGGGTTGAACGAATTCATGAGGTAGATACCCAGTTCGCGGCGCTGGGTCACGATCGTTCGGAGGCTGCGTAGGCAGGCGTCGAAATCGCCTTGGATCTGCAGGGTCTTCGCGCCGTAGTCCAGGGCCTGGGACAACTTGCCGTAGGCGATCTTGCCCGAGCCGATGAAGACGATGCCGGTGCGTTGCGACAGCGCGGCGAAGAGCGCGAGCGACGCGGAGGTGTTGCCGGTCGAAGCGCAGGCGACGCGCTGGGCACCGACGATGTTGGCGTGGGTAAACGCGGCGGTCATGCCGTTGTCTTTGAACGAGCCGGAGGGGTTGAGCCCTTCGTACTGCAGGAAGAGGTTGCCGGGCTTGATGCCGATCTCTTGGGCGAGCAGGCGCGCGTCTTGGAGGTTGGTTCGTCCCTCACCGACGGTGACAATATCGCTCTCTTGCCGGAAGTACGGCAGTAGTTCACGGAATCGCCAGACGCCAGAAAAATCCAGCGCGCCGGCGCCGCCCTCACCCTTGGTCATCCAGCGGTGCTCGAAGAAGCCCAGGCTCTTGGGCACGGGCAGCTTGTCCCAGTCGTACATGACGTCCAGCAGCGTCGCCCGGCCGTCCTCCGCGGCCTTGGGGCAGGTGACATGCACCTCGTCGACGTCATAGGTGTGCGGGGCCTCGGGATCGATCGCTTGCTGGTAGGCGGCGTGGGTAGACATAAGCAGGGGATTTTAGCAGAGCGGACCGAACCAGGCCTGCGCTATTGCTATCGATCGGAGATACACGCGGGTAGACTAATACTGTCTGCCGTAGCCCCACCGTGCCGGCGGCCGGCAATCGGGCTTTCCCCCGAAGGGCATAATTGAAAAATAAGTTTCTTCCAGCCATCATGTGCGCGCTTGGGTAAGCAGCAACTAAAAGACCTGTTCGGCATGTATGGCGGTGCTCACTTGGGCGTCAACACCGGTATGAAGACAATACTCCCCACCCTGCTGATCCTGCTGGCTGTATTCACCGGTTTGAATACTTGGGCCAAGGAAGCAACCCACGGCTTCGTCGGCCTGCGCCCCCTGCCACGCACGGCCGCCGACCACAAGCACAACCACGGCGGGTCGTGGGAAGGGATGCCTACCTTCGAAGAGCAGCAAGGCCAGTACCCCTTCGTGGCCAAGCACGTCGATGTCCTCATGGGCTGGCTCGGCGGCGACTTCAAGACCAAGAGGGTGTTCTTCGAGTACTACTGGGGCCTAAGCAAGGAGCGCGACGACCTGGACCCGAAGAAGAACCACCTGATCAAGACGATCCGCAACTGGGAACAGGCCGGGGGTGAGGTGGTGCACATCCTCATTGCCCGGGAGGCCCGGCTGGTGGTGGATCGCGGTTGGCCCGACGCGGAGCTCGGGCCTTTCAAAGAGGACGGCCGGATCCTCTCGGCCAAGGACATCAGGGACATCCGTCAGCTGTTCAAGGACGCCCACGCGCAGAAGCTGACCAAGCGCGACAACTACAACCTGATCATGATGGTCGAGGAGCCCTCGTTTTTCGCCACCGACCCCGAGGCGCAGAAGGTCATCAAGATGACTGGCGGCGTCGCGTACGAGGCGCACCAGTTCAACCGGCACTGGCCCTTGAAGACCGGCTGGTCCAAGCCTGAGTCCGTGGTCGAGGGCGCGAAATGGACGCTAGAACAGAACCTCGAATACATCTTCTACTACGGGCCGATCCTCTGGACGAAAGACAAGCGTTACAAGCCATTCATCGAACGCGACTGGCTCAAACAGTATTGGGCCGAAGGCCTGCCCAAGCGCCACCCCAAGATGCACTACTTCCTCAACACGTTCCCGCACCACACCGGCCGCGGCCGACCTGTTGGGCCAGAGACCGACGCTCACTCGATCCTTGGGTTTACGAAGTGGCTGATTGAAGAGATTAAGATGAAGCCGATGCAAAACGCTGAAAAGGAATAGCCCTTTGAAACACACACGCCTGTATCAAACGTTGAGCGCCGTGCTGCTTGTCTTCGTTGGTTTTTCTGCCGCCGCGAAGAATGAAGACCAGGCCATCCGTTTCACGTCAATCCCCGACATCTTCAACTGGAATATTTCCAACCCCCAGCCGGGCTGGGAGGAGAGCATGGACTGGTTGTTTACCCGGCTTCAGAAGGACGGGCCGGACTTCACCCTTGTGGCGGGCGACATCATGGATGCGCGGTGGTATGAGCCAGAGTTGGTGAAGCAGAAGACCGAAGAGTACTGGGGCGGGTTCATGAAGCGGTTTAACGACCGGGGCATGACGGTCTACGTCGCCCCAGGCGACCACGAGTACGGCGACGACAAGGGCCTGGCCATGGGCGATATCTCGCGCGTGTTCGGCGACCAGTTCACCAAGATCCTGGACATGCCCAAGAACGGGCCGAAGAACCATCTGGGCCGGGCGTTCTATGTCCGCAAGGAAAACCTGCTGGTGATCACGCTCGATACGTTTGAGGACGCGGGCAAACGGTTCGCGTACACCGTCGGTGATGAGCAGCTTGCTTGGATGGAGAAAGTGCTGATCGACAACAAAGACGCCGAGTTTGTGATCGTCCAAGGCCACCTGCCGATCGTCGGGCCAGTCAAGAGCAAGAACTCCAGCGCGTCCATGATGAAGGGCGGAACAGACAACAAACTTTGGAAGCTCATGGTTAACTACGGCGTGGATGTCTACCTCTGCGGTGAGCACCACCGCATCACGGTGCATCACCACCAGGGCATCTGGCAGGTCGTCCACGGCGCGCTGTGGGGCACGCAGACCAACCTCAACTACATGCGCGGCGTGGTGAAACCCGGGAGTAGCGGCAAGCCCGGCGAGCTGACGCTCGAACTGCTCGAGTTCAGTGTCGCGTACAGTGGCGGGCACATCGGCGACCACCCCCACCGTGGCGCGAAGAACAAGCCAAGAGAGAATGTGACGCTCAGCGCGGCGACAAAAAAAGACGGCCCACGCGTCACGGGCACGCTGAAGCTCGGCTTCGAGAACGTCGGCAAAACCATTCCGACCTACGAAGCCACCGGCTGGTTCGCGAAGCCGGCGGAGGCCAAATAAGCGAGAGCCCTCGTCACGACACGTTGTCGTAATCCCTTCAGAATGGAGCGATCCGATGCTGAGCAAACCAATCGCGTTGAGCGTTCTGCTGTGCATGCTTACGACGATGACCGGGTGCTTTGGCTATCGCCGCATCACGCACGAAGTAATCGAAGACCGTGAACTGACGCAAGATGAGTTCAAGGTCTTGTTTCATGAAGACCGGCTCTATACAGACTGCTACCGGTACCACGGCAACGCAGGCGGCCTCGCTTACGTCGAATGGGATGAAGCGGTCGACGATTCACGGTTTCAAAACGACCCAATCAACGTCCGCGTGCATCACCGGCTGCGAAGGTATCGCGTTCCGACAGATCTGGTGCGTTTTAGTCCCGAGCGCGCCTTCGAAGGATACGACACACTAGGCCTGCGGATCGTCCCGGCACGCCACGGTGATGAAGGCTCGGCGATCTACGAGTTGCTAGAAAACGGCCTGCCCTAGCCACCAAGAAACTTGGAACTGATCACAGCAAACGCCTGTGGTGGGGGCTGGGTATCAATAAACGCCGTTCTAAAGCCTCATAAGCTGCATTCTTCAAAAATACGCAAATTTTTTCGCATTTTCCAGACCAACCCCCTTGACAGGCGATATGCGAATTCTATTATGCGAATATTATTTCGCGTTTAAACATTCGTTACACGGAAGGCTCAACCATGGCTCTCACCACGACAACCCTACAATCAGGCATGACTCAAATCGACACAACGACCAAAACCACCCAGCGTTCCGCAGTCGCCGTCGCCCAGGGCGATGGCATCGGCCCGGAGATCATGGCGGCGACCCTCGCGATCCTCGAGGCCGCCCACGCCCCGCTGGACCTGCGGCCCATCACCATCGGCGAGCAGGTCTTCAAGTCGGGCAATACCTCGGGCATCCCCGCCGAGGCGTGGGACACCATCCGCGAGACCGGCGTCCTGCTCAAAGCCCCGATCACCACCCCGCAGGGCGGCGGTTACAAGTCCCTGAACGTCAGCATCCGCAAGACGCTCGGGCTCTTCGCCAACATCCGCCCGTGCGTTGCCTACCACCCCTTCACCGCCACGCACCACCTAGGTATGGACCTCGTTGTGGTCCGCGAGAACGAGGAAGACACCTACGGCGGGATCGAGCACCAGCAGACCCCCGAGGTCGCCCAGTGCCTCAAGCTCATCACCTGGCCCGGCTCGCTGCGGCTGTGCCAATACGCGTTCGCCTATGCCGAGGCGCACGGGCGAAAGAAGGTCACCTGCTTTGTCAAAGACAACATCATGAAGCAGACCGACGGCCTGTTCCGCAAGGCCTTCGAAGAGGTCGCGGCCCAGTACCCCGGCATCGAGTCGGGCGTGATGATCATCGACATCGCCGCGGCCCGGATCGCCACCCGGCCCGAGCAGTTTGATGTCGTCGTCGCGCCGAACCTTTACGGCGACATCGTCAGCGACATCGCCGCCGAGGTCGCGGGCACCGTCGGCCTGGTCGGCACGGCGAACATCGGGCCCAACTGCGCGATGTTCGAAGCCATCCACGGCAGCGCGCCGGACATCGCCGGCCAGGGCATCGCCAACCCCTCGGGCCTGCTGCTCGCGGCGGTTCAGATGCTCCAGTACCTGGGCCACAGCGATCACGCCCAGCAGGTCCACAACGCCTGGCTCTGCGCGGTTGAGGACGGCATGCACACCGGCGACATCTACCAGGAAGGCAAGAGCGAGCAGAAGCTCGGCACGATGGCCTTCGCCGAGGCGGTGATCGCGCGGCTGGGCAAGACGCCGACGACGCTCAAGCCCGCACAAACCGGCGTCGGCCGCATCGAGACACCCACGCCCGCCGCGCCAAAGCCCGTCGATAAGCAGATCGTCGGCGTCGATGTCTTCCTGCACTGGGATCAGTCCGACCGCGACCCGGATGTGCTGGCCAACTACCTCACGGCCTTCGTCACGCCGCACTTCAAGCTCACCATGATGAGCAACCGCGGCACGAAGGTCTGGCCGCAGGGCGCACCGGAGACGTTCTGCACCGATCACTGGCGCTGCCGGTTTGAGCCGACCGAGCAGAACATGCCGATGACCCAGGCCAAGCTGCTCGACCTGCTGCGGCTGCTGCACGAAGGCAAGGCCAACATCATCAAGACCGAGAACCTGTATACCTTCGAGGGCAAGGCCGGCTACTCGCTGGGGCAAGGCGAGTAAGACCCGCCCCATGACGATCAAACCCCGCCGCTGACGGACAACTCGCCAGTGCTTCTTGGGGACCTCGCACGTCTCGGTTGTTTTTGAAACGCCGGGACGTGCTTTCTACACCGCACGTCTCGCCTCAAGCCATTACGATGCCCCGCGTACCGAAACCGACCACGGAACATCCGACATGGGTCTTGGCAATTTCCTGAAAAAGCTCGGCGTATCCATCGAAGTGAATGTCGTCGTCGAAGATTACGAGGCCGACCTGTACGCGCCTGATGAAGGCCGCCCGGGCGGCAAGCTTGCCGAGTTGGAGTACGCGCACTTCAAGTCGGGCGAGTCAAAATTTGAGATCGAGATTAAGCGGCGAGCAGG
>JAHQVV010000102.1 GCA_019634195.1 Phycisphaeraceae bacterium | reverse complement strand
CTGATGACCAAGTACCTGGACGTCCGTTACCTCGATCCGCTCAACGACCCGACGATTATCCAACTGGTTGAGCAGGTCTCGCCCCTGGCGTTGATTTCAGCGGGCGACCCGCCTGTGCTGCTGCTGAGCCAGTACGAGGACATGCCGCTGCCGGACAACACGGTCTGGACCATCATGCGTCACCACCCCAAGCAGGCGAAGCTCATCGCCAGCGCGATGCGTGCCAAGGGCAACCAGGCCACCGTCCGCTACAAGGGCATGCGCAACGACCCGGGGGTCCGTTCAACGGAATTCCTGATCAACGTGCTGAAGTGATCTGCTGCACGATCGCATCGACCGACGCGGGCATGGCCTGATGCGTACCAAGGTAATCGGGCCAATCACGGACGGCGTTGCCGTTGACCTCTTCCCCGGGCCACTTGCGTGTCGCATCGACGCCGAGCTTCTGGCCGCTGCCCAGTCGCGGTGCGGCGTGGTCGAGGATGTCCAGCGGGCCGTGTACGATCTCCAGATCACGGCCGGGATCGACGTTGGCACACAGGTGGAAGAGCACCTCCTCGTGGTTGTGCACCTCCACGTCGTGATCGACGACAACAATAAACTTCGTCCAGGCCATCTGCCCGGCCCCCCAGATCGCGTGCATCACCCGCCGGGCCTGCAGCGGGTACTCCTTCTTGATCTGGATGAAAGCGCAGTTGTGGAACGCGCCGAACATCGGCAGGTCGTAGTCCAGGATGTCCGGCACTAACGTCTTGAGCAGCGGCAGGAAGATCCGCTCCGTCGCCTTGCCGAGGTAGTAGTCCTCCTGTGGCGGCGGCCCGACGACCGTCGTGGGGTACACGGGCTTCTCGCGCATCGTGACCGCGGTCGCGGTAAAGATCGGGTAGCGATCGGGCAGGGAGTAGAACCCAGTGTGGTCGCCGAACGGCCCCTCAAAGACTTCGTGCTCGGGGTTCAGCGGCGGCGCGTCCTTTTCACGCGGGTCATAGCCAATGCCATCCGCCGCGGTCGACACGGTCCCCTCAATGACGATCTCCGCGTTGGCGGGGACGTGCATGTCGATCGTTTTGCATCTGACCAGCTTGATCGATCCTTTGTTGAGGAAGCCCGCGAAGAGCAACTCGCTGATGCCTGGCGGCAGTGGCGCGGTCGCGCTATACGGCAGCACGCTCTCGCCGCCGAGCACGATCGCGCAAGGCATGCCGCTGGAATGGTCACCCTTGGCGTCGTTGCGCTCCTTCCAGGCACGCCAGTGCCGGGCCCCGTCGTGGTGGATGTGCCAGTGCATCGCGGTGTGGGTCTGGTCGATGAGCTGGGCGCGGTACATGCCGACGTTGCGTGACGGGCGTGGCTCGCCCTCGGCTTGATCTGCGTCATCGGGGTGGATCGTGTACATCCCCGCGAGGGTGATGTATCGGCCTAGGCCTACGGCGGTGCCCGAAGCCTCAGGCGAGAGCGGGTAGCCGCACGACCGCGGGTCGCCATCATCGGGCCAGCACTTAATGATCGGCAGCTTGGTCAGGTCGATCTCGTCGCCGGTCTGCACGACCGCCTGGCATGCACCCTTGCTCACGACCTTCGGCGGCAGCTGGGCGATCTTGGCAAGCTCCAGCCCCTTCTTGAGTTTCTCCATCAGCGTATTGGGTGGCTCGGGCTTCACCAGATCGGCGACGCGCTGGGCCAGGCCCTCCAGCCCGACATCTTCGCAGCCCAGCGCCATCTCGATCCGCCGGTAGCTGCCAAACGCGTTGATCAATAGCGGCGTCTCGCTGCGCGAACCATCAGGCAGGGTGACGTTTTCAAAGAGCAGCGCCTTGCCACCCAAGCCATGGTGAATCGGATCGGTCGCCTCGGCGTGCTCAGATAATCGAGCGGCAGGCGACTTACTCACCCGGTCCGCGATCGCGGCGACCTCGAGCATGCACGACACCTCTTGGGTGATCCGGTGCAACTCACCGGCCTGCTCCAGAGCGTCAACGAATTGTTGTAGCGATACGTAAGCCATGGCTGCTAATCACTTCATCGGGCCACCGGGCTTGACGGCAAACTTCCCGCTGCCCGCCGCCGCAATGAGGATGCACAGTGTCATCAGGATAAAGTTCTTCGAGAACGCTGGGCCGCTTTCGGGCCACCAATCAGCACCCATGGCGATAATGAAGCTGAGAATCATAAGGCCGATGAGGACTGACGAAACGCGGGCCAACAGTCCGATGAGCAGCAGCGCCCCGCAGGTGATCTCAGCCCATGGCAGCGCGTAGCCGTAGGCCTTGCCCAGAAAATCAGGCAGCGGTGCCTTGCTCGCAACAAACGAAGCGAAACCGTTCATCTTATCGATGATGGTCGCCTCGTCGCTTGGCAAGATCTTACGAACGCCAGCCAAGACAAATAGCAGCCCCAAGGCGACACGGTTGAATAGGAGTGCCAGACTGATCAGATTAGATTCTGAATTCTTCATATCTCGACTATAGCCCTTCTAAACAGTCCGTGGATGAGTAAGTCATGATGCCCCGAGTTCTTTCGCACGCGCGAACGCCGCCTGGATCGCCTCGGCGATCGACGAGTGGACCTGTTTGGCGTCCAGGTGTGTCGATGCGGCCAGCGTCGTGCCGCCCGGCGAGGTGACCTTGCGGCGGAGCTCGGCGGGGTCCTCGCCCGATTCGGCCAGCAGTTTGCCCGAGCCCATCAGTGTCTGCGCGACGATCTGCCTGGCGTGCTCGCCCAGCCCAAGTTCAACGGCGGCATGCTCCATCGCCTCGGCGAGGTAGAACAGGTACGCCGGGCCCGACCCGCTGACCGCGTTGATCGCATCGATCATCGGCTCTTCCAGCTCGACCACCTTGCCAACAGCACTGAACAACTGCTTGGCCAACGCGTCGTCGCCTGGCTTGGTGCCTTCACCAGACGCCACGCCCGCCATCCCGGCACCCACCATCGCGGGTGTGTTCGGCATCACTCGGATGACACGGCACGGCCTACCCACCTCCCGGGCGATCCCCTGGCTGGAGAGCCCGGCCATGATCGAGATCAACAATTGTTTCTCGGTGTCGATGTCCGAGAGGTCCGGCGCGACGCTTGAGAACACCTGCGGCTTCACCGCGAGCAGTACCTGCTGGGCCTGCCCAGCGACATCACGGTTATCCGCGGTGGTTGTACAGCCCCAATCGTCAAAAACGGTCCGATTCGCACCGGACGGATCGGATGCGATGATCTCTTGTGCGCCGAGCACACCCTGCTTGATCGCGCCGCTGGCGATCGCCTGAGCCATATTCCCGCAGCCGATGAATCCGAGCTTGTAACGCATCGCCAGATGATACCCGCCGGGTCAGAAATCTTTCGGCAGGTAGTAGCGTTTGCGGAACTGGTCGAAGACCAGCTTGTCTTTATTGGCCCTGTACCACTCCTGGATTTCGGTGTTTGAGCCGCGGAAGTCAATACGGCGGAGGATGTTGGTCCGTCGTATGTTGTAGGTCGAGGAATGGCTGAGGTAGCTGCTGGAGCTACGCAGCTGTTCGACCAGCACGCCCAAGGCATCGACGTTGCCGAACTCGGACGCCTTGGCCGCGAAGGTTGAGTGATTGACCCCGAGCTTGCCTTCCCGTGACTTGCGCCAGCAGACGTCTATCGTATGCGCCAGGTCGTACTCGGGGAGCATCTCCAGCATGTTGATGAATTGGCTGGTGTAGCGTGGTGAGCTCGTCGTGATCTCGTGCAGCTTGGGATAAAGTGTCGGGTCGTCGATCTCCACCGCCGCTTGGAACCACGCCGGGCTGATCGAGCTGTCGGCACCCTTCATATAGCTGACGATGTCTTCACGCACATCCTCGGTCCAGCCGTGCATCACAATGATGCCGATGTTGTTGGGATTGTCGCTCAAAGATTTGGCGAAACGCTCGCGGAGCTTCTCGGGGTCGATCTCGCGCATCGCGTAGTTCGCGTAGTAGCGCAGTGGCGTGCGGTCGGCCATCTCTTTGATCAGCAGGTCAAAGTGTTCCGGGGGGAGCTGCTTCAGCTTTTTTGTGACCGGGTCGCTGCTGGAAAAACTCCGGCGGCCTTCGGACGCCTTGCGGAGCTCTGCGACGAATGCCTCGCACTGCTGACGCGTCGGGTCTTTGGGCAGCTTGATTTCTGCAATCGCTTTCTTCGCATCCTGCTGGACTTTCTGCCGCTGCTGATCGGCCTTCTGCTGGAACTCTCTGCGCGTCTCCTGGAGCTTACGCTCGAGCTCATTCATCTTCTCGCGGAGCTCGGCTTCTGTGGGTTTCTTCTCTTCCTTTGTTGATTTGGCTTCTTCAGCCTTTGCAGGCTCGGCCTTCTCGGTTGCTTCGCCAACGGGTTTTGCGGCGGGCTTCTGCTCCGGCTTTGGCGGCACGTTCTTATCGATTACACGGACCGGCGCGGGAGCAACCTCGACGCGGATGACTTGGGCCTCAACAACGACATCTTCCGCTTGGACCGCCTCGCCCGCATGCGTGAGAGCGGGTGCCAGCGTCAAGGCCAGCGCGATGGCTGAAAGGCTGGTGACTTGGGGTTGTTTCTTGTTCAGTCGCATGTGCACGACTCCTTGCGGCGTGGGCGAAGATGTCTTGTCAGAGACACAAATGGCTTACATGCTATTACGCTGCTGGTCCAGCCAGCGTTCGCGCGAATCGCGGGCACGCGTGAGCATGTCGAGGATCGCTTGCGGATCGCCCGCCTGCAAGACCGAGCGGGCTTCGGCGATACGGGCACCAAACACCTCCAGCGCTTGATCCACCGATTCACGATTGGCCATGAGAATGTCCGCCCGCATCGGCGGGTTGCTGCTGGCCAAGCGGGTCGTATCACGGTAGCCGGTCGAGGCCAACTCGAGCCCGCCCAACTGCTCGGCCGTCTCAACGAGCATCAGGGCCGCCAGGTGCGGCAGATGGCTGACCACAGCAACCTTCTCATCGTGCTCCTGAGGCGACATCACCAGGACCGACATCCCAAGCGTCTCCCACAGGCTTCGTACCGCAGCGACCGCATCGGGATCGTCCGAGTCGCCCAGCGTCAGGATGCAGGGCTTGCCGACGAAGAGGTCCGCGTCACCCGCATCCGGGCCGGACTTCTCGCTGCCGGCCATGGGGTGGGCCCCGATGACACGGGACAAGTCGGTGAGATGAGCCCGGGCATCGGAGATCACGCTCGCCTTGGCCGAGCCGACATCCGTGATGATCAGGTCAGCAGGCCCGTGCTCGGCAATCTGGGCAAAGACCGCACCGAAGCCGCTGAGCGGGACCGCGATCACAGCCAATGTGGCCTCTGAAAGAGCAGACGCGGGGTCGAGTGTCGCACGGTCGTAGGCACCGGTTGCAAGCGCTTTGTCCGCCGAGGCCCGGGTGCGGCACAGCGCGGTGATGCTGCCGGTGAAGCCGCGGGCCTTCAAGCCCATGGTGACACTCGTGCCCAGCAGCCCTGAGCCGATGATCACCAGGCGGTCGGTATGGAAGTGCTCGTCAGCCATCGTTGTTCGAGTTAAACTATCAGGTTTAACGAAGTCAGGGATGCCCCCGGCCGCCACGCGCCGCCGGGCCGCACGGAAGCAAGGCGACACCCGAGGCAACAGACCATGACCCAACTCAACGAATATACCGGCACCTTTGAGCTCGAGTTCGAACGGCCGCTGACCAAGCTCGAGCGACAGATCAACGAGCTCGAACAGCAGAACGACCCCTCCCAGTCCGCCATCGGCCTGGACCCCAACGTCGACCTGGGGACCGAGATCCGAAAGCTCCGCCAATCGCACACCGCGATGCTCAAGAAGATCTACAAGAACCTGCCGCCTGCCAACGTCGTGCAGGTCGCCCGGCACCCCAACCGGCCGCAGACGATCGACTATATCAACGCCTTCGTCAAAGACTTCACCGAGTTGCACGGTGACCGGGCTTATGGCGACGACCGGGCCATGCTCTGCGGCTTCGGCCGGATCGGCCCGCACAAAGCGCTCGTCCTCGGGCACAACAAGGGCAAGGACACCAAGGACAAGATCAACGCCAACTTCGGCATGCCACACCCTGAGGGCTACCGCAAGGCGCTCCGTTGCATGAAACTCGCCGAGAAGTACGGCCTGCCCGTGGTCACCTTCATCGACACCCCCGGCGCTTATCCCGGCATCCAGGCAGAAGAACGGGGTCAGGCCGAGGCCATCGCGCTGAACCTGCAAGAGATGGCCCGGCTGAAGACACCGATCGTCAGTGTCGTCATCGGCGAGGGCGGCTCGGGCGGTGCGCTGGGCATCGCGGTAGCCGACCGCGTCGCGATGCTGCAGTACGCCTGGTACAGCGTGATCAGCCCGGAGGGTTGTGCGGCGATTTTGTGGAAGCAGGCGACACCCGAGAACAACGCCGAGGCAGCCGAGGCATTAAAGCTCACTGCAAAAGACAACCTGGGGCTGGGCACAATCAACGACATCATCGAAGAGCCGCTGGGCAGCGCCTACCGCCGACCGGGCATGATGGCCGACAAGCTCGAACAGTACCTCGTCGGCGCGCTTCGTGATCTCAAGCGGTTCAAGACCGAGAACCTTCTGGAAAAGCGATATACACGGCTCCGCGAGATCGGGGAGTTGACGGAGGCATGAGATACAGTCACAGGTAGGACAGGTATTCCTGCCTGTCAGTAGGCCGACGGCCTAATCAAATTCATATTCGGTTTCACCGATCGACAGGCAAAAATGCATGTCCTAGGTCAAAGCGACTCAAACCTGTCGCCTTGTTCTAAACCTTGCCCCCGGGCGAAGTCTTCGGCTGACATCGCCTTGCCGCCGGGGGCTTGGATTTCCGACAGCTTCACCACCCCGTCATCTGCACAGGTGACGCGTAATTGGCCGTCGATGACGCCGGGATAGAGCGGTTGTTGTATTGACTCGTCCGCCACACGCTTGAGCGTCAGCAAGCCCTTGTCTTGCCCATCGGCTTTGATCCACCGCACACGACAACCCGGCCAGGGCGTTAGGCCGTGGATGCGGGCTCGGACCATCGCGGCGGGCTGATCGAAGGACACGGTGCCATCGGCCTTGGTGAACTTGCGGGCCTTGGATGCAAGCGATTCATCCTGCGTCATTGGTGTGAGCGTGTCTTCGGCGAGTTGCTGCAAGACCTGGTTGATCACGCCGGGGCCAAGCTTGCTCAAACGGTCGTGCAACTCCCCCGCTGTTTCGTTGGGGTCGATCGGTGTCTGGTTCGTCGCGTAGACCACGCCCGCATCCATCTTTTGAGCCAACGCGATCACGCTGTTGCCCGTGACCGGCTCGTTGTCGATCATCGCCCAATTGATCGGTGCCGCGCCACGGTACTTGGGCAGTAGCGACGCGTGCAGGTTCACCGCCAGCTTGCCCATCGCATCGATCAACTCGGGACCGAGCTTCTGGCCAAACGCGATGACAATCGATGCATCAGCGTTGTAAGCTTTGATCTGCTCGACGAACTCGGGCGTGTTGACGTTCTCGGCGCGTGGCACGGCGTAGCCCTGCTCAAGCGCCCACTGCGCGATCGGCGTTGGCGTCAACGCGCGTTTACGGCCCGCGGGTTTATCCGGTTGAGAGATCACCTGCACGACTTCGTGCCGATCGCACAACGATTGCAGCGTGGGCAATCCAAATGCACCGGAGCCGAAGAAGAGCAGCCGCATTACTTCGCCTCTTCGAGCTCTTTGATTGCGCGGCGGTTGGCCATGCGGTCCATGGGCGACATCTTGTCGATAATGAGGACGCCATCGAGGTGGTCGTACTCGTGCTGCCAGATACGGGCGATGAGGTCGTCGCCAGAGTCTTCAAAGGCCTCGCCTTCAAGGTTGATCGCGCGGATCGTGATCTCGGTCGGTCGGGTGACCTCGACGGTGATGCCCGGCAGGGACAGGCAGCCCTCGTCACGCGCAGCGCTGCCGCCCGCTGCGCCGCTGAGCTGGGGATTGATGTACACACGATCGTCGCCCGCCTCGCCGGTCGGGTTGGCGACAAACATCCGCCAGGGCAGGCCGACCTGTGGCGCCGCCAGGCCGACCCCGGGGGCCTGGTGCATGAGTTCGATCATCTTCGCGGCGACGGACTTGATCTCGTCGGTCACCTCAGCGATCGGCGCGGCCATCTGCCGCAGGACATCGTGCGGGTAATGCACGATTGCGAGTTGTTCGAGGTCAATCGCCATGCCCGGATCGTATGCCCGCCGATCCAAGGCCGCAAATAGCACTAAAAACCTGTTAAATCATTGCTGGGGAATGACTTGCCGGATGCACCCATCTCATACGCCTAAAACACCGCTTGTTCGTCCCCTATGGGCGATTTCGTCCAACCCGATGTCTCGTTTGATACCACGACATGTTGCTAATCCTTGCTCTATTCACGACTTGCCGCTTGACTGGCCTGCTAGGCGTTGTCATACTCCATTTCAGTGATGGGCCTGTGCCTGTCTGGAACCAACCGGGACTCTGCGAATCTTGTTCTCGGCCTATCCGACCGGCAACTCTTGCCATTCACCCCATAAAGGTCAACACCGATGTCGACCGTGACCAAAAAAGAACTGATCGATAATATCGCTGAGGCGACCGGCGAAAAACGCGTTGTTGTCAAGAAAGTGGTCCAGAGCTTCCTCGACTCCATCGTCGTCGAACTGGGCAAAGGCAACCGCCTGGAGTTCCGCGACTTCGGCGTCTTCGAAATCAAGCAACGCCGCGCTCGCATGGCCCAGAACCCACGCACCCTTCAGCCCGTCGAGGTCCCGCCCAAGCGCACGGTCAAGTTCAAAGTCGGAAGGCTGATGAAGCAGACGCTCAGTGAGCCCGCGCCGGACGTGGACAACCCAGCCGACCTCGAGCCCGATTCCTCCAGCGCCTGATCGGCCGTGCCTGCGGACCCCAGAAACAATCCCGAGCCCACGCCCGCTGTCTCAGTGGCTGAGCACTTGCGCGACCTCAGTGAAGCGGCGCTGCGTGATCTCGACCAGGCCAACCGATTGCGGCCCTTGCGTACCGTACAGCCAGAAGGGCGCATCATCCACGATGAAGGGCGCGGCCTACTGAACCTCGCCAGCAACGATTACCTCGGCCTGAGTCAGCACCGCAAGTTGATTGAAGCGGCTACCGACGCGACGCAGCGATTCGGTGTTGGTGCCGGGGCGTCCCGCCTGGTCTCGGGTACGCAGCCCATTCATCAACAAGCCGAGCACCGATTTGCCGCGTTCAAGCATGCCGAGGCCGCACTGCTGCTGGCGACGGGTTACACCGCCAACCTCGCGGTGCTGACGACGCTGGCGGGGCCGGACGACCTGGTCGTGATGGACAAGCTCGTCCACGCGAGCCTGATCGATGCCGCACGGATCAGCGATGCGCAGGTGCGGACGTTCCCGCACTTGAACCTTGAGCGAGCCGAGCAATTGCTGGCACGGCATACCACCGGCCGACGCTTCCTGGTTACCGACAGTGTTTTCTCGATGGATGGCGACTGCGCGGACCTGCCAGCCATGTGCGATCTCGCCGACCGCCACGGTGCCTCGCTCATCCTCGATGAGGCCCACGGCACCGGCGTACTCGGACCCGACGGCAGCGGCCTCGCCTTCGCACAAGGCGTTGCTCAGCGTGTCTACACCTGTGGCACCGGCGGCGTCGTCATCTCCACCGCCAGCAAAGCCCTGGGCGGCCTCGGCGGGATTATCACCGCGGCCAAGCCCATCATCGAGATGATCATCAACAAGGCCCGCCCGTTTATCTACTCCACCGCGGTCCCGCCTGGCCAGGCTGCGGCCATCAGCGCCGCGCTGGATGTCATCCGGGATGAGCCGCAACGCCGTCATCGTCTGGCGGAGCTTTCGGATCAAGTTCGAAAACCTTTGACAGAGCGGGGCTGGCCGATCACTGGCAACGCGTACCCAACCCCGATCATCCCACTGGTGGCTGGCGATGAAGCGGACGCGCTACGTCTGGCCAAGTCACTGCATGCACAAGGCTTCTTCGCACCGGCCATCCGCCCGCCCACGGTCGCGCCCGGACAGTCTCGCGTCCGCCTATCGCTGCGCTCGGACCTGAAAGACGACGACATCGCCCGGCTGCTCGGTGTGGTCGGCAAACCTGGCTCCGGGGCTTAAGGCCAGTTCTTCTTCTAGGCCGGCGCAGGGGTATGCTTCAAACTTCTTCCGCATCGCCTCGATGATCTGAGGGTGCTCGTCAGCGATGTTCCGCTTCTCGATCGGGTTGGCCTGGTAGTCGTGCAACTTATAGAACCGCGCCTCGGGCTTGCCCGGGTCTGTTCAGCACGCCGATGAGGTCATCATAAGAAAAGCCCCCACCGTTAAGTGGGGGCTCTTGGATACCAAACGGGATGGATAGGCTGCTGGCTTACTCGCCGCCGCCGAAGGTGATCTTGTCGGTGCCCAGGTGGTCGTGGCCTTCACCGAGACCGCCCATGCCGCCGCCCGCTGCCGGGCCGGCCTTGCCTTCCTTGCGTTCCGCAGCGGCTTCCTGATCGGAAGTCCACTGAGCACGCTTGAGCGACAAGCCGATCTTGCGGTCGTCCAGGTCGACGCGGAGGATCTTGACCTCGACGTCCTGGTTCTGCTGGACCACGTCCTGCGGGTTCTCGACCTTGTGGTCAGCCAACTCGGAGATGTGCAGCAGGCCCTCGAGATCGTCTTCCAGTTCGACGAAGACGCCGAAGTTGGTGATCTTCGTGACCTTGCCGTGCACGATCATGCCGGGCTGGTAGGCCGACGGGATCGCGTTGTCCCACGGGTCCTCTTCGAGCTGCTTGAGGCCCAGCGCGACGCGTTGCTTCTGCTGATCCACCTCGAGGACGACGCACTTGGCGTTGTCGCCCTTCTTGAGCATCTCGTTGGGGTGGCTGATCTTCTTGGTCCACGACAGGTCGGAGACGTGCAGCAGGCCATCGATGCCGGGCTCGATCTCGACACACGCGCCGTAGCTGGCGAGGTTGCGGACCTTGCCCTCG
>JAHQVV010000101.1 GCA_019634195.1 Phycisphaeraceae bacterium | reverse complement strand
GTTGTCGAGTGTCGCGACACGGAGGTCGGGGCCAAGCTTTTCATAGGCCGTCTGCGGGGTAGCCCGGAAGATCTCGGCGGCGTGGCGCGCCTCGTAACCCACTGCGATCAGGTCCGCCGCCGGCCGGGCACCATAGAACGACACCGCTAGCAGACCCGCCCACGCAAGCACGACCGAGCCCACGAGCCATCTCGGCACCTGCGGCTTCTTCGCGGCCTTCAGGTCAACCGACTGCCTTGCGATCCGAACGAAGTAATCCAGCCTTGTCGCCAGGTGCAGCCCGACAAGGATCAGGGTCAACAGCCCGAAGACGATATGAACCCGGGCCGTCGTGATCGAGAACGGCAGCACAAACGATATCACCCCCGTCACCGCCAGCGTTGTGAACGCCAGCAGCAAACCGAGGTTCGCGATGTGTCGGATGAGTTGCTTCATCGATCAGCCACCTGATCGCTCAAGCGTACCCGATCAGCCCGCGCAGTTCCTTGATGTGCATCTTGCCAACCTCACGCGGCAGCGCCTTGTGCTTCTTGCACATCGCCGCGGCGTAGCCCACCGCAACCCCCATCTGGGCACAGGTCTTCATCACGCGCGGGCCACCCAGCCCGATGTGCGAGCAGCTAAAGCACCGCCCGGCCATCATCAGGTTCGGGATGTTCTTGGAGTAAAGGCAGCGGAAGGGTACGTAGTATCGCGGCGTGTGTCTGAACATCGCTTCGGACAAGAAATCGACGTTGATGCCGTCGTATTTACGCTGGTAGTGACCATCGAGCGCGCGCGTCTCTTCGACCACCGCGTCTTCGAACTCGGTCCCCTTCATCGCGTCTTCCTGCGTGAAGATATAGTCGCCCATCAGCCGCCATGACTCGCGTTTACCACCGACATAGGCGACCCACTTGAGCTTGACCGTGGCGTTTTTCGGCTCCTTTTTCGCGTTGGCGAAGCTGCCATAGATCGCACGGAACATGTGGTCACGGACCTGCTCGGCGTCGGTGATCTGATTGAGCCTGTTATCCGAGTACTCCCAGTACCACTCGCCGTTAATCGCCTGGTGCTTCTTCGCAACCGGCATAGCCCAGGGGACCGCGGGGAACGGCTCGGCCTTGTCGCTCTTCTCACTATTCCACAAGACACTCGTCCCCATCACGCGGTTGTCCGAGACCTTCGGCGCCCAGCGTTCGCCGTATTTGTCCCAGCCTTCGTTGAACTCGTCCTTAGACTCCCGCCCGTAGCGCTTTTCCGCGCCGGACCATTGGCCGAGCCAAGCATCGCCGGTGCAGTCGATGAAGACCGGCGCCTTGAATCGCGTGATCACGCCGGTGCCGGTCTCTCGCGCGTCGATACTGGCGATCTTGCCACCAGCCATTTCCAGCCCGATCGCGCGGTGGTCGGTAAAAATCTTGACACTGGTCTTGGCCATCTCGGCGTCGCGTTTGACTTGGTCTTTGATCGCATCGGCGTGGCCGTTGGGGTAGTGCTCGGTGTCGATGCGCTTGATGAGATCGGCGTTTTTGCCCGCGATGCCGATGGTGTGGACGCGGACCTCGGCCGAGGCGTTGCCGCCGAGCATCGGGCGGTCCTGAACCAGCGCGACCCTCAGGCCTTGCGAGTCCGCAGCGATCGCGGCGCCGCAGCCGGTCATCCCCCCGCCAACAATCACGACATCGAAGTCCAGCGTCTGGCTGGGCAAAGGCGAACGCCCGGACACCGCGTCCTTCCACTTGGGCAGTTCAATCGCGTCATTGGGCGGCAGCCCCGTGTAGTTCTTACTGAAGTAGATCGCATCACATCGGCCGCCAAAACCCGTGAGGTCTTCGAGTTCAATCTTCATCTCGCCCGGCTGGACCTGAATCGTGCCCGCATCTTCCCAGCCCCAGTCCTTGCCACTCTCCCCGAACGTTTTTTCCAGCGGCTTGCCATTAACACGCACTTTGAACCGGCCGGGCGATTGCCACTCGCCGGGGCACCAGTCCTTGGCCCGTACCAGCACGCTGTACAGGCCGCCCTCTTTAAAAGTCGTGGTCGTCTTCGCGTTGGCGACGGGGTCGCCCATGCCGTGGGCCAGGAGGTAGGCCCCGCCCATCTCATGAATGAACTGCGTATCGCGCACCCAGCCGCCGGGATCGGCGAACTGCTCCGCCTCGACCAGCACACCCGAGTAGGGCGCCTTGCTCGCCATCGCCCGAGCCAGATCGGGCATCGCTGCGAACGTAAACGTCGTGCCACCAAGCACTCGGATGAATCGGCGTCGGGAAATGGACTGCATGATAGACTCCTTTTAGTGCTGGTATCAGTGTATGCGGAACATCTATCCGCAAGGAGATGCGCTTGGGCATTGAGCACCACGCTATGTTTGGTGACGAACTGGCGATCGACTGATTACGCTGCGCGGCGAGCGATATCCGCTCTTCAGAACCAGTTAGGCCTTGCTAGGCCATCGTCCGGACATGCGCCGCGTACTGCGTGATACGGGCCGATTGCCCCCAACGCCAAGAGCCGGATCGCGATCAGCAGGGCAATGATAGGGATGACTACAGGGCCAAGAGATAGCAAGGTGCAATGACCCGGGCGGGACTCGAACCCGCACTGGATGGATTTTAAATCCACTGCCTCTGCCGATTGGGCTACCGGGTCGGATTAGCCAAACGGCTGGTGATTCTAGCGTTGCCCGCTCAATAACGCCTTGGGCCTCGACCACCGCCGCGCGGGGTACGCGTGCCATCAGCGTATTCCTTGGCACGCTCGAGCTTGCCTTGCAGACGATCAGCCGCGGTCTTGATCAAGACCGCTAAACGCTGACGCTGCGTGGTCAGCTCCTCGATCTTCTTCTCGTCACGCACCTCTGCCGCTTGCAGCTTCTCGATCTTTACCTTGAGCTGTTCGGCGTTCACCGAGATCTGTTTGATGTAATCTCGAAGCTTGGCGGTATTCATCTGAGCGATCTTCGAGAGAGCCGGCGAGGGCTCGCCCATCAGCATCGGGTCGGTGGGCTTGCGACCTCGGCCACCGCCACCGCCCCTGCCGCCACGCGGGCCTCGTGAATCTCTTGAAGAACGTGAACCTCGGTAGTCTGGACGTGGCATGAAGGAACCTTTAGTAGTTGTTGAATCGAGGCGCCTTCAAGGGGTACCCCGGTCGGGCAACACAATAACATGCACGGCGAAATCCGTAAAATGCGCCACTCTCGGGCCTGCCCGTACGTGCTCGCACCGCTTTGAGGCTGCGATGGTGTAACATGACACACCCGTTGGCGGTCTGTTTGATGCCGATTGCTTCACATTTGTTAAGCCCCGCATAAGGAACCCCATCATGCCCCGCCTGCTCTCCTGGCTGATGCCGCTGGCCTTGATCCTTGGCTTGATCGTCCCGACCGACACCCAAGCCGAAGAGGGCAAGCTGTGGGTCACTTACCCCGGCGGTGAAGGCCCAGGCAAGGGCAAGCACATTGTCCTGGTCTCCGGTGACGAGGAGTACCGTTCCGAAGAAGCCCTACCGCAACTCGGCAAAATCCTCTCCGTTCACCACGGCTATAAATGCACCGTCCTCTTCGCGATGAGCGACGACGGCAGCCATATCGATCCAAACAACCGGCACAACATCCCCGGCCTTGAGGCCCTGGCCGACGCCGATCTTATGGTCGTGGCCCTGCGTTTCCGCGACCTGCCCGACGAGCAGATGGAGCACATCGACACGTACCTCAAGTCAGGCAGGCCCGTGATCGGCATGCGGACCTCAACCCACGCCTTCAACATCCCAGACGGCAAAACCTACAGCCACTATAGCTGGAAGCACAAGAAGGGCGAAAGGGATGCCCCCTGGAGCGGCGGCTTCGGCGGGTTCATCCTGGGCGAAACCTGGATCAACCACCACGGCGGGCACAAAAAAGAAGGCACCAACGGCATCGTTGTTGAAAAAGAGAACAAGCACCCCATCCTCAAGGGCATCAAGGACGGCGACGTCTGGGGCGACACCGATGTCTATGGCGTCCGCCTACCTCTGCCCGGCGACAGCAAGCCGCTCGTCCTCGGCCAAGTCGTTGCGGGTCTCAAGCCCGGCGGCAAGCCAATCGACGCGAAGAACAACCCGATGATGCCCGTCGCGTGGGTCAAGTCGTACCAACTCCCGGATGGCGGCAAGGAGGGCACGGTCTTCACGACCACCATGGGCAGCTCGACCGACCTCAAGTACATGGGTACCCGGCGGATGCTTGTCAACGCCACGTACTACCTAACTGAGATAGACGTTCCCAGCGGCGGCGCAAAAAACGACTTGGTCGGCACGTTCGAGCCGACAATGTACGCGTTCAAACGCCAGAAGGGGTACTGGAAAGGCAAGAACATAAAGCCAAGCGATTTTGCGATTCAAAAAAAGTAATATCCCGGCTTATTCAGACGCATACCGATAGACACAACACATCCTGCAAACGCTTATGAAAATCAACGCACTCCTTACCGCACTCGCCCTGCTGATCATCACCGCGATGCCGACCCGCGCGGCACTCGAACTCAACGAGGGCGACAGCGTCATCGTGGTCGGCAACACCTTCGCCGAGCGGCTCGCCCTGAGCGGCTACCTCGACGCGATGATCCACTCGGCCAACCCCGACAAGAAGATCGTCATCCGCAGCGTCCCCAACTCCGCCGACGAGGTAGACGATCGCCCGCGCGAGACCAAGGTCCCGCGGATGGACTTCTACCTCAAGCGCCACGGCGCGGATGTCGTCGTCATGTGCTACGGCATGAGCGAATCCTTCGATGGCCTTGGCGGCGTAGAGAAGTTCAAGAAAGGCCTGTCCGCTCGCGTCGACCACCACATCAAGGCGAAGTACAACGGCGAGAGCGCCCCGAAGATTGTGCTCGTCTCCCCGATCGCACACGAAGACCTCGGCGCCCCGCTGCCCACCGGCGACGCGGTCGTTCAGCGCAACGTGATCCTCAAGGCGTACACCGAGGCGGTGAAGGCCGTAGCCGAGGACAAGGGCGCGGTATTTATCGACCTGTTTCATGATTCACTCCCGTATGTCGACATGAAGGTCACCAACAACGGTATCGCACCCAATGAGTACGGCTGCTTCGTCTACGCCGGCGAGATGGCCAAGCAACTGGGCTGGTGGGACGGTAAGGCCGCAGCCGACGCGGGCAACACCGTCGACTTCCGCCAGGTCTGCTACGACAAGCACTACCACTGGCGCCACCGCTACCGCGCGACCAACACCGAGTACGTCTGGGGCCGACGCCACAAGCCGTTCGGCAACGTGAACTTCCCGCCCGAGCTGGACCACCTGGACAAGATGATCGAAACCCGCGAGGCGGCGCTGTGGGCGATGGATAAGCCTTCGCTCGGCCAGCTCTTCGCCAAGGCCCCGGGCGAAAAAGCGATCTGGGAATCGACCCCGCTGACCTACGACTTCCCCGGCGACAAGTGGGGCGGCGTCGAGATCCCGTTCAGGGACATTGCCAACGACAGAAAAGCTGGCGACGCATCGAAGATCGATCCGCCCGAGGACTACCTCAAGACGTTTAAGGTTGCCGACGGCTACCAGGTCAACCTCTTCGCCTCCGAGCGCGAGTTCCCCGAGCTGGCCAACCCACTCTCGATGTCGTTTGATTACAAGGGCCGGCTCTGGGTCCTCTGTGCACCGACCTACCCGCACCCCTACCCGGGTGAGGTCACGGACTGCAAGCTCATCATCCTCGATGACACCGACAACGACGGCAAGGCGGACAAGTCCACGATCTTCGCACGGTATATGAACATCCCAACCTGTTTTGTGATTGATGCAAACGGTGTGGCCTACATCGGCCAGGCGCCGGACCTCTGGAAGTTCATCGACACCGATGGCGACGACGTCGCCGACCGCAAAGAGATGGTGTACTCCGGCTTTGGCATGTGCGACTCGCACCATTCCATCAGCGCCGCGGTCTGGGACCCCAACGGCGGGCTCCTCATGCTCGAGGGAGTCTTCACCCGCACCAACATCGAGACGCCCTACGGCACGCAACGCACGCGCGACGCCGCGATCTGGCGTTTCGATCCACGCACGCAGAAACTCATCGCCGTCTCCCACACCGGCCACCCCAACCCCTGGGGCCAGACCTACGACAAGTACGGCCAGTCCATCGTGATGGATACGTCCGGCCAGTCGCAGTACAACTTTAGCTCGCTCATTTCGCCCTATGTCGGCTTTGAGAAGCCTAAAAAGGGACCGCCGGTCGTGAAGCGTGGTCGACCCACCGCCGGCAGCGACATCATCTACTCCGCACACTGGCCAGAAGAGATGCAGGGCGTCTACGTGCACAGCCAGTGCATCGGCTTCCTCGGCACGCACCTGGACAAGCTCAAAAGCGATGGCTCGAAGAACTCGGGCTACTTCTCCGAACCGATGCCCCAGCCGATCCTCTCCAGCGACAACGGCAACTACCGCCCGGTCTGCTCGGAGATCGGTGCCGACGGCGCGATGTACATCGCCGACTGGGTCAACCCGCTGATCGGGCACATGCAGTTCAACCTGCGTGACCCGCGCCGCGACCACACCCACGGCCGGATCTACCGCGTCACCCACAAGGAGCGGCCGCTCGTCGAGAAGGTCGACCTGACCAAACTCGACATCGCCGGCCTGCTCGAGCATATCAAGACCACCACCGAGCAGAACTCGCGTGACCGCGCCCGGCGTCTGCTGCAGACCATGGACAAGGACAAGGTCATTGCCGCGACCAACAAGTGGGTCTTCGAAGAGCTCGACCCCCGGGCCCGCGAGTACGACTATGAGCTGATGACGCTCGAGGCGCTCTGGATCCAACAGGGCCACGGCGTGTACGACACCAAGGTTATCGACGAGGTGACCCGGGCCCGCGAGCCGATGGTGCTCGCCGGTGCGATCCGTGCGATCCGCTACGGCCTGCAGTACGGCGACATGAAGCCGGCCGACGCCGAGTCGTTCATCGCCCGCGCGGTAACGGACCGTGACATGCGTGTCCGCCTGGAAGCGGTCATGGCCTGTGCGTACCTCAACTCGTCCAAGGCCGTCCAGCTAGCGAACCTCGTCACCACCCAGGACATGGACGGCCCGATCCGTACAGCCCACGCCCAGACACTCAAGGTGCTTAAGGCCAAGGGATTTGAACCTCTCACAGGACTCAAAGAGTTCTATGACAAGCCT
>JAHQVV010000100.1 GCA_019634195.1 Phycisphaeraceae bacterium | reverse complement strand
GATCCGTCGTCGGGGCCAAGCGGGATGAAACGGTCGGCGCTGGAGAGGTCCGCGAGGAACGGCCACTCGGCGATCATCTGGAACACGCCGTAGAACGCCGGCTCGTGACGCAGCTCGATCGCGTAATAGAGCATCGCGTACAGCGCGATCCAGATCGGCATCTGCAGGAACATTGGCAGGCAACCGATCGCGCCGGCTGCCGGGTTGATGCCCTTCTCGCGGAACAGCTTCATCTGCTCGGCCTGCAGCGTCCGTGGGTCGTCGGCGAACTTCTTTTTGAGCTTGTTGATCTCCGGCTGCACCGCCGCCATCTGCTTACCCATCTTGAGCATATTCGTCTGGCCGCGTTTGGTCAGCGGGTGCAGGATGATCCGGACGACGATCACGAGGATGACGATCGCCACGCCCCAGTCAAAGATGAACGCGTGCAGCAACTCGAGGAACCCCAGCAGCAGGTGGGCCAGCCACTGGAAGGTGCAGAAGCCAAAGCAGCCACCGAGGGAATAGCGGATCGTCTTCTCGTATTGGAGCGCCTTGTAGGGCTGCTTCGCGAAGAGGGCGTCCTCACGTGGGCCGGCGAAGAGATCCAGCGACAGGTCGGCCGGCTGTGTTTGCTCGCCCGGTTTGAGTGTGATCGGCGTGCTGGTGAATTCGATGATCACCCGCCGATCCTCGTCGCTCATCGACGGGTCCAGCTTGGCATTTGGGTAGATCGTCGTCTTGACGTCCGGGTAGATCGACTGCAGCGAGGTGATGTTTGCGGGCTCGAGGTCGTCACGGCTGTCGTAGACCGGGGCGGAGCTGATCGCGACGAAGTAGCGGTTCTCCGACGCGAGCCAGGCGAGTTCTTTTGTCTCCGGCTCGTCGATTTTGGGGTTCGGCCAGATGGATTCCCACTTGCCGGTGTTGCTCGGGTCCTTGAGCTTGCTGATCAGGTCCGGCTCGGGCAGGAACCCGTCCTCGACGTGGATCGCAAAACGTGTCGGGTCGTAGTCCAGGTCGAAGTAGCCGAGCACGTACTGCTGGCTGCGTCCGCGCAAGTAGTCACTCGTCGCGTGGTAGACCCCGCCTTGAGCGATCTGCTCCCAGGCGATCGTCATTGGCTCGTCGGTGCGGTTCTTGACAAACTGGTGCAGCCTGACGGTGTAGCTACCGGGCTGATCACCTTTAACAAGGGAGTAAGTACGGTTGATCTCCGCGACGACAATTGGTTTGTCATCTGGCCCTGAAACAATCTCAAGCGATAGTGTGATGTTGTCTTGGTTGGCGGAGACAACTTTCCAGTGCCCAGACCAGTCGTTGGTCGCACTGTCGTGCTCCCAGAGCTTGACGCGCTTGCCATTGATCGTGAGGTAAGACGCGGCGTAGCTGCCCGCCTCGGGGTAGTTCTCGTCGTCCTTTTTCGTTTCGGTGCCCTTATCCAGGTCCCAACTGATCGGGTTGAGCAGCTTGTAGTGCTCCTTGCGATCGACCTTGTGGTACTTGTTGACCATTGAAAGGTCGTAGATCGCCGCGCGGTACGGGTTGATCCGTGCGCTGATGGCGTAGCCGTCTTTGGGGTCGAGGCTGCCAAGGGTCAGCAGGTCGCCCGGCTCGTCGAGCTCCGCGACCTTGTTCACGAAAGCGGGGCGGAGGTTGTCGAGCGGGTCGCTTTCGGCGGTGGGCTCGGGGGCGTCATCGGTCGCGGCGGTCTCGGGCTCCGGCGTAACGTCAGTGGGCTCCTCTGTACCCGGGTCTTCAACGATCGGCGGCGCTGCCGGTTCGTTCTCGTCGGGGCCGTCTGCTGCGGGCGGCTGCGGCACGCCGTCATCCGGCGTCTGGGGTTCGGTCTGGGTGGTTTGATCGGTATCCCCCTCGGCATCCTTGTCCGGTGGGTTCATCAGGCTCAGGATGACCATGATGCCCACCATGCCGACCAGCAGGGGGACGATCAAACGCACAAGCGACGAGTTGTTTTGTTGGTTAGCCAAGCGGGGCAGTATACAAAAGCGGCGGCGGTTGGGCCGCGCATTGACATAACACTTGCAACAAATCGGCCCTTATTGAGCGTCAGGCGAACCGCCCTTTAGAACAGCCCCGTGATGATCCGCATCACGTCGAAGTAGAACGTCGCGATAAACACGAACCCGATCAGCCCCAGCCCGGCGTACAACGACGCGACCTGGACCTTTTCGCTCGGCGGGTTGCCGGTGATCTTCTCCCAGAGCAGGAACATCATGTGGCCGCCGTCCACGATCGGGATCGGCAGGAAGTTGATCACGGCGAGGTTCACGCTGATCAGCCCGAGGAAGAAGAGCAGGTAGGGGAAGCCCTGCTGGGCGACCTGCGTGCCCGTGTCGATGATGCCGACGGGGCCGCGGAGGTTGTAGAGCTTCACGTCGCCCTGGATCAGCCGCAGCAGCGTGATGTACGTCTGAAGCACGAAGTCCTTAGTCTTGTCCACGCCGATCGCCAGCGCGTCGCCCAGCCCCTCGGCCTTGAGCAGTGTGTAGTCCGTCACCGGGAAGTAGGACGAGTGGTCCGGGGCCCAGCCGGCTGCGGATAAGGCAGTCTTCGCATCTGGGTCTAGAGCCATCTCAACTTCTTCGGTGATCGTATTCTCACCCGCGGGGATTTCAAGTGTCAATACAACGACCGGCGGGTTGTTTGGATCAATCTTCTCGGTCGAGTCCGCGATCTCTTGCAACCTGCGTTGCATGTCGGCCCAGTTTGTTACAGGCCGCCCGCCGAGGTGCGTGATCTTTGTGCCGGGCAGGAAGGGGTCGCCGTCGTTGAGCTTCGCGGCAGGCAGGCCCTCGAGCACCTTCGCCACGACAAGCGTGTCGAGTGCCGGCGCAATTGCGATACCGACGATGTTGTCCTTGTTGGGCTTGATCTCATCGGTCGTGATGACCTTGCCGTTGCGCAAGACGGTGAACTCAAAGCCCTGGTCGGGGTTGTCCAGGATCGTCATCTGCAGGTCGGGCACGCTGTTGATCCGGTCCGAGTCGCCGACGGCGAGGATCAGGTCCCCGGCTTTGAGCCCTGCCTCTGCGGCAGGGGTGTCGGGTGACACCGCGTTGATCCGCCCGGCCGGGACCATGCCCAGCAGGTTGTTCGGCTTGTCCGGGTAACGCACCAGCGTCGGAACGCTATTAATCGAGAAGGTACTCGATGCATTGGGCGTTGCGTTGTCGAAGAATGTGACCTCGACCGACCCGCCATTGGACGCGTCGAACGCTGCGAGGTACTCGGGGTAGCTCGTGATGTCTTGGCCGTTGACCTGCTTGATGACGATCGAGCCGTCGGGCATGTTTTGGCGCTTCTCGGCGGGGATTTTATCGACCCGCTCGGCGTACCACTTGGCGACCTCGCCCTTAGATTCTGCAAAGCTGGCGATCTTCAGCCCCGGGCCGGGTCCGAGCCCGACCGACAAGAGCTTCTCCGCGTCCTTGCCGCGCTTGAGCGGGCAGATATATGTCAGTGGTTCTTCAACGCCGCGGCGCTTCACCACGATGGTCACGCTGTCTTTGCTGCCGCTCAGCGCGATCGCGATCTTCACATCCTTGAAGTCCTCCGGCTTCTCGCCGTTGACGCTGAGGATGACATCGCCCTCTTGGAAGCCGAGGTAGCTCGGGTCGCCCTCGTGTCCCTCGGCATAGGTCGTCGTCGCGGGCATGTCGGGGATGACCTGCCCGACCGTGGCGCTGGGGAACTCGACCCCGATCATGAACGCGATGGCAAGGAAGATCGCGCCGAAGATCATGTTCATCACGACGCCGGCCGAGATCACACACGCCCGCGCCCAGATGGGTTTGTTGTTGTAGGCATTGGGATGGTCGGACTTGGCGTTGGGGTCCATGTCCTCCTGGCCCATCATCTTGACGTAACCGCCCAGGGGCAGGTAGTTGAGCCGGTACTCCGTCTCGCCCAGGCCCAACTCGTCACCGACGGCGTAGATCTGCTTGCCGGTGTAGGCGCTGTTGTGCTTCTCGGGGACAGGTTCGGTGTCGATGCGCGCGGTCCCGGTGTGCGGCCCGTCCATCTCCGGCTCGACGCCTTCGGCCTTGAGCTTTTCGATGCAGCGTTTTTCGTACTCGGCTTCTGTGGAGCCGCGCACAATGCCGATGCCCTTGCGCCAGGAGAACATCGCCTTGCCGAAGCCGATCGCGAACTGCGGGCAGCGGATGCCGACCCACTTGGCAACAGCGAAGTGGCCCAACTCGTGGACGAAGATCAGGAACCCGAAGCCGAGCACCAGGTAGATAAATTCAATGAGGGGGAATCCGAACATAAATTTGCTTCTTAGTTTGTGTTTTGCCGTACTTGGGAATCCCAAGATATCTGGCAATGGTCGCAGTCGTAAATCAGAGCATCTCCGTCTTCATCACCAATGTCGTGTGGTTCAGGCTTACAGAGTTTCTGTCTGCAAAAAGGGCAACGATCTTCTAGTGAGTGATTGTTTTTTGTCCATATCAGAGTAAAGATGTAAACAGTCGGCGCGATCGCAATTCCAACTGCGATAACGGTGGTATACCAGCCTGGCAAGAATAAGATGCCAACAGCAAGCAGCCAAAAGGTAACGAGTAGCCAATACGGTGTGGGCTTATTCGATTTGAGTAAGAAACCATCATCGACCTTTAGGGGGTAAGTGGGCATTTGCTAGATCGCCTGTTGCTCGTCGTTTATCAAGCTGCTCATGTACACATGCCCGCGCGGCCTGGTCGGCGTCAAGGATCGTAGTCAGGGTATCGGCTGATTGGGGTGGGATCGATTCAAGTGTTTCAGCGACGAGTTGCACCATACGACCGAAAGGGATCTTGCGTTCGAGGAAGGCCTGCACCGCGGCTTCGTTTGCCGCGTTGAGGACCGCCGGGGCCGTCCCGCCGAGCTTCAATGCTTGGTACGCCAGTTCGATCGCCGGGTACCGCCGGGGGCAGGGCGGGAAGAAGTTTAGATCGCTTAAGCGTGACCAATCCAGCTTGTCGCCGCAGCCCGCGACGCGGTCGGGCCAGGTCAGCGCCGTCTGGATCGGCGACCGCATGTCGGGTGGGCCGATCTGCGCGAGCACCGAGCCATCGACCAGCTCAACGAAGCTGTGCACCAGCGACTGCGGGTGGATCATCGGCTGGATCTTGTCGGGCGCGACGCCGAAGAGCCAGTGTGCTTCGATCATCTCCAGGCCCTTGTTCATCATTGTGGCCGAGTCGATCGTGACCTTCGGCCCCATGTCCCAGGTCGGGTGCTTGAGCGCGTCCTCGGGTGTTGCTGCCGGGATGTCCTCGAGCGGCCAGTCACGGAACGCGCCGCCGGACGCGGTCAGCACGAGGCGGCGGATCGACTTGGATCGCGGCTGCTCGTGGATGCCCGCGAGGCACTGGAAGATCGCCGAGTGCTCCGAGTCGACGGGCAGCAGGGCGGCGCCACTCGTCGCGGCTGTGCGTGTGATGAGGTCGCCCGCCGCGACGAGCGTCTCTTTGTTCGACAGGTGGATGCGTCGACCGAGTTCCACGGCGGCTAGCGTTGCAGGCAAGCCCGCGATGCCGACGATCGCCGCGGCGACGTCCGTGCACTCGGTCTGCCTGACGAGTTGCTCGGCGGCATCCTCTCCGGCGAAGACCTTCACGTCGGGCATCGCCTCGTTTAGCTTCGCAGCGCTGGCCTTGTCCGCGACGGCCAGGTGTTTGACGTTGAAACGCTTGGCCTGCTCGATCAGCGACTTGGTGCTGGACCGCGCAGCCAAGCCAACGACATCGACCGCCATGCCGTTGCGTGTCAGGTGGTCGACGACGCTGAGCGTATTGACACCGATCGACCCGGTCGAACCGAGCACAATCAGGCGGCGGGGATAGTCGCTGGGCTTGCTCAAGCTATTCCCTGTCGTCGTAACGTCGGTTCGAGTATCCGGCACTGGCCGCGTCCGGCGGCGGGGCGTTTCGCTTGACGATCCGTTTCTTCTTGGATGGCTTGGCGCGGGCCGGCTTGTCGTCATTGGCCTGGGCCGCGGTCGGTTCTGCGGTGTTGGCGGTTTCGGCGTCGGTATCGTTGCTGTCGGTCTTCTTGGATCGCTTACGTGTCCGCTTGCGCTTGGGTTTTTCTTCGCCTTCGGGCTCAGGGCTTTTGGGATCTGGCCCGACCGCTGAAGCGGCCTCCGCGGGTTGGGCATCTTCGTCAGTAGCAGCTTCGCCTTGCTCGGCATCATCCGATGATTTCTTCTTACGCCCGCGGCCGCCTCGGCGCCTGCGCCGACGCTTTTTCTTGGGCTTGTCTTCGTCGTCTTCGTCTGACGCGCCGGGTGACTCGGCCGACTCTTGTGAATCGTTCTGGTCCGCTGTGTCAACGACCTCTGCCTCAATGCCTTCGTCAGTGCTTCCGTCGTCGGCGTCTTCTCCCTCGGGGCTCGCGGACTTGCTGCGGCGTCTGCGTCGTCGGCGGCGTTTTTTCTTGGGCTTGCCGTCGTCTTGGGTGTTGTCTTCAGCCGCCGAATCGTCTGCCTCTGGCTCATCGTCGAATTGGTCTTCGATTGATGGCTGGGCGTTCTCGTCTTCTTCCGCCACGACGGTCACGACGGTTTCGGGCAGGTCGGGGTCGTCGAGTTGGCGATAGGTGGTGCCCGACTCCTTGCGCAGGTTCTTGAGCGTGTCGGACTCTTCCGTCGCCAGCGCCTGGTTACGGTTGTCGAACGCGTCGATGGCGATGTAGTCCAGCCGCCCGCCGCCGACGCGGACGAGCACCTGCTTGCCGTGCGACTCTTCGAGGTGGGTCAGTTCGTTACGCTTGCGGTTGAGCAGTTGGAACGCGACGTCGGGGCTGATCGTTAGTTCAAGCCTGGCTACGTCTTCTCGCTGCATGACCAGCGCGAGGCGGCGCATGACGTTGAGCACGACCGACTCGGCGCTCTGCGTGTAGCCCAGGCCGACGCAGTGCCGGCACTCGGCATGGATCGACTTCCGAAGCGACGGCCGCATCCGCTGCCGCGTCATCTCAAGCAGGCCGAACGTGCTGATCGGGCCGACGCGGGTCTTGGCCCGGTCCTTCTTGAGGTTGTCTCGCATGCGCTGCTCGACTTTCTTGCGGTTCTTGGCCGGCCGCATGTCGATCAGGTCGTTGACGATGATGCCGCCAAGGTCGCGAAGCCGGAGCTGACGGCAGATCTCATCGACCGCCTCGAGGTTGGTATTCAGTGCGTTGGTCTCGGCGTCCCGGGCCTTTCGGCTCTTGCCCGAGTTCACGTCGATCGCGACCAGTGCTTCGGTCTGGTCGATCACTAGTGCGCCGCCTGAGGGCAGGGGCACTTCACGAGCGCCGATGAGACCGATCTGCTGCTCGATGCCCTTGCGGTACAGCAGCGGCACGGGGTCGTCGTAGTAGACGACCTCGGTCTTGCTGCGCGGGCTGGCGACACGCAGGAAATCCGCCGCCCGCCTTGCGGCGGTCAGGTCGTCCACGATCACCCGCTCGGTGTCTGCGGTAAACACATCGCGGATCGTGCGGATCACCAGGTCGGACTCGGCGTAGAGCTCGCCGGTGCGTTTGATCTTCTTCTGGTTGCGCTCGATGTTCTTCCACAGGCGGACGAGGTACGACAGGTCGCGTTTGAGGTCTGTTTTCGTCTGCCCGATCCCCGCGGTGCGGACGATGAAGCCGAACTCCTTGGGCGGTTCCAGCTCTTTGAGGATCTTGCGGGTTTCTTTGCGGGCGTCGTCGTCTTCGACCTTGCGGGAGACGCCGAGTTGCTGCATGTCCGGCATCATCACCAGGAACCGGCCGGGGACCGACAGGTAGCTGGTCAGCGTTGGGCCCTTGGTGCCGATGCCTTCTTTGAGGACCTGCACCAGCACTTCGTCGCCGCGTTTGAGGCACTTCTGGATCGGCGGGCGGTCCCGCCGGGCGGTCTTCTTGCCGACTTTCTCGAAATCCTCGCGGTCCTTGCCGGGGAAGTACTTGGGGTGCAGGTCGGAGATGTGCAGGAAGCCGTTGCGTTCCAAGCCGAAGTCAACAAAAGCGGCCTGGATGGCCGGCTCGATGTTGGTGACGCGTCCCTTGTAGATGTTGGAGACGTGGGACTGGGCCGAGGCGCGTTCCTGGTAGTACTCTTCGAGCTTGCCGTTTTCGACGATCGCGATCCGGCATTCCTCGCCGGGCACGAAGTTGATAAGCATTTCTTTTGACACGATGTAGTTAAGGCCTGAGGCCCGAGGCCTGAGCCTTGCAGATTCACACGACAGCGCTACGCCGGTAAGGGCGTATAGCGCGGTACGGATGGATGGCAAGACTCATGTCTCAAGTCTCAAGACTTCCTTGTCTTGGGGCCCTTTCTCCGCTCAGCCGGCGCAGGTCCGCGCGGCGATCGTTCCAAGAGCCAGTTCTGTTTTCCCGGGGTCAATAGTTCATGGACCGTCCAGCAACGGCCCCGGGGGTTATTCGATTCAGTTCCTCTCGGAGGTAGTTCAAAACCTCTCGGTCGTTATCAAAGCTACTAGCCTTACGGGCGATCCGCTTGCATCGTTCGATTCCTACCGACCGGACCACCCGTTTGATGCCGGGGATCGCCGGCGGGGTGATCGACAATACCCTCAACCCGTACCCCAGTAGCAGCAGGGTAAATTCGGGGTCGCCGGCCATCTCGCCGCACAAACTCACCCCGATCTTCGCGTGATTCGCAGCGCGGACCACGTTTTTGATCAGCTCCAGCACGGCCGGGTGGGCCCCGGTGTACAGGTTCGCGATCCGTTCATTGGATCGGTCAACCGCCACAGTGTACTGAATCAGGTCGTTGGTGCCGACCGAGAAAAAATCGACCTCCTTCGCGAGCACCGACGCCTGCAGGGCCGCCGAGGGCACCTCGATCATCATCCCCACGGGCACCTGACCGACCGCGATGCCCTGGTCTTCAAGGTCTTCCCGGACGTCGGAGAGCACCATCTTGGCCTGACGCAGTTCCATGATGTTGCAGATCAGCGGGAACATAATCCGTACCGGGCCCTCGCTTGATGCCCGCAGGATCGCCCGCAGCTGCGTCCGGAACAGGTCCAGGTGCTGCAGACACAGCCGGATCGACCGGCAGCCCAGGAACGGGTTCGGCTCGGCCTCGTCGTGAAGGTCCATCAGCCCCGGGGCGATCTTGTCCGCCCCGAGGTCCAGTGTCCGGATTGTCAGGGGCCTGCCGCCCAATGCTTTGATCGCCGCGACGTAGGTCTCGTACTGCTGCTGCTCGGTGGGGACGCCGTCGTCGTCCATAAACAGGAACTCGGTGCGGTACAGCCCGATCCCCTGAGCGCCGTACTCGAGTGCCTCGGGGACCTCGTCGGTGAACTCGATGTTGGCCAGCAGCGTCACCTCGGTGCCGTCGGTGGTGATGGCAGGCTGGTCGCGCAGGCCTTTGAGTGCTTTTTCTTCTTCACGGTAGGCCCGGGCCTCCTGGCGGGACTCGAGCAACTGGGCCGCGTCGGGCTGGAGGATCGCGTGGCCGCGGTGGCCGTCGAGGATCATCGTGTCGCCGGTCGCGGCGCGGCGGGTGATATCCTTGAGCCCGACGATCGCGGGGATGCCCAGCGCGTGGGCAAGAATGGCGGTGTGGCTGGTGCGCCCGCCCAGATCCGTCGCCAGGCCGCGGATCAGTTTGCGGTCCAACGCCGCGGTCTGGCTGGGGGTGAGGTCGTGGGCAATGACAATCGCTGGCTCGGTCAAGCCCGACAAGGCAGACCGCTGCTCGCCCATCAGTTCGGTCAGCAGGCGACGCTTGAGGTCGTAGATATCGCTGACCCGCTCACGGAAGAACGCGTTGTCCTGTGCCAGGAACTGGTCGGCCATGTCCTGCATCACCGAGAACACCGCGTACGCCCCGGTCACTTGCTCACCATCGATCACCGCGTGGAACCGCGAGACGATCGCCTGGTCTTTGAGCAGCCCCGCATGGAAGCCGAAGATGTCCGCCAGCTGGCTGCCCAGCACGCTGGCGGTCTGGCCACGCAGGTCTTCGAGGTCCTTGAGGGAGTCGGCGATCGCGGCATCGACTAGGTCGTGCTCGGCCTGGATCTTGTCCTTGGCCACGTGCCGCTTGGCGACCGTCTGCTCGTCGTTGTCCAGCACGACCGCCTTGGCGATCGCGATACCTGGCGAAACCGGGATGCCGCGTCGGGACTGCATGAGGGTAGTTTAGCGGAGGGTTGGCCGTGAAGTTAAGCCAGCCTCTTTTGCCTCCGCGTTGGTTTCCTTGATCGTCTTCAATGTCCAACGGATCAGTGGCACTCCGAGCAACGGCCCAATGATGCCCATGAGGAGGTTGACCCACGTCCACAGGGTAAATCCAACTTCCAGAGCCGCTTCTTTGGGCATGCCTTGGTTGTAATGCGCGTTCACAGCGGCGCCGACAGGGTATTTATCGAGCTGAGTGTTCGCGTAGCTTTCGCTGTTCTTATTCGTCGTGCCAAACGTGATCTGGTCGCTGCTGTATTCGTTGTCACCGACGACGTAACGGTACTCAATATGTAGTTCATAGCGTGGTGAGCTTGGCTTGCCGATCCGTCGGGTTTCTTTGACTTGTACCGTGCTCGTAGTAACTTCACCTGACACGGTTGGCCAAGCCTTTGCGTCCAGCGTTCGGTAGATCTCGTAACCGCCTTTGCCGATGAAAATCGGTCCCATCAGAATGAGGGCAATACTCGCTCCGATCAACCCGATGCTACCGCTATTCATGTCGATGCTCTATGACAACGGGCCCGCCTAAGCCAAAACGATTTATAAACCTGCTGCTTTGCGCAGCTTCGTGGCCATGTCGGTCTTCTCCCACGTGAAGGTTTCATGCGTCTTGCCGTTGACCTTGATCTTGCCGGGTTTGCGGCCGAAGTGACCGTGGGCGGCGGTCGTCTGGAAGATCGGGGCGCGGAGCTTGAGGTGCTTGAGGATCCCCGACGGGGTCAGCGGGATCAGGTCGCGCACGAGCTTGCGGATCTGCGGCTCGGGGATCTTGCCGGTCAGGTACGTGTCGATGTGGATCGAGGTCGGCTCGGCCACACCGATCGCGTAGCTGAGCTGCACTTCGCAGACGTCGCAGAGGCCGGCCTTGACGAGGTTCTTGGCGATGTAGCGGGCCATGTACGCGGCGCTGCGGTCGACCTTGGACGGGTCTTTGCCGGAGAACGCGCCGCCGCCGTGACGGCCACGGCCGCCGTAGGTGTCGACGATGATCTTCCTGCCGGTGAGCCCGACATCGCCGTGCGGCCCGCCGATCTCGAACTGGCCGGTCGGGTTGACGAAGACCTTGAGTGCGCCCTT
>JAHQVV010000099.1 GCA_019634195.1 Phycisphaeraceae bacterium | reverse complement strand
GAAACCCTTAAGCATATCCATCGCTTTGTCGGTATTGCCTGCGTCCGCCTCCATGCCCGCGAGGACGACCCGGCAGGCACCCAACGCCGTCACGGCCGCGAAGCGCTGCGTCTTCTGGTCCGCGTTCTCCGCCACGTCGGCCGCGTCGATCATGACCAGCTCGGCCTCCTCGACGATCATGTCACGCTTGCGCGTAATATCCTCGACCAGCGCATCGTGCTGCTGCTGCCACAGCAGCTTGTTCTTATTGAATGCCTCGATCTGCTTGGCGTTCAGGCCGTTCGGCGGGGTGTTCAGCGGCTTGGTCGCCACCATCAGCCGGAGCTTGTCCGACTGCCCACGGTACTTGCGGTGCAGGGCATAGACCATCTGCCGCTTGGACTGGAAGTAGTCCCTGTGCGTGTTGCTCAGCCCGTTGTAGACTTCCGCCGCCTTCACCAGGTCGCCGACCTTCTCGTACAGGTGGAAGCCCGCATAAAGCCGGTTGTTGTTCGCCGCCGCGGCGGTCGGCCAGCGCTCGTTGATCAGCTCGAACGCCTCCTTGTACACCGCCCGGACCTCCGGCTCGCGGATGCTGTCCTTGTTCAGCGCCAGGTCCATCGGCAGCAGCAGGTTGATCGCGAAACCGATCGCGCGTTCTGCCTGCTCCGCGTCGGGCACACGCACCGCCACCGACAGCCAGGTCTTGGCGACCTTGAAGTAAGGGTGCCAGCCGATGTTCCCGTCGTCCTTGAGCGCCTTCTCAAGCTCGGCGAGCCAGTACTGGTTCGTGCCGAGGTTAAACAAGCCCCGCGCCACCAGCGGCCCGGCCTCTATGTCTTCGCCGATGAGCGTCGCGTTGAACTTCACCGCGCGGTTCAGGACCGCCTGCGCGTCGCCGACCTGCTGATTGAGTTGGGCCTTCCACCGCTCGGCCTCGGCCGGGATCGCCGGGGGCGACTGCGTCGACGCCTGCACCGCTAGTTGGGCCTGGCCCGCGCCCTGGTTGGTCAGCTGCTCGCCGATGCCCATCCGCACCGTCGCGGGCAGCGAGGACGGGTCCGTCGTGTCATCGACGTCGGCGGCCCATCGCGTAAAGAGCACCTGCTTGAACCGCGGGTCATCGTCGTTATTGATCAGCGGGATGTAGGCCTTCTCATAAGCCTCGGCGATCTTGGCCTGCTGCTGGTCGGCCGGGGCCTTGGCAGCTTGCTGTGAGAGCAAGCGGAAGAACAGGTCCGCCGCGAGCAGGCGCGAGACGACCGACGAGTCGGCCTGGACGTACTGGTGCTTGTCCATGCCTTGGAGGATGGCCTCGGCGATGTCGCGTTCGTTGGCGTTCCACCGACCGACGGCCTTGCCCAGCGTGGCGATGTAGCCGTGCCGGGTATTGGGGCTGTCCTTGATGACTTCCTCAAGGTAGACCTCGACGCCGTCATCGATATCGTTGATGTCCCCGGACCAAACCAGCGTCTGGCCGCTGAGCAGCTTCGCGGTGAGCTTGGTCCGCTCGTCGGTCGCCAAACCAGCACTGCACTCATCCACCACACGGCTGCGCAAGCGCGATCTCTCTTCTTCGGGGTCGGCCTTTTGGCCGCGCGTCTTGCCGCCCACGGCGTAGTACGGGTGGTCCTGCGGCAGCAGCGACACGCCGTGCGCCGCGTGGGCCAGCCAATACGGGTTGTTGATCGAGGTGTAGTCCTGGAGCTTGAACCAGATCTGCATCTCTTCGAGCTGACCACGCAGCTCCGCGGTGCCGCCGACACGGTTGGGCAGTTCGCCGAGCCGGAAGGACGCGTCCATCGTCACCTCCAGCGCCTCGGCCATCGATTCCTCGAAGGCCTTCTTCTGCTCGCCGCTGGGCTGGCCAAACTCGTAGCGCCAGGCCACGTTCTGGAAGTACCGCGGCAGGTACCGGTCGATGATCATCTCCGCGAAGTCGGTTTGCCAGATCGGCAGACGCTCGTCGGCCGGGTTGTCGGCGATGAGCTGCCGCTGCGCCGCGAGCAGGCCCTCAAACGTCTTGCGGCTCTCCATGAAGAGCTGGTTGGCCTGGGCGAAGTCCTGGGCCTGGCTGGCCTGGGTCGCGCGGGCCAGCAGGTCGCTTGCGACAAACTCTTTGAGCGAGACGTCCAGCGCCAGCCTGGCGATCGGGTCCTTCGGCGGGTCGATCTCGCTGAAGCGTTCCAGCAGGTCGGACATCCCCTGCTCGCGCAGGCCCTGGATGTACTGGTCGTCGCCGTTGCGCAGGGCCTCGATCTGTCCAGCACTAGGCAGGGCCAAGCCGGCGGCCACCACCGATACCACGAAGGCGGGCAGGCAGGCGTTTAATCTTCGTAAGTTCAGCATCCCAATTCCTATCACTCATCGCACCTGAAGTGCTCGATGCTCCGTTTAGGCACTGGCCCGGCGCGATCGGCCCTCGGCGGGGTCAGGGCGCAAAGCCGACGTTTTCAAGTTTGGCCGACACGCACGCGTTAAAAACGTTGACCACATGCTGCCAGCGGACCTGGCCCTGCGGCTTGATCTGCACGATATCGTCGGCCTTCATCTGGCCTGTCGCGACGCGGTTTTTCATGAAGCCCGCCAGGGCCGAAGCGTCAGGGATGCGCTGGCCGTTGACGATAATGCTGTAGGTCACGAAGTCGCCGGAGGTGGTGAGTTCGATATTCGTCGGCGGGTCGAGTTGGTCCTCGGTCTGATCCTGCGCCGAATTGCCCGGCATGGTCGCCACCAGCGTGCCCTCATCGATCGTGAAGTTTGCGGTGATCACAAAGTAGATCAGGAGCAGGAAGACGACGTCGATCATCGAGGTCATCTGCAGCTGCATGCCTTCGCCGCCAACGCCCTTCTTGCGCTTCTTGCGGGCCGAGACATGGTGTACAACCTGCTCGTCCGAGACCGCCGTCTCAGGGGTTTCGGGCTTGTCGGGGCTCGGGCTGTCGGGGCGGTCTGCCATAGTCTTGCGTTCCGATTCTTTTATTCGATGAGTTAGTCGTCGCCCTGGTAGGCGACCAGGTGCACCGGAGTTTTCGCCGCCAGTTCACCGCCCAGCGCCTCAGCCATCGCGAGTTGCAGGTTCGTCATGACCGGCAAAACCTGTGCGTAGTGCACCGCCGCATCGACTCGAAGCATGATGTCCGGCGGGGTCTGGGCATTGATCATACGAGCTTCAATCATGCCCTTGCACTTCTCGCGAAAATCCAGCATGGTTTCTTTTAAGTTTTCAAGCTTCTTGCCGTCGTTTCGACCAATCCTGAAGTTGATGCCACCGACGTTGATGAACTCGGCTTTACCTTCGCGGGAGAGGACCTCGCCGACGTCCTGCCCGGGGCCGTATTCGCCATCGTGCTCCTGGATGGCGATGATGTTGACGATCACACGCTTCTCACCCTCGGCCGGGTAAACGTTGGGGTCATCTAATTCAGGCAATTGAACTTTCGGCACGTCGTCGGTGACGATGTTGTTCACCAGCATGAAGAACACGATCAGCAGGAAGACCACGTCGATCAACGGCGTAATGTTGAGCGAGGGCTCGACCGCTCCGCGTTTGGTGACTTGTGACATACCGGGGTCCAAGGGTTAAAGGGTTAAAGGTCAGGTTCAGCCAATAGACGCGACGCGTCGCCGGCCAGATCACTCAGGCTTAGAAGGCCGCGATGACGACGAGGACGTCGAGCTGCCGGATTTCTTCTTTTTGCCGCTGGGTTTGAACGGGGTGATCAGTTCTTCAACAATGAGCAGGCCCTCGGCGCAGTGGGCGTCGACCTTGTTGCGGATCAGCGAGTACGCGGTCAGCGCGGGGATCGCGACGACCAGGCCCCAGAACGTGGTGACCAGCGCGGTCGAGATACCGCCGGCCAGCGCGACCGGGTCGGCGTTGCCGCCGCCCTCGACCAGTTTCTGGAAGGCGACGATCATGCCGAAGACCGTGCCGAACAGGCCGATCATCGGGGAGATGTTGCCGAGCACGTTGAGGTACTCGATGGGCCTAAGCATCTTGACGGCCTCGGCGTCGCCGGCCTCTTCGACGGCACGCTCCATCGCGGAGTAGCCGTTGGCAGCTTCGCTCAGCGCGGCACTGGCGACCTTGCCCAGGTACGACTCTTCTTCTTCCGCGAACTCGATCGCTTCGCGGTACTTCTTCTCGGAGAGCAGCTGCTCGATCTCGTCGCGGGTCTCCTCGGGGATGACCTGGTTCTGGCGGAACTTGAAGATCAGCATCAGCGAGAAGCCCATGACCACGGCCGACATCAGCAGCAGCAGCACGACGATGAGGTTGCCGAGCATCGGGCTTTCGTTGGACCAGATGAAGGCCTGGAACCAGTTCATCGTGGTCGAGGATTCCTGAGCCGACGCCATCGCGGGCCAGAGGGCGGTGAGCAGCGCGGCAGCAGTGAGTTTCATTTTCGATGGCATGGTCGTGCGTTCCTGGGGGCTTCGTTTAAGTGGTTATTTGTTGCGTTTATTGGCGGTTCAGCCTGGATATCGTATCGTCACCGCCAGTGTTGTGGTGAGTCGGGCGTCGTGCCAGGGATGTCGTTGGCATCGTGCCAACGCGGGGGTTTAGGCCGGCTGAGGAAGGCTTGGGTCCGGCCGTGGGTTCGGGTGGGGGTCAGGGCTGGTCGTCGTCTTTGGGGACTTCTTGCCCGATGATCTGGTAGTAGCGCTTGCGGTACTCGGGGTAGACCTCGGGGTCATCGATGACCAGGTGCACCCCGCCGCCCTGGTCGCCGCCAAAGAGGATGCGGTTGTAGATGTCCTCTCGGTCGATCTGCTGGTGGATGTAGGCGACCTCGAGCCGGGCGGGCGCAACCAGCGGGTTGGTCCGGCCGGCACGGTCGAAGTGGATCACGATCCGCATGAAGGTCAAGCCCGCATCGCGGTACATGTCCTGGTCCTCTTCCGCGTCGGCGAGCATGAGCTGGGCCTTGCCCCGGACAAACAGCTTCTCGGGCAGGTCGCCGGGGGTATTAAGCGAAGGCCCGATCGCTTTGAGTGCCGCTTTCGCATCGCCATCTGCCAGCAGCCCAATCGCGTCCCACTCACCTTTGAACTTTTCTTTTTTCTCCAGCATCTTCCACACCGCGTTGGGCAGGATCACCTTGGACTTCGCCTTCAGGTCGTTCTTCTCGGCTTCCTTCTGGCCGGCGGTGTCGTTGATCGGCGGCAGCGGCGCGTCCTCGCCGACGATCTGTCGGTGGAAGGCACGCAGCAGCTTGCGGTGCTCGCCCTCGGTCTCTTTCACGACGGCCATAATCTGCTCGCCCATGCGCGTCTTCTGGTTCTCGTCCGCCTCGACCAGCGACGCAACCGGGGCGTTAGACAGGAAGAACAGGTCGGCTTTTTCTGCGGCGAGCTTTGAGTACACCGCCGCGGCGTCCACCGGCTCGCCACGCTTGTCGTAGACCTGGGACAGGTAGAAACCGGCGTAATGCTTGATCCACGGGACACGCGACCCGGACCAGACGTTCTCCAATGAACGCTGGGCCTTGCGCAACTCACCGGCTTTATAGGCGTCGAGCCCGGCCTTGAACTCCGGGACCGCGTCGATCGAGAGCGTGACCACCTCGGTGATATCGACCTCGCGGTCGCCCGCCGCGGTGCGGTACTGCAGCTTGCCGCCTTTGACCCCGATCAGCGTCACGCCATCGATCAGCGGGAATCCCTCACGCTGGAGCGAGTCGGCCTGGCCGGGCATTGCGAGCAGTAGTGCGACGCAGCACGCCACGAGGGCCGAGGGGGTCTGGATGTCCATCAATCGTCTGAGCATGCGCTTAAAGCTCCAGCCCCCGGGATGTGGGTCGTTGCTTTACTTGAGGTTCAGGTCGCGGGCACCGATGAACTTGTAGTTGCCGCCGCTGTCGTCAGCGATCAGTTGCAGCGTGCCTTTGAGGCCGGCACGGACCAGCGGGTCCTCGTAGAGGAACTGGATCGTGTTGAACTTGGCCGGGGGCTTGTGGTCGTTGGACTTGCGGATCGCGGCCATCAGGTCGTCCTGAAAGATCTCGTGCAGGCCCCCGCCCTGCCCCCCGCCGGTGAGGTTGTCCGAGAGCAGGAAGACCAGCTGCGGCTTATAGCTCAGGCCACGGAGGACCGCGGCTTCCACGTTCTGGCTGCCCCTACCGCCGGTCTCGAACTTAAAGTTCTCCAACGACACCCACTCGCGGATGTCTTCCTTGAACTTCGGCGTACAGGCACGCAGGCCCTTCACGCCGCCGCCGCCGGGCACTTCATAAACACCCTCGCCGCTGAACATGATGATGGTGATGTTCTGCGCGGGCTTGAGCTCGTTGACAACACGCTTCAGTTCGTTGACAACGAAGGGTAGGACGTCCACCATCGAGCCGGAGGCGTCAACGATAAAGGCGATATTCTTGGCGTTGCCGCCGTTGCCGAAAACGTCAGCACCGAAGTCGCCGTTGCCCGTCGTGTTACCGAGCGGGCCGCCGGACTGTCCGCCGGCGTAGGTCAGGCCGACCAGCGTCGTCGGGATCGGCGTGTCGGTCACCGTCGGCGTCGGGTTGGTAACAACAGGGTCAACAACGGGCACGGTCATCGGCGTGTCGGCGGACTGCTCCTGGACCTCTTCGATCACCATCGGCGCGCCGGGCGAATCGCTCAGCTTGCTGTTGGGGATCACCGGCTGCTCTTCCTCGGCCTTGATGATCGTCTGCCAGACCAGGAAGAACGCGACCACGATCAGCGCGACGTGGAACAAGATCGAGATGCCCCAGGGCATCAGCGCGACCAGCGTCTTGCTGATCTCTTCACCAACGGACTCCTCTTCTTCATCAAAAAACTCGTCATCCAGGTCCGGATCCGCTGTGGACTGCGGGTTGGTAGGCGGGTTGTCCTTATTAGATGCAAAGCCTAGGTACATGGTTACGTCCTCTGGTTCAAAGCGTCTTCGTGCAGGTCCTTGAGCAGGTCAGCGGAGATTCAAATCCCGCTTACCGATGTACTTATATTGGCCGCCGGTTTCGTCCGCGATACGCTGAAGCGTACCACGCAAACCCGCTCGAGCCAGCGGACCACTGTTCACGAAACTGATTGTATTGATTTTCGTTGGCGATTGCACGTCATTCTGTGCGTGAATGCTTGCTAATAGCGCGTCCTGGTCGATCCCGTACTGGGCCGCACCCCGGCCGCTGCCCCCCAGGTGATCCGAAAGAATGAAAATCAGAGCGGGCTTGTACCGCAAAGACCGGGCAATCGCGGCCTCGGCGAACCGGGCCCCGGACCCGCCGGTCTTGAAGCGGTGGTTCGAAAGTGTTAGCCAGTCCCGAATCTCATTCCTAAAACCAGGGGTGCATTTTCTCGTGCCCGACCACCCGACCCGGCTATCCACCTCGTAGACACCGCGGCCACTAAAGCAGATGACCGTTGTCGAATCGTGTGGCTTGATCTCATGGATCACGCGCTTGAGCTCATTGACAACGAAGGGCAGCACCCGAGTCATCGAGCCGGAGGCATCGACGATAAAAACGATATCCCGCAGTACAGGCTTGGGTCTTTCATATGTCCGCCTCGCGCCCCGCTCGTTGTAAATCCGTGCCACCTGGTACACCGGCTCGATCACCGTATCCTCGGGATTGAGCAGCGCATCGCCCGATCCCACTGCAGCGTCCGCCTGACAAGCCGTCGCGCAGACGGCCAGCAATAGCACCGCCAGCGTCGCGGCTTTGCGATCAAGGCGATGGATTCGGGTTGGATGCATGGTTTGGAGCATTCAGCGCTATAGCGGGGGTCGGTCGCAAGTTCTTAATCAGCGGAGGTTCAGGTCGCGCTGGCTGATGAACTTGAAGATGCCGCCGGTCTCCTCGGCGATACGGTTGAGCGAGCCCTGCAGGCCGTGGCGGACCAGCGGGTCTTCGTAAAGGAACTGGATCGTGTCGATCCGGGCGGGTGGGTTGGCCTTGTTGTGCTTGTGGATCAGCTCGAGCAGATCGTCCTGCATGAGTTCGTGCTGGGTCGCGCCCTGGCCGCCGCCGGTGAGGTTGTCCGAGAGCAGGATGACGAGCTGAGGCTTGTAGGACAGCGCGCGGATGAGTGCGGCTTCGGCATGATTACTACCCCGGCCACCGGTATCGTAGTTGAAGTTCTCCAACGCGACCCACTCACGGACCTGTGCCTTGAACGCGGGCGTCATCGTTCGCAGGCCCTTGACCCCGCCGCCGCCCGGCACCTCGTGGACGCCCTTGCCACTGAAGAAGAT
>JAHQVV010000008.1 GCA_019634195.1 Phycisphaeraceae bacterium | reverse complement strand
TCGATGGTCGGCGCGGGCGGCGCAAATGCGATGCACGGGTTGGCCAACGCTGCCGCCGTTGGCGTTACGTCGAGCAGCGCAGGCAACTTCACATTCTCTGATATGTACGACTTGATCGATGCGGTTGACTTCCGCGTTGAAGATGATGAGGCCGGCGCGTTCTACGTCTCACGCACGTTCCGTCGTGCGTGTCTGGCGTTGAAAGAAAGCGATGCGAAGTGGTCGCAATCGTTCTACCGAGTCGGCAAGCAGTGGTACTTCGACGGGTTCCCCGTCCACGTCTTCCCCGCGTTGCCTGGCGTGGCAACGGGCCAGGTGCCGTGCATGTTCGGCGACCCGATGGCATACAAGATTCGCCTTGTCGCTGAGCCGCGTTTCTACCAGTCGCTGCAACCGAATTCCGCTGACCAAATTGAGTTCACAGCGTTTTGGGATGCGGACGGTGGCTTAGCCGACACAAACGCCATCAAGAAGCTGACGATCGCGTAAGCGGCCGTAGGATGGCTGCATCGTGTGATGTGGCCTACACACTCACTACTCCCTTGGAGAGCTAATCATGAAAATCAGGGCGAAACAAAACATTAGTACCGATCTCGGTGACGGCAGCTTGTTCTTTGCGACCCAGGGCCAGGTCATAGACGAGGTTAACGAGACGTTAGCCAAGCGGCTCATCAAAGATGGCCTAGCCGTCGAGTACAAGCCGGATAAGGCCAGGGCGCAGGCCGCGCCGGTGGCAAAGACGGTTTGGGTCAGGGCATTGATCAATATCCATCGGTTCAATCCGCACGTCTGGCTGCAAGAGGGCCACAAGGGGAAAGTAAGCGAAGCGGTGGCCGACGAGCTGGTCAAGCTGGGGCAGGCGGTCAAGACGACTGCGCCGCCACCCAAGCCGGCAGAGCCGCAGATGGCCGTCGCGTAGCAACACGATCACAGAGTTAGACCGCAGCGGTTGCGGTTGCATGCTGGCCCCCGGTCTTTATGACCGGGGGTTATTCTTAAGTGGGGTACTTTGTGTTGGGTGTATGCACAAAACGACGTTGGCCTTCGTCTCCAAAGTAACTCTGGGCTATGCCCACATGCGATGCTAAAGATTGCGTCATTCAGACTCATTTTAAACAGCTTGAGCATGGCAGCAGTTTTCAAAGCATAAAATAACTTCACAGAGACAAATTGCTCTGCATGATTCAGCGCACTACATATCCGATTCGGATGTCCCCGCAGAAACAAACAAATGATGGATACAGAAGTGAGCGCCTCCATTATCACGCCGGTGATGTGTTTCTCGAGCGTTCGGTGACTCGCTATGCATCGACGGTTTGAAAGTCGCCGGTAACACAATATGCAAGCCCTGTTGTTGGCGATCAATGTTTTGCTCTACACGCTCCATCGCCCCGGACACATTACCATCTAATACGTAACCTACCATGCCGCCATGTTGCACACTTTGCGCGTACTGGCCGGTGACAAAACGCATCATTCCCAATCGCACATATTCTGCGGCGTATGGACGAATTCCTTCGGGCTGAGGCACATTTAAACGTTTGCACTCCAGACAAAAATACACTTCTTCACTAGGCACTCGACCAGTCTCGGTCGGCAGGAACATGATGTCGATGCGCCCTACTTCTTCTCCCACGCCCGGCTCCAGAACTACTGCCTGGGTGATCACGTAGAACATAAGCTCTCGTAGTTCACGGTTACGACGCAATGCAATGCATAACAGGTTGGTAATATCGTCTTCGCGCTGATTCGTCTCGGACACCGAAAGCTCTCTCCATGTATCCACGACCAACCGAAGGATTTCGGGCACTATTGGATCAATCACTCTAGACCAGGCTGTTGGTGCGCCGAAGACATTCATATTGCTGCCTCCGGACGTTTCATCAGGATGGAGCCGGCGATCTCATCAGCGTCGTTTAATGCCGCGGTCCTGGTCCAGAACCGGTAGCTCAGTGGCTTTACTATAAAGATCATATCTTCATCGAATACCATGACGCCGCTCGCCAGTTCATAGCTGTTCATTTTTTGCATGGCCGCGTCGCGGAGCCTGTCCAAAACTGCTAGCACATCATCGCTGGGCTCCGGCGGAGGCATCTTCTCGTCTCGCAGCGACCGTTGCAGAACAATGACGCCAATACCTTGTTCGGATGAAGCTGATTGATTTGCCTGAACCGTAAAGCCGCTGTTCTTAGACCATCCGTTCAGCGTGGCGCATAAGCGACGTATGTACATGCTTCTATGCAACCCGCTCGCTTGAACAATTGTCGGGGCGGCTTGACCGGTTCTTGGTTGAACGCTGGGGATAACGACACGGACCGTATCTTCGACGAGCAGCTTTTCAGTTGGTAATATGTCGAAGTAACGATCGACCAACGGATTAATCTTCGCGATGGCTCCTCGCACGATACCTTCTCGATCGCATAGGAAACCATCGGCTTGCTTCGCCGCGGTCTCCATGACCTTCACTACCTGATGCACGATCTTCCAGCTTGCTTTGGGGGCTGCCGTATCGTCTGGCAGCACAAAGGGCAGGCGGAGTAGTTCCTCGACGTGGACCTCCGGTCGGTATACCCCCCAGTTCGAGGATGTGTGGAACAGGAAGTACCGCGACAATGGCGAGTGCAAGTAGGCGGCCAAGAACATCAAGAGGTTGCGATCTTCTTTAGGGCCACTGATGCCACGCAGCGCGTGCTGGAACGATACGTCGAATCCCGCGTAGGCGATGCCGCTGAGCCCTTTCGATACTAGGACATGCGGCCCCCTAAAAACAGCAACTTGCTTATTGGAACGACCGCGCACCAGCTTTTTCCGCGACCTAAGTAAGGTGCATTCGTCCTGTAAGAGAAACAGGTCAAGGCTGTCCGATGTCGCGTCAATAAAGTGTTTTGAAGGGAGCTCCAATTCCACGGCCTTCGTGGGATCGTCGTTCTTGCCGAAAGGTTGGAATCCCTCGCTGATAAGCCAAGGCTTCTCAGATCCTTTCTCTCTAGACTGACGTACATGATCACGGAGCCGTGGATATGTCGAGAGCCGATCAATCAGCCGCCAGTCGCGTGGCGTTGCCCAGAACCTTCGCTTCCAGACCTGCGGCGCATCTTCTGAGGTCAAGTCGTTAAGAACCTCGCGGTTTCGTATCCGCGAGCGGTCCTGCGGCATGATCTTCATCACCTTGCCGTGAATGGATGTCCAATTGACCTTCGGTGCCACGTATTCGAAATCCTGTCGCGTGGTGGACGAAGGCCTATTTTGGTAGCTAATGACAATCGCGGGATGGATGGCACCAGAAAAGATGTGATAGCGGTAGTCTACGAGGTTAAGTACAAGGTCCACTGCGTGCGAATCAAAAAACTCATATTGGAACCGGAGGGCTTTGGCTCCATGGTTGAATAGCATTCCGTGCGGCAGGACGAACGCGACCCGCCCTTTGTCTGAGACGTGCATGGGGGCTTTACGAACGAATGCCGCCGCGATCTGCTTGTCTGGGATCATCACAGGGGGATCTTGCGTGGCACACCAATAGGCAGCGGCTGTATCGTTGCCGGCCGTACTGCCCCATGGCGGGTTACCGATGACAAAATCCACCCCCGTCGGATACGACGGGTTGGGATCAAAAAAATCACCACACCAGATCACGCGACTCGCGTTACGAGATGCGGTGTTGGACGGACACGTCACGAGGCGTGGCAGTGCTCCCTTTTTCGCCTGAATCTCGCGGATGCCCCGGGGAGAGAGCTGGTCTAGGTAGGCCAAGTAGAGGCTGAAGGCCGTGACCCGGCAAGCCGTCGGATTTGTGTCCACGCCAGCCAAGCTCTCTCGCATCAGTTTGAGCAATGCTTTTGCGCGTTGAGCATTACTAGCCTTGGGATTTGTTCGGTTCCACTCATCCGCGATGCGGTTAAACACTCCAACTAAAAAGATGCCGGACCCACACGAGGGGTCGAGGAATGTCCGACCTACTAGCGAAGGTGCACGTCTCAGCACCGAGTCGAGGACGACCTCTACGAGGAAGCGCGGTGTGTAGAAAGACCCCGACGCCTTATCTGATGGCTTCAGAAATCGCTCGTAGATGGCGCTGATGGTCTCTACCGGGATGACACCGAAGTTGTATGGCCAGAACGACCGTTGCCCGTGACGATCGGTGCCTAGAAAAAACATCTCTAATAGGTTTAGGTGTGATGCGGCGATCAGCCGTTCTTCCGTATCAAGGTCGTCACTGAACAGGTCGCCATTAAAGTCATCCCTCAGACTCCGGAAGAGCTTGTACAGATACTCTTTCGCCATTTTGCGGGGTCGAACCCCAAGTACGTCCCGCAAATGCGCCGCACCTGGAATGCCCACCTCCTGCAAGTAATCCCCGTCGATGACCCCACGATCGAAAAGATAGCAAGTGAAAACCAAGCGGCATAGCAACCCGTCGAGCACGTCACGATCAATCTTGCGCCTTAATGCACCGGCAAGTTGTTCACGCGTGGTCGCCAGGTTCGTTAACAGATGCTCGTCAACGCGCTGGTCGGGATTGAAAGAGCGTGCATGGCGACGAAAGAAATCCCCTGATTCAACGGATGGTAGAAACGATCGCAATGCTACCGACGCGCGGTCCATCGCCTCCACGAACCCGGCAACTCTATCGTTACGACCTGCCTGGGGGAGTGGTCTTGCGAACCCAGAATAGACATGCACCTCCGAGGGATCGATTAATACTAGTAGCGGGGCTCCGCCGTGGTTCCAGAACTTCTTGTGTAACGATATGACGTCACTGGCATTAATCTTTGGAACACGCTTGAAATAAACCAGCGGTGCATGGTCGGAACAAAGCACACCGTCCAACTCCAACAGATCGAACGCGCGGCGGAGCGTATGTGATTGTGCCGCGCGTGCCCCACGACGAGTAAGATCGGCGCTACTCGCGAAAAAGTGTGGCGACTGCTTCTCGCGAATGCCAAACTCATCCAACCAGCCCGTGTTTGCCTTCGCAGTCACGCCGGATTCCTCCTGGGCTTCGTTGTCTGAGATGGTTTATCGACTAACTCATAGTGCCAGCCGTCTTCGTCTCTGACAGAGCGGATTGCGTGGCCGCGATCACGGAGCGCGGTAATGCATCGAGAGACGGTTGGTTGAGAAACATTCAGAACCTCAGCAAGCGACCTCGTGCAATAGTGGTCTGAACAGATGAGGTCAAGTATTTGATCCAAGCGTTGTTCGATATCGCGCGATTGCTGATAAGGGATCGTCAACACCTCCGTATACAGAGCGATAGACTTCTTTCACTTAATGATAGAGTTCGAGGCTCAATGACGCAATGTATGCAAGCGATGGCCGATTATCCAGTCGCATCTCCAGTTATTAGGGAAGTGATCGCATGAGTGATTTGAATTCACTTAGACAGCGGTCGAGTTGCACTTGACGTGGACCAAGGACGGGGGCAAGACCAACGATGTTTCGGAGCAGTATTGGCGTTGGTACAAACGATTGGGGCGGATCGAAGACTTGAACTGCGGTACTACCGCGCAATTACCGCAAGTCAAAGGCAGTCGTTGCAATTCATCTGCGTTGTCACTATTTTTAAGGTGGTTTTCGGACAAATGGTCTGCTTCACACGCGTGAGGTCACAGGTTCGAGTCCTGTATCGCCCATTGAAGTAAATCATGTCAGGGTCGCGTGTTGCGACACCCGCCATAGTCGGCGGTGCTGACGAACACACCGGAAACCCTGCTGTCAATTACAGCAGCAACCCCGGTCCAGTTCGGAGCACCCCATCATGGCAACGAAGAAAAGGTCTGATCCGTCATACTGCTTGCATAAGCCAAGTGGCCGCGCATACGTCACACTTCCCGACCCCGTCACCGGCAGGCGCCAAGTCGTCTATCTAGGCGAACACGGGACCGCAGCGAGTCACGCCGAGCACGCCCGTGTCGTGGAAGCATGGAAAGAACACGGGCGAGTCGTGGACGCCAGGCCAAGTGGAGGTGCGAAGACGCCTGCGACGCAAGTGGGCCAGACTGTGGGCAGGGTCATGATTGTGTATTGGCGATCTGTTCAAAAGCGGTACTGCATCAAGGATGGCGATAAGAAGATTCCATCAAACGCCAGCAAGATCAAGCAGGCATTGAAGCGGTGCCGGCGATATGCCGGAACAGTTCCCGCGAATGAGTTTGGCGCAGATGATCTGGAAGTCGTGCGCAACGGCATGGTCGCCGAGGGCTTGAACCGTGAGTACATCAACGACCTCATCACGAAGATCCAGCGGGCTTTCATGTGGGCGTCGCAAAAGAGGATGGTCCCCGCATCAACGTGGCACGACCTAGCCTTGCTCGATCGCCTGCAATATGGCGAGCAGGGCGTCAAAGAGCCGGGCGAGGCCGAAGCGGTCCCGTGGGGACACGTAGACGCCGTTCTCCCTCACTTGACGCCACAGGTCGCCGCCATTGCCGACTTGATGCGGCACACCGGCATGGGGCCGGGAGAGGCCGTACAGATGACGCTTGCCATGATCGACACCACTAAAACAACGTCGTGGTACTTTCCCGAACATCACAAGACCAAACACAAGGGCAAGGCCAGACGCATTCCACTCGGCCCGCATGCGCGTGGGATCGTTCGACAGTTCATGGTCGGTAGGGCGATTGACAGGCCGCTGTTCTCTCCCGGCGAGGCCGACAAGTGGGTACGCGACAAACACGAGGCCGAGCGCAAGACGCCAAAGAATCAAGGCAACACGCGAGGATCAAACGTCAAGGATCAGCCCGGGTTAAAGCCGGGCGAGCAGTATCAGGTCGCGTCGGTGACAAGGGCAATCAAACGGGCCTGCAAGCTGGCTGGCGTACCAGAGTGGACCGCAAAGCAATGCCGTAACGCCGCAGCAAAGGTGCTGCTTGAAGAATTTGGCCCTGAGCATGTTGTGCTTGCCCTCGGCCATAGTGGTTACGCGCTTGTCGAGCGATACGCCGGCCGGGACTACGCCAAAGCCGAAGCAGCTATTGAGAAGATTGGATAGACAACCGCGGCCGGGTGTTCCGGTCAGCACAAAAGCAGCCCGCACAATGTTCGAAGCATTGGCGGGCCATCACCACTGACCTGCCCCCTGAAGCCCAGTCCGGAAAGTATTGGGATGCATATTACAGCTACTGACTGAGCGCGCTCGCGGTGATGTGTTCCAGGTCGATGATGGCCTTGTGGTAAGCCAAAGCCGCGTCGAGTTGCAGGCGCTGTAGGTCTAGCAGCGATCGCTCGGCATCTAGCGTGGTGAGGTATTCGGTTTGGCCGGCTTCATACGCATCTCGAGTGGCTTCATATGCGGCGGAGGCGGCGGGGACCGCCTTGCTTTTCAGAGTGTCCAGTGTTTGGGATGCGGCCTGTGCCTTGGCGTAGGCGCGTGATAGTTGCCGGCTTGCTTCGGTCTTTGCGGCCTCTTGCTCGGCGACAGCCTGAGAGAAACGCAGACGCGCCGCGAGGATGCCGTGCTCGTTGTCGTCCAGCAGCGGCAGGGGCCAGCTGACTTCGGCGACCCCGACCGTCTCATCTAACTCAGACAGGTACCGTACGCCGCCGCCCAGGCTGGGGTCGGTGACTGCGTTGGCACGCTCGAGGTCGATCGCCTGCTCACGCAACGCGATCTCATCGGCCCAGCGTGCAACGTGTGGGCTCTGTGGCAATCGCTGTTGTAGCGCATCGAGCGATGGGAGTTCCACGAGGGCTGCAAGCTCTCCGCCGACGGATTCGAAGGCCGGCTCGTCTGCTCCCCACGACGCGGCGAGGTCCGCACGGGCCGAGGCAAGGTCTTGCCTGGCCTGGTCCAACTCGATCTGGATTAGCGCGGCGCGGGCGTGGGCCTGGTCCCGTTCAAAGCCGGGGCGGGTGCCGTTGGCCGCCCGGTCATTGGCGATGTCGTAGGCCGTTTCAGCGAGCTTAAGTTGCTGCTTAGTCAGAGCGATACGCTTTTGAGCTACGAGCACCGCGACATAGCGGGCGGCGGTACGCGCGGCGATCTCGATGCGCTGCGCCTCATAATCCCAGGCCACCAAACGTTGTCGCGCCTCGCCGAGCTGTTGACGTTTTTCACGCTTGTTCGCCAGTTCGATGACCTGGCTGATGCGCAGGGTCTGCCGCGGCAGGGCGGGGAGGCTGTCCGGCGCGGCGAAGTTTTCGACCGACAGTGTCGCGGTGGGGTTGGGCGGCCGACCCATCTGCATGGCGTCGGCCTCGGCGGCGGCGACTGACCAGCCGTTGGCCCTAAGCGTCGGGTTCTGGCGCAGCGCGAGTACGACCGCGTCCTGCAGTGTGATCGCGCCATCGGGATTCGTTTCGGCGGCCGCCTGCACAGTACTCTGGTCACGCTCAAGCGTATCCGATGGCGGGCGGGTTAGTTTCATATCCGAACGGTACGGCCGGGCAGCGACCCACAGGTCGTCGAACGGCCGGGGCTGCGCGCAGCCGACCGACAGCATAACGCCCGCCCCGATCAGGATGGATGCAGCACAGCGCTTTGCGATCATTATTGGATCTCGTCTTCGATGTAGATACCCTGCGCATCGATCGTCAGGACCTGTTCGTCCGGGCGCGGCCCGACGATGCCTTTGATGACCAGCGTCGTTAGCGGCTTGATGCGTGGCGCCAACTCGGCTTTAAGGACCTGACCCGCGTCGTCGGTGATCCGCAGCGTTGCAAGGTTGGCGGTGCGGTTTTCCTGTGGTGTGCAGCAGTAGTCCCAGGGGATCGGGCAGTGGTCGTCTTCGCTCAGGCAGGGGTTCTCAATCGAGGCATCGATGATCGCGGCGGATGCACGGCCTTGCACGATCGGGTTTTCCGTGCCGCCAACAACGACTCGGACAACGACCTCATCGCCTTCCTTCGCGCCGGCCTTCAGCGACGAGATGCTCTGGATGCCCTGGGGTGCTTCGGCCAGGAAGACTGTCTCGGGCAGTTGTGAGGCCGGTCCCACTTCCTGGGTCGCCTCTTCGCCGCCGCAGGCGGTCAGTACAAGCAAGATGGCTGCGAGCAGCGCGGCGGGTGCGTATCGGGTTGGGTGGATCGCGAACATGTGTTTTCCTTTCGTAAGGGGGTCGTTGGATTTCAGTTTGCTTTTAATGCTTCGGCAATCGGTAGCCTGAGGCAGCGTAGGGCGGGGGGGATCGATCCGATGACGCCGAGCAGCAGCCCGATGGCGATGCCAAAGCCGATGGTGGGTGCATCGACGAGCAGGCCGAAGGCCCCCATCGAGAACCGGATCGAGATGCCGTCGAGCAAGGCCAGGCTGATCAGCGAGCCGAGCACGGCACCGGTCGCCGCGGCGAGCAGGGATTCCTGCAGGAAGCTGATGACGATGGCGCGTCTTGAGTAGCCGAGCGATTGGAGCGTGCCGACCTCGCGGATTCGCGACGCGAACGCGGCGTACATCGTGTTGAGTCCGCCGAGCAGTCCGCCCGCGCCGATCAGCAGGGCGGTGATCCACACCATCATCTTGACGGGCTGGTAGAACGCGCTGAGCTGGTCGTAGTACTCGGTCTCCATGATCGCGGCGAGTTCCAGGTCCACCCGGCTCTTCACGAACAGGTCCACGTCCGCGAACTCGGCGTCGCCCAGCGTCAGCACCACGCACGAGATCCCTTCGCGCCGGGTCAGTGTCTGGATGCTCGTCAGAGGCACCCAGACCTCCGCGTTCATGACGGTGTTGGGCGCGGCGAATCGGCCGACGATGGTGAAGGGGCGGTCGTCGATCCAGAGCTGTTGCCCGACCGCGAGGCGGTCTCCTGACAAACCCAGCCGAGCGGATGCGAGTTGACCGACCAGCAGTTCGTCTGCGCCGGTTTGGGGTGTGCGTCCTTCGATCATGCGGACCTGGGGGTGGACGCTGAATGCCGCGGGTGTCACGCCGCGGAACACGGCCTGGCCGATCGGCTCGGCGTCCTTTTCGATCGAGACAGCGAGTGCCGCGTGCACCTCGGGCGAGACGTAGGCCTGGCCGGCCTGCGACTTGAGGCCCGGGATCGTGGCCTGCACCTGGCTGGCGACGGAGGTGCTGATCTCACTGCGCTCGATGCTTTCTTCGCTGCCGGCGCCGAGGAGGATCACGTTGTTGGGCGAGCCCGAGCCAACGAGCGAGCGATCCATGCCGCGCACGAACGCGTACGCCGAGATCGCCAGGACGACGACCAGCACGCTGCCCACGACGCTGATGGACAGGCGCAGGGGTGATCGGCCGAGGTTCCGTGCTGCGTAATCAAAGGGTAGTCTTCGCATCGTTCATCGTTCCTTAAACCGCACGGAAACAACTCGCGATTGGCCGACGCGCGGCCTGCACCGCCGGGACCAATCCCGCCGCGACACCCAACGCGATCGACAACGCCATGCCTAATGCCAAGAGCACCGGCCCGGCCTCGATCGGGATGCTTAGGCCATCCACAGAAAAACTCAGGTGTGTCAGGCGGATCGTCAGCATGGCCGCGCTTGCGCCCAGCAACCCGCCGAGCAGCCCGAGCACCGCCGCCTCGGTTACGATCAGCCGGCCGATCAAGGCGCTTGGGTAGCCAAGCGTTTGAAGCACCGCGTGTTCCTTGATCCTGTCCTGCACCGACAGCACAATCGCGTTGCCAACGAGCGCTAGCACCGCAACCAGGCAGCCCCAGCCCAGGTACCGCGTGAAGCCGATCAGCTCGATCATATCGCTGGCGATCTGAGCGACGAAGGCCTTTTCCGATCGTGTCGATGTCGGCTGCTCGGCAGAGGCAAACAGCTCATCGATCTCATTCGAAACCGCTCCGAGTCGTTCAGGATCGTCGACCTTGACGTTGAACTGCGTGACCGTGCCCAGCCGACGATCGACCTGCTGCTGCAGGAAATCCAGATGGACGTAGGCGACGTTCTGATCCTGCGGCTCATCCGATTCAAGGATGCCCGCGACATAGACGGTGATCCCCGCGGCATCGAATTGGTCGCCGACCTTGAGCCCGCGGCGAGCGGCGAGGGTCTCGCCAAGCAGGGCGGCGTCGGAGCGCTTCTGCCAGTCACCCAAGGTGCCGGCGCTGAAGCGGATGTTCTGCCCGATGGTCGACTCAAACAGATCGCGCGGCACGCCGCGGAACGTCACGACATCCAGCGACGCCCGGCAGTTGTTTACCACCACGCGGATCGGCACGGCCGAGACCACGCCGTCGATCGCCTCGATCTGCTGCAGGTAGTACTCTGGCAGTTGACTGGTGAACGGGCAGAAGCGGTCCTCGCGGTAGACGACGAGTGTCGTGTCGGCGGCGGTGGCCTCGGTCGTTTGCGCGACGCCTTGCTGCATCGCCTGGATCGCGACGAAGAGGTACATCGCGATGGCGACGCCGAGGATCGTCAGCACCGAACGGACGCGGTGCCGGGTGATCTGCTTGATCACGAGTGGCCAGTACTTGAGGCGGATCATGCGTCGCCTCCCTCGTCTGCGTGGGTTGTTGCGGTCTCGCCGGAGAAGGCCGCCGTCACGGACTGCTCAACGAGTTGGCCCTTGTCCAGGTGCAGGGTGAGCCCGGCGTGCTCGGCGGTTGCGGCGTCGTGGGTCACCATGATGAGGGTCTTGCCCAGCTCCTGGTTCAGCCGAACGAGCAGGCTCATCACCGCGTGGGCGGAGGGCTTGTCCAGGTCGCCGGTCGGCTCGTCGGCGACGATGATCTGCGGGTCTGTGACGATGGCCCGTGCGATGGCGACGCGCTGCTCCTGCCCGCCGGAGAGCTGACGCGGGTAGTGGTCGTGCCGGTCGGCCAGGCCAACGAGCGACAGGGCGGTGCCCACGCGTTCGTGCCGCTGCTTGCGCGACAGCGGGTGCAGCAGCATCGGCAGTTCAACGTTCTCATACGCGGTCAGCACCGGCACGAGGTTATAGAGCTGGAACACATAGCCGACATGCTTGGCCCGCCAGCTCGCGAGCTTGCTGCGGCTGAGCGCCGCGATGTTCTGCCCGGCGATGGTCAGCGAGCCGGACGTCGGCTGGTCGATCCCCGCGATGAGATTCAAGAGCGTTGTCTTGCCGCTGCCGCTGGGCCCCATCAGAGCAAGGAAGCTGCCCTGCTCGACGTCGAGGTCCAGCGAATCAAGCGGCTTGATGATGCTGGCACCCTTGCGGTAGGTCTTGCTGAGTTGTCGGCATTCAATCATGGCCATTGCGAGTCTCACTTCCTGTGGTGTTCGTGGCTGCGAACACGCTGGTTGTCTTTGAGGTCGGGGTCGGGCTCATCGACGACGAGGTCGCCGGGGTTCAGCCCGCTGGTGATGGTCACGCCGTCGTCGGCGCGTGGCTGGCCCAGGGCGACCGTGCGCTTCTCGATGCGCTGATTGACCGGCGAGACCCACCAGACGAAAGTCTGCTCGCCCTTGTCAACGACCGCGCTCTTTCGGATGGCAACGGGTGAGCCCATTGCTGTACCGCTGCTGGCTTGGCTGATCGATGGGGCGCCTTCGCCGCTGTAAAACTTGACCCTTGCGAGCATGTCCGGCTTGAGCAGGGGGGAAGGGTTCTCGACCGCGACCTTGAACTGCACGGTATTCTTGGCGATGTCCGCCTGGTGGACCAGCCGCGTGACTTCGCCTCCGAAAACCACGTCCGGTAGCACATCAACAATGATCTCGGCGCGCTGGCCCAGGCCGACCTTTGCGGCGTCGGCAAGCGGCACATCGACACGGATCTGCAGCTGCTTAGGGTCGTAGAGGTGGATCGCGTGGGCCGAGTGTGGGCTGTCCATGTCGAGCATGATCTTGCTGCCCGGGCCGACGAGCCGCGCCATGACAACGCCGTCGATCGGGCTGTTGATGGTCATGCGCTGAAGCCGGAGCTCGGCTTCCTCGACCGCTGTCTGCGCGGCGTCCCGAGTAGCCATCGCCTCGTCGCGGGTGCGCTGGAGCTGGGTCTTTAGCTCAAGGTTGCGATCCGCGGCGGCGTGTTCAGCCTTAGCGGTTTCGAGCTGGGCTTGGAGCTCGGGTCGGCGCTGGCGCATCGCTTCGAGCACTGCGCGCTGGCTCTGGGCACGGTACCTGGCCTCCTCTACCTTCAACTCCGAGACAGATCGTTTATCCAGGCCAGCGAGGCGATCGTAAGCCGAGTTGAGTTCGTCCAGGCGCGCCTGTTCGCTGGCGACCTCGGCACCGAGTCGGGTCAGTGCGGCTTGCCTGGCATCGACCTGCGCCTTCGTTACCGCACAAACCCGTTCCAATGCGACCGGCTCATCAAGATCGGCCTGTGCCGCAGTCAGAGCGGCTTTAGCTCGCGCTAGCTCGGCCTTGGTTTGTGACAGTGCGAGTGCCGCGTCGTCGGCGACGAGTTGCACCAAGAGCTGCCCTGTTCGGACGGTATCGCCCTCGAGCACATGCACCGATTCGACAATGCCGTTGGTAAGGCCGGTGGCGTAGACCGGATAGGGGTCCGGTTCGACCCAGCCCGGGGCCTGAGCGACGACCGCCGATGCGGCGCTGGCGGCAGGCCGGGTTGCGCTTGTATCGTTGCTTGCCGCAGCGACCGCCACGGCGCGCGTGGTGCGCACCTGCGTGGCCGGCTGGATCACGTCCCGCGCGGCGTAAAGGATCAACGCGAGTGTCGCCAGCAGGATGGCGACTGGCAGCGCAATGCGTGTTAGCCAACGCCGTTGGGGCGGGGGCACCGCCGGAGTCGACACGCCGTCGTTGCGGCGCTCTTGCCCCTGGTTTGAAAGCTTGTGCAGGTCCATGTCGGCCCGCTCCCATCTCAATGGTGTGGTGGTATATGGCGCGCCTGACGGGCGCGCAACAACACAACGGGCCGGGCGCGATACGCGCGCAACAGCCCTATGAAATGGGTCAGGCGATCGGGGGTTGGATGTCGACACCCAGCACAGCGGAGGCTGGCAGGCGGTTCGGCATCAATACGAGGAGTTGAGCGTCTCGGGTGAATAGCAATGAAAAATCAATATCGACAGAGAACAGGTTGACTGTCCGCGACATGGCGCTGCAACTTGAGCAGGCGCATGAGCACGGGGAGTCATCGGTCTGCCCGGGTTCGGGGCAGCAGCCGTTTTCCAAGTCGCCACAGGAGGGGGTGGTGTCGGTTGCGGGCTCCGAACAGCAGCAGTCATCACCCGATGGCCCGTAGCCAAAGATCGCCTGGCCCGAACCGAATGCCTGCGCGGACAGCCCTGCCACGAGGATCGCGGCAAGGAGGGCACAGACCAGCTTGGAACAGACGTTCTTCACGCTTCTAAATAGTAGGGTCCAATCGGGCAGCGTCAAGCGAAACAATTCACTTGCCATGTATGGGACATAACATTTGAGCTCAGTGTTTCATTCCAGGCATCAAAAACATCTTTCTCAGGCTTCGGCATCGCACTAGGCCTGGGGCGTGACCCGCCCGTCCTGATCGACCGCTTCGCCGCGATCAATGAGCACCTGCACGGCTTGGTCGAGCTCTTCAGATACCCTGGCGGTGGCGCGGGTGATCCCAAAGAGCTTACCCGCTTCGCGGATCAGGTCCTCACGGGGCAGGCCGAACTGCTCGGAGAGGATGTGGGCACAGGCGTTGACCTGCTCGATCAGCGGGATGTCTTCGATGTCACGCTGGGAGGCTTGGCTGTCCCCATCAATACGCACTGCCTTGAAGGATGTGGCATCCTGCGTCGGGTGCCAGAGCACCTCGGCCTGCCGAGTGATCAGGCCTTGCTCGGCCGCCTGCATCAGGACCACATCAAAGCGGTCGCGGAAGCGCTGTGTGGCCCGCGAGACATCAAAGCCTTCCGCCAGCCGCCGCATCGCGAGGTCTTCAACGATCGGTGACTCCTGCTCCACGATCTTGGCGAGGGTCTTGGTCAGCCGATCGTCTGCCGATGATGCGTAGATGTCTTTGATGTCGGTATCGCGCTTGGTGAGCCGCGCGGGCTCATAGACGGGCAGGCCCTGCGCCTCGGGCTTGGCCTTTGGGGGGTGGGCAAAGAGCCAGTCGGTGTTGCCCTCTTCTGTATCGATCGCTTCGCTCGTCTCCGACTCGGGTTGATCGTTCGGGACCGGCTCGGTCGGTCCGTCGGCCCGCCCGGACTCGGCAACGGCTTTCTCAATCGTCTCGACCAGCCTGGCCAGGCAGCCCTGCGCGTTGACCTGCCACTGCGTTGACCACACGCGTTCGATCTGCCAACCAAGCCCCTCCAAGACCGCCTCGCGGATGCGGTCCCGGTCGCGCGCGGTCTTCGCGCTGTGGTAGGACTTGCCGTCGCACTCGATACCGACAACGTACCGTTCCGGATCTTCGGGGTCCTTGACCGCCAGGTCGATGCGGTAGCCCGCACACCCCACACGGGTATCGACGTCCCAGCCCGCCTCGGTCAGCGCGTCACACACGACACTTTCAAAGCCCTCGGTGAACGCAAGGTCGCCGGTCGCGTCGGCGTAATCCGGGATCGCCTCGGGGCCGCGTTGGGCGAAGTCGAGGAAGGTCTTGAAGTCGCGTACACCCGTCGCGCGGGTCCGCCGCAGGTCGATCGCGTCGCTGGTCATCGATGAAAAAACAATGAGCCGACGCCGCGCGCGGGTGACCGCGACGTTCAGCCGACGCTCACCGCCTTCTTTGTTCAGCGGCCCGAAGTTCATGCTCTGCTTGCCGTCCTGATCCGGGCCGTAGCCTACTGAGAAGATGATCGCGTCGCGTTCGTCGCCCTGAACGTTCTCCAGGTTCTTGACGAACACCGGCTCCTCGGCGTCGCTGGTCAGGTACGGCTCGATCTCGGGCGTATTGCGCCGCGCCTCATCGATCAGGTCTTCGATCAGGCTCTGCTGGGCTTGGCTGAATGTCACGATGCCGATTGAATCGGTATCGTTCTTATCCAGCAGCATGGCGACGACCTGCTCGACGACGCGCTCGGCCTCGACGCGGTTGGTCCGTGTCCCGCCGCGGTCGTATACGCCGTCTTCGACATGGCGGAACGTGACGCCGAGTGCCTGAGACGGCTCGACTGGTGAGGGGAAGGTGTGCAGCTCGTTCTGGTAGTAGTGGTGGTTGGAAAACGTGATGAGCGATTCGTGTCGGCTTCGGTAGTGCCAACGCAGGCGAAGCCCGGGGATGCCAGACGCATTGCATTCCTTGAGGATCGACTCCATGTCATCCACCGCGTGGTCGTCAAGGTCGGCGTCTTCTTCATCCTCGAGGGTGCTGAAGAAGGTCGTAGGGGGGAGCTGTTTCGAGTCGCCAACGACGATGACTTCCTTGCCCCGTGCGATGGCGCCGATCGCGTCCCACACCGGTATCTGCGACGCCTCGTCGAAGACCACTAGATCGAATGGCGGCAACTCCGCGGCGAGGAACTGCGCGACCGAAAGCGGGCTCATCAGGAAGCACGGCTTGAGACGCGGCAGCAAGGTCGGGATCGATTCGATCAGGCGACGGGTGGGCAGGTGCCGCCGCTTCTTCTCGATCTCTCGCCGGAGGATACCCATCTCGGATTGGGATGACGCTGCGCTGGTCGGCCCGGGCCGGTCCTGGTCCAGCCGATCGGTGATGACGTGCCGCGTCAGCTCGATCATCTGCTTGTCGAGCAGCCTGAAACGCTCTGCCGTGGATAAGTGGGCATCAGCGTTGAAGCCGCGCACCGCGTCATCTCCATCGGCCACCGCCGCAAACCACGCACCGCCAAAACTGCGCCAGAAGATGGCCCGTAGATCTTGTAATTTGAACACCCCGGTCTCGTACCCGTCGACGAGTTTGTGGAGGCTTAGTTTGATCCCCGCATCGCGCGCGGCGCGGTAGCTGCACCAGTTGTTGAGTTCACCGAGGTGGTCGGCCCAGCGCTGAAGTGTCACGTGGACCTGCTCGAGCCAGCGGGGTGCGCCTTCGCTGAACGCGAGATCGGTCGAGGTATGCAGCGTCTGCTCGACGCCCTGCCAGGCGGTCTGCCAGCCCTGCCACGCGGGGATCAGGGCCTTGCAGGCATCGACGATGGCCGGGCCGCGCGTCGTACCAACGCCAGCAACGAGCTTGTCACCGAATCCTTCAAGGGCCGTGTCGGCCTGGATGGGCGCGAGGTGCTCGGCGACCTGCTCGCACCAGTGGATCAGTTCTTCGGCCTCGTTCCAATCGGCCTCGGCGTTGTTCCATGAAGGACCGAGCGCCTGCGCGACATCAGTGTGTCCGTGGAGCCGTTGATCAAGCCGCTTGACCTCGCCGAGTTGTTCGAGGTGTTCGGCGACTTCTGGAAGCGGGGGGAGCTTGTCTTTGGCGTACGGGCGCAGCGGTTTTTTGACACCACGCGCGGTGAAGAACCGCATCAGCGAGCCACGCTGGAGGTGGCGGTTGATCGCGTCGAGGTGGACCAGGTGGTCGAGGTTGAGGAACTCTTGGCGGTAGTGCTGGAGCAGTTGGTTTCGTTGCTCGTCACGCTGACGCCCGACGGTGATCGCTTCACGGGCTTGCTGCCGCAGTGCTTCGGCGTGGGTGCCGGCTATGAGGCCCGGGTCTGCCTGTTTGTCTTGCAAGAAAAGTTCGGCAAGCGCCACTATCGCACGCACCGATTCGTAGCAGGGTGTGTCCGTATCGATTGCCGGATCAAACACGGTGATCAACGGGCCCAGCGTATCGGTCAGTTGTTTGGCTTGCTCAGTGGCTTTCGCAAGGCCCGTTCTTGCTTGTTCAGGCAGGCCGAAGCTCCACGGGCAGGTGCCGATACCGCGCAGGGGGAATGCCTCGTGCGGGTCGATCGGGCGGGCGCGTTCCTGGAGTGTCTCGATCGCGGCGAGCCATGACCTGAGTTGATCCTCTGTTGTGTCGGCGGGTTCGTCGGTAGGCGGTGAGGTCGTCTGCCCGTCCCCAAGACGGTTGAGCCTGCCGATCATGCGGTACAGGCTCTCCCCGGCGGCGCGGGTCTCATGCATCGCGCGGATGTACGCGTTGAGCTGGTTGCGGGTTTTGCCGAGTTCGCCGCACAGCGCGTCCCAGTTGGCCGGGGCGCTGTTGCGCGGTGCGTGCAGGCTTTCCTGGATCTGGGCGAGGACCTGCTTCTTCGAAGCTTTAGCCGAGTGCAGCTCGAGGCAGAACGCGCCCAACCCGTCCTGTTCCAATCGCTTGCGGACGACCGACAGCGCGGCCATCTTCTCGGCGACAAACAGCACACGCCTGCCCCGGCCTAGTGCGTCGGACACGATGTTGGCAATGGTCTGGCTCTTGCCTGTGCCTGGCGGGCCTTCGAGCACGAATGTCCGCTGGTCTTTGGCCGCGCAGACAGCGGTGAGCTGCGACGAGTCCGCGTCACGAGTGCACAGCAGGCCGTCGGGCGCGAGCGTGTCATCCAGTTCTGCGCCCTCGGGGAACGGTTCGGGGTCGAAGTCCTGCTCAGGCAGCTCGATCAGGTGCTGGACCAGCCGGTTCTGCTTGAGCGTCTGGGTCTTCTCTTGTAGGTCCTTCCACATCAGGAACTTGTTGAATGAGAAGAGCCCGAGTGACGCGGCGTCCAGCACCTCCCATTTCGGGATCTCGCGGATCGCGTCGCGGAAGTTGCGGAAGATCAGTTCGATGTCCACCCCGTTTTCATCCTCGGGCAGGTCATCTAGCACGGGTGCGGCGATACCGAAATCGGTTCGGAGCTTTTCGAGCAGGGTGACGTTGGGGTACAACGGCTCGTCGTTGAGCTCGATCCGGTATGAATAGCCGCCGCCGGTCGACTCGCGGTGCAGCGTGATCGGCAGCAGCAGCAGTGGGGCGTAGCGCGGCCGGTCCGCGGCGTCGTGTTCGTACCACTTGAGCAGCCCGAGCGCGAGGTACAAGATGTTGGCACCGGTCTCTTCGATGCTCGACTTCGCGGTGCGGTAGAGGTTGAGCAGCCGTTTCTTGGATTCCGCATCGGTCGCCCGCGCGTGCAGCCGGCGGTCGTTGAGTTCTTCTTGCAGGAACTGCTCGTTGTCATCGAGCTTGGGCAGCACGTCAAAGGCCTGCCCATCGGCGAGTCTGTTCTCCAACGCCGCCAGGTCTGGCACATCGAACGGTAGGGTCCGGCCGGTCTCTTTGAAGTTCAGTAAGCGGTTGCGGAGTGACAGATCGAGCAGCCGTTTTTGCCAACGCGTGACGCGTGCGTCGGGGGTCACGTCTGGGCCAAGCTGATCGGCGTTGTGCTCGCGGGACCACGCCTCGGCACGGTCGGCCAGCGCGACACTGCTGATCGAACTGACGGAGGGTGCCGGTGCCCTCTTGTCGACCGCGTCAAGATCGACGCCCGCCTCGCCATCGGCACGCAGGGGCAGCGGACGGACGCCACGTTTGCGGGCCGACCGGATATCGATCGCGTGAAAGGTGCCGCCGGGCGGCTGCATCGTGCGCTTGGCGGCCTCGACCGCGCCGGCAAAAGTCGCGCCCGGCTGGGTCAGGTGCGTGGACTCGACGGGCAGCACCTCGCCGAGCTCAATGAGGTTGCGGATACGGGCCGGCTCGTCGATGACGGTCTGAGACAGGTGCGTGTCGTGCGTCCAGACCGCGGGCATGGCGTGGCCCTGGGGCAGCAGGATCAGCGGGTGCATCCCGCACTGCTCCCACAGCGACATCAGCACCAAGGACAGGTCAAGGCAGGTGCCCAGTTGTTCCTGCAGCACGCGGTCGATGAGGCGGACACGTTGGCCGGTCGTCTCGAAGCTGGCCGGGGGGTTGATGTAACCGATTCCTTGCGCCGCGATACTGTTGAAGCATGCCTCAGCAATCAGCGAGGCGCGCTGCCGGCTCTTGGATTGATAACCATCCAGCGCGTCGGTCTCGCTCAGATCATCGAGCGACTGCCGGGCGGTTTGTAGCAATTCCGCAACCCTCGGGTGGTTCGGGGTGACGAACGCCGCGGTGAGTTCGGCGAAGTACCCCACCCCCGGCCATTGATCAAACGCGAGCAGGTCGACGGGGAAGGCCGCCCGGGCCCGGGCCTGCCCGCAAGACACCTCGCCGATGATCCTGGCACGCTGCGCCTCGGTCCTCGAGGCGAGTTGCTTGACCGACAGCGAAAAGTCCTCTGCACTGATCGTTGCGCTGCTGCCGGGGTCCAGGCGAGCAAGCCGGGCGGTCCACGGCTCGGCCTCGTCGTTGTCCAGCGACAGGCGGATCGTCAGGCCTGCCAGCGGCTCGTCGTGGGACGAGGTGAGTGTCACCCGATCGACCAGCGGCACGCCGTTCTGCTGCATCGCAAAGTTGACCCGGTCGCTGTGTTGAAGCTCGATCGAGCACGCCAGTTCCGGCGGTGACGTTGGCGCAGGTGATGGGTCCGGGTTGTCGGTTTGCTCGGGGTCCATTGGTTGATCCACGCAGTCGCGTCGTAGGAGGTCGCAGTGGGGCATCTTAATCGACGGGGCAGGTTTGCCTGCAGCCGGGTTGCCGATTGTGGTGGCTAAGCCAAGCGATTTCAAACCATACGGGTCCGCGGGATCCTTACAACCGTTACGAGCCGTCACGGCGACGCGTAATGCTATC